>JAXDZY010000063.1:0-56553 GCA_034086685.1 Lachnospiraceae bacterium
ATCCGCCAAAATGGGGAAAGCTCCGTTGTTAATTTTGTCTCTTCCAGAATAGATTCGAACTCCAAGTTCTTTTTTCTGTTTTCCCTCAGGGTTCAGCCGCGGCTCCTTCTTAGGAGGCGCTTGTTTTATCCGTTAAACTAAGAGGACATTACCGATTTTTGGCTTAAACACGGAACAGTCTGAAATGTTGCCGCATAGACAATCCGGCAACATTCATATTGTACAGGTTTATAATCCTCTTGTCAAGGAAAAATATTTTCAGGAGCACGGAACAGTTTTATTTTAATCCTTTGCAGAGCGGAATCAGACACATCAGTATGATGATTCCGACCAGGCCGATTATAATTCCCGGAATCATGTGATTCCATACCATGCAGAAGCACATGCCAACACCCGGTGCCAGTGCCCCGATGCTTAATTTTTGTTTCTGTTATGTTAATTGTTGGGATGTCCTGGTTCATATGAAATAAAAATCAGGTGATAATAGAACTGAAAACAGATAAAAATTATCACTGATTCTGCACCAAAAGAGAACATTTCTCATTAACCGGAAACAACGTTGACAAGATTCTCCGAACTAAAGTATACTTTGCGTTAGCAGGTACTAACTCAGAAAATGAGTCCTGCTTTTATTTTTTACAGAGAGGTTAGTTGATTATAACCGGCATATGAAAGGAAAGGAGTAAACGGATATGAAAAAGTTTACAAAGCAGAAAAGATATGTGACCGTATTTCTGGCAGCGGCAATGATAACTGGTTTGATACCTGCTGATATGGCTATGGCAGTTACCGGTAATCAGGCTGCGAAAAACGGAACATATGCGAAAACAGCTCATGTGGAAAGAACCGTGGAAGATGATGAAAATGAAGATCTATGGACGGAATATGATGTTAAAGTAACCCTGGAAGTGGCAGATGGTGTTTTTTCGGAGATCACAGTAATACCTCAGAACGGATATGACGAGGGTGAAAGCAAAACATATTTTGCAAAAGCGTATAATAAGTCAAATGGTTTTCAGACACTTTTAACAGGAAAAACCGCATCTGAAGATACGATCAATGGGTGGGATGCGGTTTCAGGTGCGACACGCACATCTGAAGCAATAAAAAAAGCTGCACTGGAAGCAATTCATGAAGCAGACGAAGCTGAAAAGCCTTCCGAAAGCGAAACCCAGGAGCCTGAAAAGCCTGCAGAAATCTATGTTTTAATGAATATTCCTTATGCAGAGTTTTATAAATCAGATGTTAATAATGATGTGGCGGTAGATGCATTTTCTTCTGCAACTCTGAACAAGACCAGGACATCGGGTCTTGCAGGCGGATCATATCATGTGAATGCAGATGGAAGTGATATTACAGGTATCACATTCCCTGTAAAGGTTGGAGAAGGCGTTGATCTTTCAGAATACAAAAAAGTTACAGATGAAGATTCTGTGGAAATTACTGTAACCAACCGGGGACAGACCAGCACTGATACATATACCGGTCAGGATGCTCTGTTTGAAAATGAAAGTTATGCTTATTATGTATTAAGTGAAGCTCCTGACTATTACAAAGAAGTTGTTGCAAATGCCGATGGTTCTCTGAGCTTTGGAAAAGTGATCGGTGAAACGAGAACACTGACCGGAGTGGAAGCAGAGCTTCTGACGGACACCTCCTATGGAGATTATCAGCTGGATCTGGAAGGAATTGATGTCATTGATGCTGGCACAGATAAGGTATACGGAGTGGTTGTAAGTACCAGTGAAGGTGCCGATTACGGCATGCGTCATCTGGAAAATATCTGGAGAGTAACAGAACTGGCATGGTGTACCGGTTTTACGGAAAGCATACATGGGTGCCCCACATCATCTGCGCATTATGAGGCAATGATGGGCCAGCATATTAACAGGATTACCTATTATACCAGCAAAGGAATATATGAAATACCTGTAGATAATATTTATGTACCTGTAAAATTCGATGGTTCTGTAAATGTGGCAGATGAGGATATCAATGCAGGAGAAACAACTGTAACTGCAAGCGGTATTCCTGAAGATTTCGATGCGCAGTATAAAGTGGAAGGACTGAAAGATGCAGCGGTGGCAGATGGTATTTTAACCTACAGCAAAGAAGCTGAAAAAGGTAAATATACTCTGACAGTAAGCGACGGAAGAGGAAAGTATGCATCTATAAGTACCAGCTTTATACTGTCCACAGAGGAAATGCCTGCGACATACAATGGTAATGATGATGCACCTGCACTGGCGGCAGCAGAGGGCAGCAGCGCAGAAGCGTTTGAAGATTACCTGAAAAATATCAGTGCAGTAACTGTAAATGGAACGGATTATGCAGCAACCGGAAGAGATGCTGTTGTAATTATTAATGAAGACGGAACTCTGAATCTGGAAGCAGTATCCGGCGATTCGGCTGTTTTTGCGGAAAATGGTGCATATGAGATAACTGTTTCTTCGATTGGTTATCATGAACTGACATTTATTTATACAAAGAAGGAAGTCTCTGCACCGGTAGAACCTGATGACGAAAATGGTGACGATGCAGCAGCGCCCGCAGATCCTTCGGATGACGAAAACGGTGACGATGCAGCAGCGCCCGCAGATCCTTCGGATGATGAAGAAGGTGAGGATGGAAACAACAGCACAACTGTATCTGGAAACAGCAACCAGAGTGGTACCGGCACGGGAACCGGTATTAGCGGCAGTGCAGATATCGGTGTAAGTAACAATACAACAGGTAATGGAAATCAGAGTGCCGGTCAGATTTCACAAAACGGCAGCCAGGCTGAACAGGATTATTCTTCTGTAGACACCGGTGACAGCAGCACCATGTATCTGTGGCTGGCTCTGCTGATGCTGAGTTTGTGCGGCGGAGGCTATGTGGTTATTATGAAACGTCGTAAAAACGTATAAATAATACGTTATAATCATTATTTCGTTGAAGTTTAACATTAGTGAAATTTTAATCAGATGATAATGGGGTGGACGAACCATCATCTGGCTGTCTGTAAAAGACATTGGTATCGGAAACCCCATTATTTTCAAGGTCACCTCTGCAGGGCGGCCTTGTTGCTGTGTATATCTGATAAAAGTATCAGAATTCTGGTTAACATGGGATGAAAAACAAGGCATTCCGCCTGCAGCGGTATGTCAGAGGAGGGAAATGAAAAAAATACTGATTTTTACCATGCTGCTGACTCTGGTATTTACCGGATGCAGTGGGGCAGGAGTTTCTGAGGAGACAGATGGCAGCATCTTATTACAGAATAAAGAAACAGTGGAAAATGTTTCGTCAGCCGCAGAAGAAATTCCTTCATCACAGCAGGAAATATTTGCCATGGACACATATATGACGCTGATTGGTTATGGAGAGAATTGTCAGGAAGCGGTGAATGAGGCAGTACAGGAAATTGAAAGGCTGGATGCGCTGCTGTCTGTGGGAAATAAAGACAGTGAGATTGCGGCCGTCAACGAAAATAAGAGCGGAAAAGTTTCCGGGGACACGGAAATCATGCTGGTAGAAGCTCTTTCTTTATATGAAACGACAGAAGGCGCTTTTGACATAACCGTATATTCGCTTATGGAAGCATGGGGCTTTACCTCTCAGGATTATCGTGTGCCGGAAAGTGGGGAAATAGGAGCACTTCTGCAAACTGTAGATTCATCAGCATTAAAATATGATGCACAGTCAAAAACAGTTTCGCTGGCTGAAAATCAGGGAATTGATTTCGGCGGAATTGCCAAAGGCTATGCTTCAGGGCGAGTGATGGAAATATTTAAAAAGTATGATCTGGTTTCGGGCATGGTTTCTCTGGGAGGCAATGTACAGTGTTATTTGGCAAAAACCGACGGAAATCTGTGGCGTGTGGGAATTGCCGGACCTGGTATGGAAGAATCGGATGCTGATCTGCTGGGAGTTGTGTCGGTTGAAGATAAAGCAGTGATTACCTCAGGTGGATATGAACGTTTCTTTGAAGATGAAAAAACAGGGAAAACATATCATCATATTCTGGATCCGGCAACGGGATATCCCGCAGAAAGCGGCCTGAGCTCCGTTACTATTGTGAGCGATAACGGCATGCTGGCAGACGGCCTGTCCACGGCTGTATTTATTATGGGACTGGAAAAAGCAGAGAATTACTGGAAACAGTATGGCGATGCTTTTGAAATGATACTTATGGCGGAAAATGGGACAGTATATATTACAGAGGGGCTGGAGCAGAATTTTACAACAGAATTTCCCCTTTCTGTTATCAGGCGAAATTAAGTAAACATGAGGAAATGATATGAGAGAAAATAAATCCGGAAATAGACAAATGGAAAATGGGAAAGGCGGACGAAGGCCGGAAGGCGGAAAAACAGAAAAAATCCTTTCCGGACTGGCTCCTCTGGTTAATCTGTGGCCGGCAGTACTGGTGGCAGTCCTGATTGCCGGTACACTTCCCGCAACAGAACCTGTTCTTCGGGAAATACCTGCTTTACTGACCATCGATGCGAAAGCTTCGGAAACAAAAGCAGCAGAGGAAACTGAAACAGATATAGAAGCGGAAACTGCTCCCGTACAGGAAATCATACCAGTGGTGGAAGAAATATTTGAAGAGCCGGAAGGATATGTGGACGGAACTTATTACGGTTCTGCCCGGGGATTTGGCGGAACCATTCAGGTAAAGGTTTTAATCTCCGAAGGGAAGATTGCTGATATCAGTATTGTCAGTGCATTCGGAGAGACACCTTCTTATCTGTCTTCTGCAAAAGCGGTTATCAGCCGCATAATTGCAGCTCAAAGCCCCAATGTGGACATTGTATCGGGGGCCACCTATTCCTCCAACGGTATTATTAATGCAGTAAAAACTGCTTTAAAACAGGCGGCAGGCTCCGGCGTGACCGATGATCTGACAGTGGATGAAGATAGTATAAATACAGGTGGTATAAATACAGGCGGTGCAGGAATATCAGCCGGCAATACCTCATCTCCGCAGAAAAAACCGTTGGTCAATAAAAATCCGCTTCCTGCGGAAGATGGATATATGGATGGCGTTTATACCGGAACTGCAGAAGGGTTTGGCGGCGAAATCACCGTGCAGGTAACTGTTGCCGGCGGAAAAATTGTTTCCATTGAGATTCTCGAAGCAGAAGATGAAACACCTTCTTATCTGAAACAGGCAGAAAAAGTTACGGAACGGATTATTGCAGCTCAGAGTACGGAAGTGGATGTGGTGTCCGGAGCAACCTGGAGTTCAACCGGCATTATTAATGCGGTTTCAGAAGCACTGACAAAGGCCGTGTCCGCAGAAAACGGAAAGCCAGGATCTGACAGTACACATCATCCTGGTTTGGAAAGTACGCAGCAGCCTGAGGGAGGTATGGAAAACTCAGGCTTTGGCAGTTGGGAGGATTCAGAAGAAGGAAACCCGGAATCCTCAGGTTCAGATCAGAATAGTTTTGAAACTCCCGAAGCAGAAAACAGCACAGCCCTGTATAAGGATGGAGTCTATCGGGCATCAGCACTCTGCGCAGACGAGGATACCTTTATTTATACCGTACAGTTAACCGTGATAATAGGAAAAGGGAAAATTGCAGATATTCAGGTGGAAAAACTGGATGACAGATCGGATTATCCCGATGATAATGATGTTTATCTGGATTATGCAATCAATGGCCGCACCCGTAAAAATATCTGGTATGAAGGCGTTGTGAAACAGATATTAACAGCACAGAATGCAGAACAGATCGATGTGGTCAGCAGTGCTACCTATTCTTCCAATGCAATTGTAAGTGCAGCCCGGGAAGCTTTGCAGACAGCCCTTGCAGAGGCTTCAGAAGAGAGTGAAGATGCTGAAACGCAGGAAACGGTAGAGGAAACCGGAGGTATCGAAGCGCCGGAGACGGATGCAGAGACGGAAAGTCCGGAGGTACCGGAGACAGCTGCAGAGACGGAAAATCCGGAGGTACCGGAGACGGTTGCAGAAATGGAAAGTCCGGAGGTAGCGGAGACGGCTGCAGAAATGGAAAGTCCGGAGGTACCGGAGACGGCTGTAGAAAATGAAAGTTCCGCTTTTTCAGTTTTGAGTGCACTGGAGGATTTTATCAGGAGGTTTCGGGCATGAAATATAAAAATTTTACGGTTCGTTTTCTGAGTCTGGCTGTGATAGCAGGAGCACTCTTTTCATACAATTCCGTTGCTGCAGAACGCCGGTTGATGGTGGAAAAAAATGAAAATAAAATATCAGAAGCGGAAGCGTATAATGAATCGATTATGGCACTGGAAAGTGCGGAAGGAGTAAGTTCGGGAGAAAATACAGGAATCGAAGCAGGGCGATCTGTTTATGCGGATGGAGTCTGGGAGGGAACCGGTATGGGCTTTGGAGGCGATATCAACGTAGCGGTTACTGTGGAAAGTGGAAAAATCACGCATGTGGAGATTCTGTCTGCAAAGTCTGAGGATTCTGCTTATTTGAAAATGGCAGAAGAACTGACAGATCATATTGTTGAGGAACAGAATACGGAAATCGACACGATATCCGGGGCAACCTACAGTTCCCGGGGAATTCTTGGTGCAGCATCCGATGCGTTGAGTAAGGCGGTGTCACCATGATATCACTGAAGGAAATTAGAAATAGTTCTGTAAAACAGCGTGTTTCCGGAAAAGAAGGAAAGTCTCTCACAGCCGGCCGGCAGAGGCTGATGCGAGCTGTCATTCAGGTAATCTTTTTTATCAGTATGCCGTCTGCTTTTGTGGCAGGTTTTTCAGGAGTAAAATACATATTCAATCAAATCGGGAGCGGAAATGTGCTGGAAGTCAACGGTTTTTTGATTACACTTATTGGACTTGGAATATTCACTATTCTGTTTGGAAGATATTTCTGTGGTTATGTATGTGCTTTTGGAACACTGGGAGATTTTGTTTACTGGATTTCAGGACTTGTACAGACGAAACTGTTCAAAAACAGGAAACAATTCTCACTGCCGGAAGCATGTGTTCCCATCTGTCAGAAGATAAAATATGTGATTCTGGCTTTGATCGTTATTTTCTGCACACTGGGAGTATACGAAAAATTTTCCGGCACCAGTCCATGGGATGTATTTTCCAGGCTGACGGCGGGAAGACTCAATCTGGAGGGATATACCGCGGGAGTTGTTATATTTGTGGTGATTCTGGCGGGGATGGCATTGCAGGAACGGTTTTTCTGCCAGTTTCTGTGTCCCATGGGAGCCGTATTTGCAGTGCTGCCCATACTGCCTGTATCTGTATTAAAACGAAATGAGGCCGGCTGTCGGAAAGGCTGCAGTCTGTGCCGGAAAAAATGTCCGGTTTATCTGAAGCCGGAAGAGGACAGTCTGTTATCCGGAGAATGTATCCGGTGCGGCAGATGTGCCGTGTCCTGCCCCGGAGAGAATATTCATCTTGCAGGACAGCTGAACGGTAATGAGATCTGGATGGTGATTATTCAGGCAGTTATTTTCTTTATCATGGGAACGGTTCTCGGTCTGTGCCGGTTTATGTAGAAATAGTTTTATTCTCCATGTTTATTTGTTTTTTAAGTATCCGGGAATCTGATACTAATAAAATGAAATTATAACTGTATATTATAACTGGATATATTTTATGCGTATTGGACAGTATGTGTGTGTTATGATAATATCTTGAACACAAATTAAAACAGCGCTGAAATAAAACAAGGAGAAAAACTATGAATATTGATATTTCAGGAGCAGCAGCATTAGCTGTTACACTGGTGCTTTTTGCATTGCTTTCTTATCTGGGAAGAAAAAAGAATGTTGATTTTGGAATATTAACCATACTGGCTATGATCTTTGGTATTGCAGTTGGTATTGTTTAAAAATCATGTGGAAGTGGTGGCTGTTTTTGGAAAGATATATACCAATCTTATATCAGCTCTCGTGATTCCGCTGTTATTTGTCAGTATTATTTCAAGTATTTCATCACTGGAGAGCATCAGTAAGTTAAAAACAATCGGCGTAAAAAGTATTTTCTGGCTGATTGCCAATACATTTACGGCTTCAGTGCTTACGCTTGTGATTGCCGGAGGTTTAAAAACCGGGAAAACAATTAATTTTACATTACCCACGGATTATGAGGCAAGAGAAGTGCCGAAATTTCTTGATACAATTGTGGGACTGTTTCCGAAAAATATTGTGTCGCATGCAGCAAACGGAGAGGTGGTTCCTTTTATCATTTTTGCTGTGATTATGGGAATTGCATTGGTATATTTCCAGGGGAATGATAAGGAGGCAGCGGCTCCATTTAAAACATTTATTGATTCTGCAAATAAGCTGATGTTTGTAATTGTAGAATTTGTAATTGATTTAACTCCATTTGCAGTGCTTTCTCTTATTGCAAATGCCGTAAGTACATACGGAGTTGCAGAACTGGTACCGTTGCTGAGTGTTCTTGTACTGGCTTATGTATTATGCGCGATTCAGATGTTTGTTATAGATGGTGCTCTGATCGGCATTGTTGGAAGATTAAACCCGATTAAATTTTTTAAGGGCTTCTGGCCTGCACAGGTTGTTGCATTCACATCTCAGTCCAGTGTGGGAACTATACCGGTTACTGTAAAGCAGCTGGTTTCCAGATTGGGTGTAAATGAGGATATTGCATCGTTTACAGCAGCACTTGGCGCAAATCTGGGAATGCCGGCGTGTGCCGGTATCTGGCCGATGCTTCTGGCTATTCTTGCTATTAATATTTTTGACATTCAGTATACTGCAGTTCAGTATATATTTCTGGTTGCGCTGACTCTTGTTGTTTCTATTGGAACAGTGGGTGTACCTGGAACATCGACTATAACAACAACAGCAATTTTTACAGCGGCAGGGCTTCCGGTGGAAATAATTGTTCTTCTGGTTCCCATCTCGAGCGTTGTTGATATGATGCGTACAGCGGCGAATGTAACAGGAGCTGCAACAGCTGCTGTACTTGTGGCAAAATCAGAAAAACTTATTGATACAGATATCTATAACCGGAAAGATTCGGAGGATAATGTAATTGGAAATACCGCTGTGTTCCAGAAATAGGTTTCTTTATGAGATGAAACGCAGATCAGATGAGAAAGGAGCCATAGGGCCGGTCATATGAAAGTCGGTTCCATGGCTCCTTTTACTGTGGCCTGAAAGAGCACGTTTTATTGAATTTCTTCCGGAAAATCAACATATCCCTGCAGCCAGACATCTCCTTTAAACCGTCTTCCCACGGCCGGTTCTCCCATCAGATCCTTTTTGTTAATAATCAGGCTGAACTGTACATCATTGCATTCGATGAGAAAATGATAAATTACTTCTCCGGTCATGATATTGTTCAGCTCTTCCATTTCCAGAATATCACCCAGAATGGAATACTGATCACATTCCATTCCCGTTGGCATGAAGCATGTGTCCACGATGGAGTACAGATCCTCATGCTGAATGCGCATGGCTGCCTGATTGTACTGATCGATATCATACATGGTAAGGGATTCCATGGCGGATTCGTCGCCGTTGCGGGCGGATTCGATAAGATTAACACGTTTTCTGGACATTACCAGAGACTGTTTCCGTTCACTGGCCGTTTTCCGAAGAGGAAGCAGAATACATCCGCTGTTTGACATGGCATTTAAACGAATGGGCATTTTCCTGTTCAGTGGAATGCGGTCGCTGACGCAGTCCAGATATCCGTTTGTATTCTGAAGATAGAAAATCAGAGAAATTCCGAACCGGTATTCTTCACTCATAACGGAAAAAGCATATCGATCCGCGTGTCGGGAGATACTGCAGCAGGCATTGGAAGAGACCACACTGCTTTTATAATAGGGATAATAATATTCAATCTGAAAACGGTCGGTATCATCGTATTCACCGAAGATGCCGATTCCCATATTTGTGCTGAAATTTTTTTCCATGGTGATAAAGGTTGAATCCAGAAGATCCGAGACTTCAATGTTGTCCGGAGCTTTGTAAACTTCATCCAGAAGACTCTGAATTTCTTTATGACGCATGTAACCGGAAAATCCGACAGATCTTAAATACTTATGCATAAATCCTCCTTTCCTGTTCAGAAGACTTGAATTTTACGTGAAATTTATTATAGTACAAGATGGTATACTTTGCAAGGCGGGAGGAAAAAGAGTGAATTTATCTGAATATCATAATTACGGTAAAAAAAATCACAATTGTGATGATAAATATTCTGACTTTGTAAAAAAACATTATGGCGGAGAACGTTTTTATACATTAAATGCATATCTGCGTGAGCGATTTGGTCAGAAAGTATATAAGCTGGCTCTGGATGGCGGCATGACCTGTCCGAACCGGGACGGAAAGATCGGATATGGGGGATGTATTTTCTGCAGCGGCGGCGGTTCCGGTGAGTTTGCAGTGTGCAGGCAGGAGAACGGAGGCGTGACAGAGCAGATTGAAAGGGCAAGAGAACGGATTCGGGAAAAAACAGATGCCGGGAGATTTATCGCTTATTTTCAATCATACACCAATACCTACGCGGATGTGGAATATCTGAGGCAGATTTTTACGGAGGCCATTATGCATCCTCAGGTGGAGGTTCTTTCCGTTGCTACCAGACCGGATTGTCTGCCGGATGATGTGATGGAACTTCTGGCACAGCTGAACCGGATCAAACCGGTGTGGGTGGAACTGGGGCTTCAGACGGTCCATGAAAAGACCGCCGGATATATCCGGAGGGGGTATCCTCTTTCCTGTTATGAGGATGCAGTGCACAGGCTTCATGATGCCGGGATTGAGGTGATTACTCATGTAATTCTGGGACTTCCCGGGGAAAGCAGAGAAGATATGATGGAAACTGTCCGTTATCTCTCGGAAGCTGTCTTTGAAAGCTGTTTTGGAGAGTGTACATACCGTACGCAGGGGATCAAGCTTCAGCTGCTCCACGTACTGAAAGGCACCGATCTGGCAGCTGAGTACCGGAAAGGTGCCTTTTCCGTATTAAACATGGAAGAATATCTGGATATTTTGTTTGACTGTCTGGAACTTCTTCCGCCGGATATGGTGATTCACCGCATTACAGGGGATGGTCCCAAATCCCTTCTGATTGCTCCAAAGTGGAGTGCCAATAAGAAAATGGTTCTGAATACCATCCGTCGGGAGATGAAGCTGCGGGATATCCGGCAGGGAAAAAAGTATGTTTAAGATCAGCCGTTTTTACAGGATGAAATCCAGCTATACATATATTCGCGGATGATATAGAAAGGAGCGTCGCCGATTTCCAGAAGGAACGCATGGAATTTTTTCAGGTCAAAGCTGTCTCCCAGTGCTTCCTGAGCCTCTGCTTTCAGATTCAGGATTTCCAGATACCCCACATAATAGGTCAGATAGTTACAGGGCTGGGAAACAATATAATAATACAGCTCCGTTATATCATCCTGATTGTTTATATCGTAAAAATTGCTGAGCCATTTGGTGATCTGATCCAGCGTCTGACCTTCATAATTAATGTAAAAATCAAGAAGCGCATAGATTCCCAGATTTGCACTGTTGTTATGCTGCATCAGGGAAAGCAGATCGGAGTCAACATTCGTTTCATAGCTGTAAGCCAGATTCTCCACGTAGGTGGCCCAGCCCTCGGAAAATCCCGTTACGCTGCACAGCTGGCGGACAGGTGAATCATAGCAGGAAGAAGAATAGACTGTCTGATACAGGTGCCCCGGATATCCTTCATGAGCCAGGGTTGTGTACAGATCAGAAGAGTCGGATGAACCGCCGTTGATGTAGATGACATTGTCCACAAGGTTATCGATGGGAGGAGTCAGGTAAAATGCCGGACTTAAAGAATCCTCCATGGATTCACTGACATATTTGATCTGCAGATTGATCCCGGTGCGTAATTCAGGAAAATCTTCCTGCATTTTTGTTTTCAGATCTTCGATGATATCCTTCGGATCTGACAGTGAAAATGAAAAACTGCTGAAACTGGAGCTTAACGCGGGATTTTTCTCCATCAGCTCTCTGATGGCTGTCATATCCGCATTGATCTGTTCCGTGGACATTTTCTCCAGATCCTTTACGGAACGGTCAGTACCGACGGTTGCTTTCAGAATATATTCATAATATTCCTTTCCCTGATCGAAATTGCAGATACCGCCGTCATTGACACCGGTTCCTTTCAGTTCCTCCAGAGCATCAATCAGCATCTGATAGGCATTCATCATGTTTTCAGTTACCAGTGTATTATTCTGACGAATATACTCTTCCTTCTTTGAAGAATCAAGTACGTCCATCTCATCCAGACGTTCCCTGAATGTAGTGATCAGAAAATTATCTTCGGTTTGGGAAACAAATGATCTGCAGTCTTTAATAACCATATCTGCACAGTAATCGGACATAAAAAGCCCTGCTTTGGATTTCTCCTGTTCATAAGTGATGATCTGTTTAAAATAGCGCTCAATATCCTTTAAAAGTGCAAGATAATCGGTTACATCCCTTTCTGTATTGAATGTATATTCCGCAAGCAGAGTGGGCAGCTCTGACTGAAAGCCGATGGAAGGCTGCAGAATTTCTTCGTAATACGGAAATGAATTGTTCATGGAATTCAGTTCCAGTGTATTGCTTAAAATATCGCAGGTAATTTTCTGTTCGTAGGTCAGTTTATCATAATCGAAGCTTTTAAGCTCTTCAAGAAGACTTTCGGCCCTTTCAGAAGATTCACGGAAATATTCCTGACTGAATTCTCCCAGTGTCAGAGGATAGTCCGGAATGCCCCAGGAAGCCGGATTTTCCAGACAGTAATGGAGATTCAGCGTATTTTCCGCTACTTCTTCACAGAACAGGTTCATGGTAAAATCATCAAAAGCTTCCTGCGTATCTGTAATCTGTGATGTTTCACTTTCCGGGGACCAGGATTCATAGGTTTTGCCGCCGGATACCCGGCAGCCTGCCAATGATAATGTCAGTATGGAGATGATCAGCAAAAATGCAGAGGATTTCCGGAATAATCTGTTTAATTGTGTCATTAAAAGCTCCTTCCTTTATTGCGTACCGTCTGCTGCGCAAATGGTATCAGGTTACTTTCAGTATATCACAATCAGGCCCATAATAGAATCTTTCAGGATTAACAGAATCTTAAAAGTATGTTACATTTAAGCGTTCCTTCAACATTTTTTTCGCCCGGTTGATACGGACAGCCACCAGATTGACGGACAGTCCTGTGTATCTGGAGATTTCAAGATTGGACAGGCCGTTTATGTAGCGTAATTTCAGAGGAATACGGTAGGTATCGTCGAGGCTGTCAACTGTACGTGTCAGTTCATCCACTGTTTCCTGCTGAATTACATGGTCCAGAGGAAGATTGTCGTATTCAGGAGGATATTCCTGATTTTCCATCAGGGTTTCAGGTGTTCTGTTTCTTTTTCGTATATAATCAATACATTTGTTTCTCGTAATGGTAATGAGAAAATATTTTGTCATTTTGGAGTGGACATCTTTGATGTTGGAAAGATGCTCTGAAACCTTGATAAATGTTTCCTGTACCATATCTTCAGCCAGCTGCGGGTCTTTCAGGTAGCCGAATGCTGCGTACCATAAAGAATGAAAGTAAAGCTCATAAAGCTCTGATAATTTCTCCTGATCTGTTTTGTAATCTGTCATGCAGACCGGAACAGACGATGACAGGGCGTTACTGATTTCAGAAGGATTCTGGGTAGTAATCATAGCAATTCTCCTTTCAATTTTCCAAATAAAAACTGTTATTGTAAATTGATCGTGATTTTGAGCTTTAGTATTTATTCACGGGCTTACGCATTATCCTTCGCGAAAAAAAGATCTCAGTAATTGATGAGATACGTAGATTATAGAATAAAAAAGTAATACAGGCAATTACAAAGACTTGAAAAAAACGCAAAGCGGCTGACAAATACAGATGAATTCATAGAAAAATATTGAAAAACATGAAAAATATACGAATCATGGAGAAACAGAGGTGAAAAACATGAAAATAATTTTTTTTCAGGATATGAGAGAAGGAATATAAATCGGAAACGAGGAATTATCTTGCATCTTTTAACGGAATTCCGTATAATAGAAACAGTATGTCTAAAACAAGAAGATAACAATGGAAGGGAGCGTTTCGAACCATGTGTGAAAAATGTAAGAAACCTTATTATATTACAACCGCAATTGCGTATACATCAGGAAAACCTCATATCGGCAATACCTATGAGATCGTGCTGGCAGACGCGATTGCCAGATATAAACGTGCAGAAGGCTATGATGTGCGGTTCCAGACAGGTACCGATGAACATGGTCAGAAGATTGAAGAAAAGGCTCAGGCAGCAGGTGTTTCGCCTCAGGAGTTTGTAGATGATGTGGCAGGTCAGATCAAAAATATCTGGGATATGATGAATACTTCTTATGATAAATTTATACGTACCACGGATGAAGATCATATGGTTCAGGTACAGAAGATTTTCAGGAAGCTGTACGATAAAGGTGACATTTATAAGGGATATTATGAAGGTATGTACTGTACACCATGTGAGTCTTTTTTTACGGAATCACAGCTGGTGGACGGAAAGTGTCCCGACTGCGGACGGGAAGTAAAGCCTGCGAAGGAAGAGGCTTATTTCTTCAGAATGAGCAAATATGCAGACCGTCTGATTCAGTATATTGAGGAACATCCTGAATTTATTCAGCCTGCTTCCAGAAAGAATGAGATGATGAACAACTTCCTGAAGGCAGGCCTTCAGGATCTGTGTGTTTCCAGAACTTCTTTCTCCTGGGGTATTCCCGTAGACTTTGATCCGAAACATGTGGTTTATGTATGGATCGATGCACTGACCAACTATATCACCGGTCTGGGATTCAGACTGGATGAAGAATCCGACCCTATGTTTGAAAAATACTGGCCGGCAGATCTGCATCTGATAGGCAAGGATATTCTGCGTTTCCATACCATTTACTGGCCTATCATGCTGATGGCACTGGATCTGCCTCTGCCGAAGCAGATTTTCGGACATCCCTGGCTGCTGCAGGGCGATGGAAAGATGAGCAAGTCCAAAGGCAATGTGATCTACGCAGATGACCTGGTAGAGATGTTTGGTGTGGATGCTGTCCGTTATTTCGTGCTGCATGAGATGCCTTTTGAAAATGACGGCGTGATTACCTGGGAACTGATGGTAGAACGTATGAATTCCGATCTGGCCAATACTCTGGGTAATCTGGTTAACCGTACCATCGCCATGAGCAATAAATATTTTGGCGGTGAAGTGAAGTCCACCGGTGTAACCGATGATGTGGATGCCGATCTGAAAGCAGCTGTTCTGGGAGCTGTTAAGAAGGTTCAGGAGAAGATGGCCGGCCTGCATGTGGCAGATGCCATTACAGAAGTATTCAATCTGTTCAAGCGCTGCAATAAATATATTGATGAAACAGCTCCGTGGGTTCTTGCTAAAAATGAAGAGGACAAGCCCCGTCTGGCAGAAGTTATGTATAATCTGACAGAAAGTATCTGCATTGGCGCAAGCCTGCTTAAACCTTTCATGCCTGAAACATCCGAAAAGATTCTGGCTCAGCTGAACGGTACTTACCGTATGATTGATGAACTGGATGAATTCGGCAGATATCCAAACGGCAATAAGGTTACGGATAAACCTGAAATCCTGTTTGCAAGACTGGATGTGAAAAAAGTTCTGGAAGAAGTGGAAGCAAAAAGAGCAGCGGCCGAAGAACCTCAGGTTAAATATCCTCAGGTGGCACCCAAGGAAGAAATCACCATTGATGATTTTGATAAGGTACAGCTTCGTGTAGGTGAAGTACTGAGCTGTGAACCGGTTAAAAAAGCGAAGAAGCTGCTGGTAATGCAGATTCGTATCGGTGAAGAGGTACGCCAGATCGTATCCGGTATTGCAAAATATTACAAACCGGAAGAAATGGTGGGCAAGAAAGTTGCTGTTGTAACCAACTTAAAACCCTGCAAACTGTGCGGCGTGGAATCACAGGGCATGATTCTGGCGGCATCCGATGATGACGGAAATCTTTCTGTTATGACCCCTGACAGGGATATGATCTGCGGTTCCGAAATCTGTTAAGATGAAGAAGATATTTGACACGCATGCTCATTATGATGATGAAGCATTTGATACAGATCGGGAAGAACTGTTTTCTTCCATGAAAGAACAGGGAGTGGAACGGATCGTGAATGTGTCGGCCAGTCTTCATGAAATTCAGGAGACATTAAAGCTGATCGATCGTTTTCCCTTTATCTATGGGGCTGCCGGGGTTCATCCGGATGATACAAAAGACCTGAATGAGGAGAATTTCCACGAGATCCGCCGGGCTGCCATACATGAGAAGATGCTGGCCATCGGTGAGATCGGTCTGGATTATTACTGGGATGCCAGTGATCATGAAACACAGAAGAAGTGGTTGCTGCGGCAGCTGGAACTGGCAAAAGAGCTTGATAAGCCGGTGATCATCCACAGCCGGGAAGCGGCTCAGGATACGCTGGATATGATCAGGCAGGCCGGAGGCCCTGACTTCAATATGGTTATACACTGTTTCTCCTACAGCACAGAAATTGCCAGAGAGTATCTGAACATGGGGTATTATCTGGGAATCGGCGGTGTTGTTACCTACAAAAACGGACGGAAACTGAAAGAGGTGGTTTCCTATATGCCCCTTGACCGGATCCTTCTGGAGACGGATGCGCCGTATCTGAGCCCTGTACCGTTTCGCGGCAGGCGCAATTCTTCTGAGAAGATTCATTATGTGGCAGAGGAGATTGCCCGTCTGAAAAATGTCAGTCAGGAAGAAGTGCTTGAGGCAGCCTGGAACAATGCGTGCAGGTTTTATCGGCTGAATGAAGATCAATAGTGAGGAGTACTTATGGCAAATCTGGGAAATCCGCAGGAAACCATAGCAATCCTGCAGAAGTATCAGTTTAATTTTCAGAAAAAGTTCGGTCAGAACTTTCTGATCGATATGCATGTGCTGGAAAAAATTATGGATGCAGCGGATGTGGGCTCTGAAGACTGTGTTCTGGAAATCGGTCCCGGTATCGGAACCATGACACAGATGCTGGCAGAACGTGCCCGCAGGGTTATTGCAGTGGAAATCGACAACAATCTGATTCCGATTCTGCAGGATACGCTTCAGGCTTATGATAATGTGAAGATTATTCACAATGATATTCTGAAACTGGATCTGAAACAGCTGGTGTGCGAAGAGAATGACGGAAAACCCATTAAAGTAGTGGCCAATCTGCCGTATTATATTACAACGCCCATTATTATGGGGCTGTTTGAGGCGGATGTACCTCTGGACAGCATCACGGTTATGGTTCAGAAGGAGGTGGCGGACCGCATGAAGTCCGGTCCCGGGAGCAAGGATTACGGTGCACTTTCTCTGGCTGTACAGTATTATTCCGAGCCGGAGCTGGCAGCCAATGTACCTCCCAACTGTTTTATTCCCCGGCCCAATGTGGGTTCGGCAGTTATCTGTCTTCACAGACACGCAAAACCGCCTGTGGAAGTAAAAGACGAAAAGCTTATGTTCCGTCTGATCCGTGCCTCCTTCAACCAGAGACGGAAGACCATGTTAAACAGTCTGAATAACTCTCCGGAGCTGCCATTTGGCAAGGAACAGATTGGAGCGGCTCTGGAATCAATCGGATTAAAAAGCAATATCAGAGGTGAAGCTCTGACTCTGGAACAATTTGCTGCTTTAAGCAATGCGTTCGGAACCATACAGTAACAGTATGGCTGTCATAACAGGTTTACATTAACAGGTTCATATTAACGCGCCTCCTTTCATATAGTTGTTGTGAAAGGAGGCGTTTTTTATGTCAGCAAGCTCGAATAATTCTATGGAAACGGTGAGTTTCAGAAGGTTTTTATCGTATATTTATGCCTATGAAGACGATACAAAGCTGAGAAATGTGGGATTTGCCAAGGTTGAGGTGAGACCACCCAGAGTCCGTTTCCAGATAACCGTAAGTGGAATTCTTCAGAAAGGCGGGCGGCCGCTGGAAATGTGTCTGGTGGATAAAAATCTGCAGCGGATACCTGTGGGACAGCTTATTCTTCAGAATGGACACGGAGAATACAGGGGAAGTACCGGTGTGGAAAATCTGTGGGACAGCGGACTGGCTTTTTCTCAGGTTTACGGGATCTGTCTTCAGGGAGCCGGGAACCGGCGCCATTATTATATGACGTTATGGAAAGAAGCAGTGAAACCCGTACATCCCGTCGGCCGGCATTCGGAAGAGAAGATTACAGTCATTCCGGGAACCCGAAAAACAGGAGAAGCGCAGGCGGTGATCCAGGCGGCACAGGCAGTACAGGGGACAGAACATGAAGTTCAGGAAACAGTTTCGCAGGAAAGACAGAAAGCAGTTTCAGAAGAGGTTCTGAGAGCAGTTTCAGAGGAAGGCCAGGAAGCGGTTTCAGAGGAAGTTCAGGAAGCAGTTTCAGAGGAGGTTCAGGAAGCGGTTTCAGAAGAAATGCAGGAAGAAATTAAGGAGAAAGTGCGCGAAGAATATCGGGAAGAACTGGAATCGGCCTCAGAATTGATGCATCAGCAGTCTGCAGCGGAAATAAAAGAGAAAACAGATATTCCTTCTGTTTCGGGAACTGCACACAGACAGATCAGGGAACGGAAAAATGGGGATAAGTCCATGGAATTGTGGAAAAAATTCTGTGCAAGATATCCTCATGTGGATATCCGTCCGCTGGATTTCGAAGAGAAGAGACAGGGAGACGGTTTTATGAAGGTGGGAAAAGTCTGTGAAGCGGTGCGGATCCGCCCCAATGATATTGGCCGTCTTCCGAGAAATAACTGGATTCTGGCTCATAACAGTTTTCTGCAGAATGCATATAATCATTATCATCAGCTGATTCTTTTCAGGGTGGAAAATCGTGAAACGGATACTCAGCCGGAAAACCGCTGGTTTATCGGACTTCCGGGTGATAATTCGGAGCAGGAAACACTGGTAGCGGAGGTGTTTGGCTTTAAAAAATATCTGAAATGCAAAAACGGAGGATTCTGGTACACGGAAATTATGCTTGGATAAATTGCGGCGGAATACAATATTCCGGAAAAGGGTATACTTATGCTAGAAAAAAATGGAGAAGGATATCTGGGGATGAAAGAAAAAAAGGTGATTTATTATTCCTCCGGGGAACAATTTGAGACGGATCATTTCGGATATCAGTTGTCGGAAATGATTCGTCAGGTAAAAATTGAAACAGGAAAAACTTCTGTTTTGTTTCTTTGTATCGGAAGTGACAGGTCTACGGGAGACAGTCTGGGACCTCTGACCGGCTATTTGCTGAAAAGTGAAAAATTTTTTTCCGGAAATACGGACATGGTTGTCATCGGGACATTAACCCTGCCTGTACATGCAGTAAATCTGGAACCTGTACTTCAGGTAATCGAACAGGATTTTTCTGAATATGTAATTGTCGCAATTGATGCATCCATTGGCTCCAGAGATTCTGTAGGGTGTATTACTCTGTCGGAAGGCGGATTAAAGCCGGGATGCGGTGTGAATAAAAATCTGAGGAGGGTCGGTGATATTGCCATAACCGGAATTGTCAGCTGGGGGAGCCGTCTGGAGCCGGTGCTGCTGCAGAATATCAGGTTGGGAATGGTTATGAACATGGCTGATTGTATTTATCAGGGTATCATGAAGGCTGTTTTTTGCTGAAACCGGTAGATTTATTTTAAGCGGAGTCCGTCGTATTTCGACAGACTCCGTATTTTTGCTGTGATAACATGATGACTGTCAGCAGCCTGATAAATCGGATGTTATCCGCGCGGCGGGTATTGCAAAACGTGGTAAGGCTGCATGGAAATATTTCAATAACTGTTCAAAATGAAATTACAGCATAAATGGGAGGTTTTTGCATGGAACAGAATAAATTGCCTAAAAATATTCGTCAGATCGGTGAGAAGGAAGACTGGATCCGGGTTTATATTGAAGATTACGTACATACATATATTCAGCGGCTTCGCGGTTTGCAGGAAGGCGGAATATCGGGAGGTATTCTTCTGGGGAAAAAGCAGAGAATAGGCGGTATCATGCATCTGTTTATAAGAGGTGCCGTGGTGGCACAGGATCCTTTCTGGAAAGATCCGTCGCAGACGCCCGGTCAGCTGAAGGCAGAGAGCAGTGTGTATTTTCCGGATCAGGAAATATGTGGATTTTTTGTTTCCAGCAGGCAGAACAGAAGCTCGGAGGTGGATCTGGTCAGGATATTTGAAACACATTTTCCTTCAGAATACCAGATATTATTCAATGTGAGGGACCAGGAAGAAGAGGTGTTTTCCTGGTCGGGCCACGGACTTGTGAGACTGGCCGGATATTACATCTATTACGAGAAAAATGAGGAAATGCAGTCTTATATCATACGTCAGGAAAGTCTGAGAGTACTGGAGCGGCAGGGCGGATCAGAAGGAGACAAGGAGGCAGGCAGGAGCGGACCGGCACCTGTAGGAAGTCATGGTATAAAAACAGAAGACGGGCAGACAGGACCGTTAAAAGGAAGGAGGTATGCAGCCGGGAAAAAGCCGGAAGCCGGAAAAAAGCCGGAAGCAGGGAAAAAACCGGCAGCAGGGAAAAAAATGCAGAAAGGAGATATTATTGTGAGAATCGTATCGGTAGCAGGAATTTTCATTCTGGCGTTTCTTTTGTTTTCCGATCAGATAAAATTCAGTAAAATCAATGACAATTCCGAAAACAGCAGTGGACTTTTAAGCAGCATACTGGATGAATCGTCGGTGGTGCCCGCGGGAGCTGATTCTGTTTATGTGGAAACCGGTGTCAGTACTGAAATCGGCGGAATCAGTGAGAGTTCCGGAAGTTCGGGAGACGGCACGGGAAATAATGCTGAAAGTGATGATGGGAAGGAAAACCAGGTAAGCGGCGAAGGTGGTAATGGAAAGGAAAGTGAGAGTCAGAATGTGAGTGCAAACGCAAGTGCTGCTGGAATCGATGAGGAGAGTACCGGTTCCGGAAATGCAGCAGAGACAGAAAATGGAAATTCCGCACAGGGAAGTACGGAACAGACTAAGGAAAGTGATGGTTCGGGAAGTGCAGTGGGGGCCTCGGGATATGTATTTCCCATGCGTTATCTGGTAAAAAAAGGGGACAACCTGTATTCAATCTGCGAGAAATATTACGGAGATACAGGGATGGTGGATGCAGTCTGCCTGGAAAATGATATATCGGATCCGTCTCAGCTGAAATATGGAGTTGTTCTGACATTGCCGGCCCGTTAAAAAGCCCGTATCTTGTTTTTTCATCCGTCTTGTAGTATGATAGTAACCAGCAAAATCTGCTGTACGGCTGGCTTGTCTGGCAGCCGGAATCAAATGAACAGGAATAAAGACAGGACAATAGCTATATGGATGAAATGAACAAGAATACGGAGCCTGGTATAACGGATCAGAAGCAGAGCGAAAATGATGCAAAAGGCCAGGATGACGTTAAAATCTGGCAAAAGCCTCAGACAGGAAAAAAGAAAAGGTATGTTTATGAGGTAGTTACCGAGGAATCAGGAGAAAACAGTACAGTTCAGCCACTGGATGGATATTTTCAGGAGAGTCGGCGCAGTTCGGGGGCAAAATCGGAAAATGAATCCGGTCAGGCAGGAGAAAGCGGTCTGATTGATGAATCCGGTCAGTCTGACGGGTTTATACAGGAGTCAGAACCTGGTATCGGAGCGGGCGAAGGAGCGGATTCAGCACTGAATGAAGGTTCGGGTCAGGAAAAAACCGATGCAAAAGGAGAACAGATTCCAGCCGGGAACGGAAGCAGGAATAAAACAGAGCCTTCGGCAACCAGGAAGACGGGCAGGAGATTTGCGTCTGTAAAAAGGCATGAACGCAGAAAAAAAACTGAGAAAGAAAGCACGGCCGGCAGAAAAGAAAAGAAAGAAAATCTGCTGGAAAAAGATAATGTATCAAAAAAAGCAAGGCAGGAATTCTGGAAACAGCAGGTGGTGGAAGGCACTCTTGGACAGAAGAGTCCGCTGCGGCGTCTTCTGAGCAGTTTCAGGAGACATTATAAAAGGATTGTTTCGATTATACTGGCGCTGACAATTGTATTTGGTACCTGCTGGCTTTATGACAGGAACCGTAAATATCATGATTTTGATGTGGAATGGCAGGTGTCAGCTTCAGAAGGCAGTTATTCAGAGTATCTGACTTTTAATGACGTGATTCTGCACTACAGTCAGGACGGCGTCAGCTGTATCAGTCAAAACGGCGAGGTTATGTGGAATCAGGCCTTTAATATGGACGTGCCGGGAATTGCTGTGGCAGGAGACTACGCAGTAATCTATGATATTAAAGGAACCTCACTTTATATATGCAATGCAGATGGATGCACCGGCAATGCGGAAACCGGGAAAGCGATCCTGAAAGCAGATGTTTCCGGGACAGGTGTGGTAGCTGTGGTTCTGGATGATAAGACCAGCAATTACATCAATTATTTCAGAAAAGACGGGTCTCAGATCGATCTGGAGATTAAAACCCTGATTTCCGGAGATGGGTATCCTCTGGATATAGCTATTTCTCCGGATGGAGAACAGCTGATTACATCTTATATTTATGCCGATTCGGGTAATATGCTGAATCAGGTGGTATTCCGTAATTTTGAAGTCGGCAAGAATAATGCAGACCGTGTGGTAGGTGGATTCAGACAATATAAAGAGACTCTGGTGCCGGAAGTCATCTTTTTCGATGATCAGAACAGCGCGGCCATCACAGAGCAGTCCATTGATTTCTATTCCACCAGAAACGCCATGTCACCGGAACTGGCAAAAACGCAGAACTTCGATTCCAGAATCAGGACCGTATTCTATAACAAGGAGTACGTGGGTGTTGTACTGGATGAGAATGTAAAAAAAGAAGAAACAGGCGGGGAAGAGGAAACCCGGAAAGTGGAAGCGTCAACCGATGAAGGAACTGCAGAGGAAGAAACCAGACAGGTGGTGGAAACTTCATATACCATGCTGGTATTTGATAAGACAGGCGGTAAAACCTTTGAGCAGACCATTGATTTTGAATATGAATATGCTGATTTTTCCGGGGACGGAATTGTCGTATATAACAATTCGGAATGTGCAGTCTACAATATGACCGGTGTATGCAAATATCAGGCCAGACTGGATATGAATATAGAGGGTGTTATGCGCTTTGCAGAGAATTCACTGGTTATTTACGGAAACGGCGCTCTTCAAAAACTGTTATTAAAGTAATAGACAAATATGAGTATCACTGGAGGAAAGATGAAAAACAGAAGACCGGTAAAAAACAGAGAAATTGTATTATTGTACCGCTTCCGTGATACCGAAATCGGGCGGCAGCTCTGCGGAGTTGCTGCCCGAATGGGTATTATGTGTAAAGTGGTAGAAGAGAATCAGACAGAGGAGACTCTTGGGACTTTGCTGAAGCTTCCGGGTTTTGCACTGGCAGGTCATGCCGCAGATGAAACAGGGGAACAGCCGCCGGAAGAAATCGGGCAGGTTAATCAGGAGAAATATCAGGAACTGACACGACAGGTTATGATCATGCATGGTTTTACCAACCGCCGGCTGGAGGAATTTCTTCAGAATATGAGAAGAGCCGGGATGCCTTCGATTCCTTTGAAAGCCATAGTGACTCCACAGAATGTGAACTGGACATTTCGGGCGCTTTATAAGGAGCTGGAAAGGGAACACGAGGCAATGCAGAAACTGAAACAGCAGAAAGTGCAGTCGGACCAGGTATAAGCAGAGACGGAAAAACCAGACGACACAGGAATGAAGGTGAAAAGAAAAAAGATATAAAATTGGAAAAGACCCGCATGCAGGCGGGTCTTTTCGATATATAGGGAGAAAATGCCGTTTTGTACGGCGCAGTCTATGAGCCAGGTCATTAGTGGGAAGAAAACCTGCTGTGTTTCAGGTTTCTTTTCGTTCCCTCAACCATGTCTATATGATACACTATTATTTAATTTATTTCAATAGGAAATTATCACATTATATTTTAAAATGAAACAAGATAAAGTTGTATAATTTGCATAAAGCAAAATGCTTTTTGTATAAAATGGTGATTAAAATCACAAATTCATCTTAAAAAAAGAGAAAATAAAATATTATTGCATAAAACAGGCAATAGTTAATGATAAATATTTATCAATTAAAGGGATTTGAATTACAAAAACAGGAATATTTCATTCCGGGCGGGTGATGAAATATTCCTGTGATAAAATTTTATATTGATTTATCGGATAACTGTTTTGCCGCCCATGTAAGGCTGTAATGCCGCAGGGATATTAACAGAGCCGTCTTCGTTCAGGTTGTTTTCAAGAAATGCGATCAGCATTCTGGGCGGTGCAACTACAGTATTATTCAGAGTGTGAGCAAAGTATTTATTGCCGTTTTCATCTTTAACGCGGATCTTCAGACGTCTGGCCTGAGCATCTGTCAGATTGGAGCAGCTTCCTACTTCAAAATACTTTTTCTGTCTGGGGGACCATGCTTCCACGTCTACCGATTTTACTTTCAGGTCAGCCAGATCACCGGAGCAGCATTCCAGAGTTCTTACAGGAATATCCAGGGAACGGAACAGATCTACGGTATTCTGCCACAGCCTGTCGAACCACATGGGGCTTTCTTCAGGTTTGCAGACCACGATCATTTCCTGCTTTTCAAACTGATGGATACGGTAAACACCTTTTTCTTCAATGCCGTGGGCACCTTTCTCCTTACGGAAGCAGGGAGAGTAGCTGGTAAGTGTGTAGGGCAGATTCTCTTCAGGCAGAATGGTATCGATGAATTTGCCGATCATGGAATGCTCACTGGTACCGATCAGATAAAGATCTTCACCTTCAATCTTGTACATCATGGCGTCCATTTCATCGAAGCTCATAACACCGGTAACTACGTTGCTGCGGATCATAAAAGGCGGTACGCAGTAGGTGAATCCCCGGTCGATCATGAAATCTCTTGCATAGGAAATAACGGCGGAATGCAGTCTGGCAATATCACCCATCAGATAGTAGAAGCCGTTGCCGGCTACTTTTCTGGCGCTGTCCAGATCGATTCCGTTGAATTTCTCCATAATATCGGTATGGTAGGGAATTTCGTAATCCGGAACAACAGGTTCACCGTATCTTTTCACTTCAACATTTTCAGAGTCATCCTTACCGATGGGAACGGAAGGATCGATGATGTTGGGGATTGTCATCATGATTCTGGTAATTTTTTCTTCCAGTTCGGTCTGAGTACCTTCCAGTTCAGTCAGACGGGCAGCATCTGCAGCAACTTTTGCCTTTACCTCTTCAGCCTCTTCTTTTTTACCCTGTTTCATCAGACCGCCGATCTGTTTGGAAAGAGTATTTTTCTCGGCACGCAGGTTATCACGTTCCTGCTGAACAGCACGTTTCTGTTTGTCCAGTTCGATTACTTCATCCACAAGAGGAAGCTTGTGATCCTGAAATTTATTGCGGATATTCTGTTTGACGATTTCCGGATTTTCTCTTACAAATTTTAAATCTAACATGGTTTTCTCCTTATAATTTGATAAAAAAATCCCATGAACCCCGAAACGGGATTCATGGGACGGAATGCTTTGCAACTCCGCGGTGCCACCCACGTTACCAGACAGATTAACAGCAGATTACAGTACTGTAAAAAACTGTCCGGTCTCTCATCGGTAGGATAGAGGTTACCGGCCTTCGGCTCATCGCCGGTCGCTGGAAAGTGGAAAGGTAAGTCCTGACACCGGCTTTCACCATCCGCCGGTTCTCTGAAGAAAGGATACAGACCGTAGTTTTCGTCATCGCGAACTAAACTGATTATAACTGCTGTGATGTAAATTTGCAACCCCCAATTTCAGGACAGCAGCAATAATGGTTTTACAGATCAGCCGATTGATGGTAGAATGGTAACTGCCCGGCAGGACATCTGTGAAGATGCCGGTCTGAAAGTGAAAATCAACAGGGAGATTATGGAATATGAGTATATTAACCGTAGAGAATTTAAGCCATGGATTTGGTGACCGCGCCATTTTCGATCATGTATCATTCCGTCTGCTGAAGGGTGAGCATGTGGGGCTGATCGGGGCGAATGGGGAAGGGAAATCCACGTTTATGAATCTGATCACCGGTCATTTGCAGCCGGATGAAGGAAAGATTGAATGGGGAAAAAATGTCCGGGCAGGTTATCTGGATCAGCATACGGTGCTTCATGCGGGCATGACTATCCGCGACGTGCTGCGCAGTGCATTCGGGTGGCTGTTCGAGCTGGAGGCACAGATGAACGATATCTGTGACCGTATGGGCGATGCCTCAGCGGATGAACTGGAGAAAATGATGGAAGAGCTGGGGACGATTCAGGAGATGCTGGATGCCCATGATTTCTATATTATTGATACAAAAGTGGATGAGGTTGCCAATGCGCTGGGGTTGACCGCCATTGGCCTGGATCAGGATGTGCAGGAGCTGAGCGGAGGTCAGAGAACCAAAGTCCTGCTGGCAAAACTTCTGTTGGAAAAGCCTGATATCCTGCTGCTGGACGAGCCCACCAACTATCTGGATGTACAGCATATTGAATGGCTGAAACGCTATCTGCAGGAGTATGAGAATGCATTTATTCTGATTTCTCATGATATTCCTTTTCTGAACAGTGTTATTAATCTGATCTATCATATGGAAAATCAGAAACTTGACAGATATCCGGGGGATTATGACAGGTTTCAGGAAGTCTATGCCATGAAAAAATCCCAGCTTCAGGCGGCTTATAACCGGCAGCAGCAGGAAATTGCCGATCTGAAGGATTTCGTGGCGAGAAATAAAGCCCGGGTGGCCACCAGAAATATGGCCATGTCCCGCCAGAAAAAACTGGATAAGATGGAAAAAATCGAACTGGCGCCCGAACGGGTAAAGCCGGAGTTCAATTTTAAAGAGGCAAGGACACCCGGACGATATATTTTTGAAACAGATGATCTGGTAATTGGCTACGACAGCCCTCTGTCCCATCCGCTGAAGCTTTCCATGGAGCGTGGACAGAAAATAGTGCTGACCGGGGCCAATGGTATAGGAAAAACCACTTTGCTGAAAAGCATTCTTGGCCTGATTCCTGCTGTTTCCGGTTTTGCAGAGCTGGGAGATTATCTGGAAGTCGGTTATTTTGAGCAGGAAATGGACACTTCCCATACAGGAAGCTGTATCGACGAAATCTGGGGCGAATTTCCCGGATTTACCCAGTATGAGGTGCGTTCCGCTCTTGCAAAATGCGGGCTGACCACCAAACATATTGAAAGTCAGGTCCGCGTGTTAAGCGGAGGCGAGCAGGCCAAGGTACGTTTGTGCAAGCTGATCAACCGCCCTTCCAATGTGCTGGTTCTGGATGAACCCACCAATCATCTGGATGCAGATGCCAAGGCAGAATTGAAGAGGGCACTGAAAGCGTATAAAGGAAGCATCATCATGGTATGCCATGAACCGGAATTTTATGAAGATCTTGCGACAGACGTATGGGATTGTTCCAGATGGTCTCTGAAGATTGTGTGAGCCGGAAAAAATAAGTCTGTTACCACAGCTTAAACAATGAAATAATTTTGCAGAACAGCTTATATTTTGGTGTTTCCAGTTCGGCGGCGGCATTTTTCAGCTCCTGGCGGATCTGAATGCCCTGAGGACAATGCCGTTCACATTTACCGCATTCCACGCAATTGGAAGCGCTGTGGGGCTGTTTGCGGAAAGCCATGCACTGAAGATATTCTTTCCGGGCAGTAGCCGGGTTGTCCGTGTATATTTCATTGTAGCAGCGGAAGACACCGGGAATATCCACGTGATGCGGACAGGGCATACAGTAGCCGCAGCCGGTGCATCCCACTTTTATTTTTTTGCTGATTTCTTCCTTTACCTGGGAAATCAGCTTTTTTTCTTTTTCAGTCAGGCATCCCACACAGGCTCCGGAAGCACAGGCAACATTCTCTTTTACCATTTTTATGGAATTCATGCCTGAAAGAACCACGGTAACTTCAGGCTGGTTCCACAGCCAGCGGAATGCAGTACCGGCAGGCGGGCATCCTGCGTCTGAAAACAGCTGTTTGGCCGGCTCGGGCAGAAGATTGACCAGACGTCCGCCCCGCAGCGGTTCCATGATAATTACCGGGATTCCCTTTGAAGCGGCATAATGGAGTCCTTTTCGGCCTGCCTGGCTGTGCTCATCCATGTAATTGTACTGAATCTGGCAGAAATCCCAGTCATAGGCATCGATCAGTTCGGTGAAATTGTCTGTATTTCCGTGGTAGGAGAAACCGATGCTGCGGATCTGTCCGCTCTCCAGCTTTTCCTGAATCCAGTCATCGATTCCCATGGAACAGAGCTTTTTCCAGGTGGGCAGATCTGTCAGCATATGCATCAGATAATAATCAATGTGATCTGTCCTCAGACGCTTCAGTTCCTCCTGAAAACAGCGTTCCATGCCGGCTTTGGATTTAATCAGGTAATGAGGCAGCTTGGTTGCGATATATACGGAATCGCGCAGGTGATTGCGTTCCAGTATTGTACCCAGGGCAGCTTCACTGCCGTTGTAAACGTATGCGGTATCAAAATAATTGACGCCTGCTTTAATGGCGGTCAGAATTTCCTTTTCTGTTTTCTTCAGGTCAATCTGTCCGTGCTTTTTGCTGAAGCGAAGACAGCCATATCCAAGAATGGATAATTGAGTACCTTTTTTGTCGGTGCGATAAAGCATATTCGGTTAATTCCTTTCTCTGTCTGATATCCCCAAGTATATCATGAAATGCTGATGATTTGCTCAAAAAGGTGAAAAATAAGACCGCTCAACTGAAAAAAAGGGTCGATACCAATTTGGTTATAATTATTAACTGTATTTTTCAGGAAAAGTAATTTCAAGTTTAGGAACTTTATAAAATGAAAAGAATTCGTTCACAAAATGTCCACATTTCTTCTGTATACTTTAGGACAGATGAAGGAAATCACAGACCAATTTCCTCATCAGTGCTGTGATGGGGACCACAGCATGACAATAAGTTTTCTTTCTTTTTTCATAGTGAATCTTCTCTGAAAAATGCAGCTGAATCCGACAGCTGCATTTTTTCGTATATCTGCAGCTGTAAAATCCATGTGAAAATCCATGGCTCCCGGTTGAAATAGGGCTGTCAGGATGTTAAGATAGAAAAGTTCGGCAAGGTCAGAAGAAGCATGGTTTCATTATTGCGTGTGCCGTCCATCAGACGGGGAATGGAGATTTTTATGGAAAATTGTGAATACTGCGCATATTATGTGTATGATGAAGATGATGAAGAGTACTACTGTGATGTGTATATGGATGAGGATGATGCGGCAAAGCTTGCTCAGGGGCATTATCGTGCCTGCCCGTACTTTAAGTCCGGAGATGAGTATGCTGTAGTCAGAAAACAGATGTAATGCTCTGTGCGCATTCATGGTGAGTGCATTGCGGTGGAATACAAATGTGAAAAATAATTGAAAAATAATGGAGAGTGGAAAGTTTTTATGGAAAAGATGTTGATTCGTCAGCAGAATCTTGAAGAGATGAAAGAGATTTATCACGGAATGCTTGCCAGGCATTTTCCTTCAGATGAGATCAAGCCTTTCAGCCGGATCAAAGAATCATATGAGAAAGGTGAGTATGTGGGATATGGACTTTATGAAGACAGGCCTGATGCAGAGTGTCTGGCTTATGCCTGGCTGTGCCGGATTTCCAGTGAGAACTGGATTTTGCTGGATTATTATGCAGTAACGGAAAAACTGCGGGGACAGGGGATGGGAAGCTGGTTTCTGAAGCAGATTTTTGAAAAATATTCCCGGGGAATGTCTGTGATTATCGAAGTGGAGGATCCTGACCGGATCAGGGAGGATCAGGCAATATCTTTGGAAGAAGAACGTGAAAAACGTCTGCGCCGTATGTCATTTTATCTGAAAAACGGGGTAAAACAAACGGAACTGCGTGCCAGTGTATTCCAGATACCGTACAGCATCATGGTTTATTTTCCGCAAGACAGTGAACAAAGTGTAGTGTCTTTTGACCGGGAAAGCCTGAAAAGGGCTTATTATTATTTCTATTCCCGTGTTCCCTGGAATGTGAAGATCGGTGAGATGCACGAAATTGAGCAACAGTAAATATTTCCGGAAAAATTATTGATTTATCGCAGCTGTTCGTCTATAATAACCAAACAAACCCCATGGTCCTATGGGGTATACATATTTTAAGTCGGGGTATGTTGAGCTTCGGCTGCAGGCGAGACAACTATGATCAGTAACAGGAGGGACAGCTATATGAAACAATGTATGGATTCAGCGAATCTTCACAGGAGACTGAAAAAAATTGCAGGTCAGGTAAATGCCATTGACCGGATGATAGACGAAGACGTTCCATGTGAGGATATTCTTCTTCAGATCAATGCAGCGAAATCTGCACTGCACAAAGTGGGACAGATCGTGCTGGAAGGACATCTCCAGCATTGTGTGAGAGATGGAATTGAACATGGAGATGCAGAGCAGACCATTGCCAATTTTGCAAAGGCAGTGGAACGTTTTTCCAATATGAAGTAGCGGGAAACGCCGGATACAATCTGCAAACAGTTTGCAAAAAAACAGTTGACAGCATATGAGGAATGCAGTATTATATACGCATACCCCTTGGGGTAATTGAAATAGCATGTTTCTTTTTTCTGATATAGTTGTCTAAACAAATCGGCCCGGTCATGTACCGGGTCGATTTGTTTGTATAAAAGGACATATATGAAGGAGTTTTTAGAAAAAGTGAGTACATATGGATAACAGATTTGAGACAAATGAATTTCAGATGAAGATTAAATATCTGGATCTTGTACAGACAGCAGATTCAGGTCAGTGTTTTCGATGGAAAAAGGCGAATGAAGATAAAAACGGCTGTACTTATGAAATACCGGCGTTTGGCAGGGTACTGAAGATCAGACAGCAGGGAGAGAATTTTACATTTTACTGCAGTGAACAGGAATTCAGGGAGATCTGGTGGAATTATCTGGATTTATCAGGAGATTACGAACAGTATCTGAATTCTGTGGATGAAACGGATGAATTCCTGAAAGCGGCATCCCGGTATGGAAGCGGAATCAGGATTTTGCGGCAGGATCCGTGGGAGACGGCGGTATCATTCCTTATTTCCCAGTGCAATAATATCCCCCGGATTAAGGGGTGTATTGAGAAAATATGCAGGTATTTCGGTGAGGATGGGATCTGCTTTCCCACTCCGGAGCGTCTGGCGGCACTGGAGGGAGAGGAGCTTTCTCTTTTTCGGAAAGGATGCAGTCTGGGATATCGGGATGAGTATATTCTGAGTCTGGCCGGAAGGATTGCCAAAGGCAGCTTCAGTCTGGAAGAATGTGGAGAGCTTCCCTATGAGGAGTGTGTAAGGAAGCTGAGAACACTTCAGGGAGTAGGGCCGAAGGTGGCTGACTGTATTGCGTTGTTCGGATTTCATAAAATAGATGCATTTCCCATTGATGTTCACATGAAACAGGTTCTGTATGATCATTATTACAGTGAGGATCTGGATAAATTATCCCGGACAAAGCAGCTGAAAACCATGGAAGACAGGTATTTTTCCCGTTATTCCGGTTACCGCGGCATTATTCAGCAGTGGATATTTGCCTATGTGATCGGTAACGAAACATGATAATAAAACTTTACAACAGACTTTACAGTTGATTTTACAGTTGAATTTACAGTAAGAAAATAGTATACTATTAGCCGAAGTAACTGAAGAAAAAGAGATTCATACATGAGGTGAGAAAGGAAAACTGTTTATGAAAGAATTTTTGAAGAGAAAAGGCGTGAATATCAGTGTAAAGACCTATCTGATCGACGCTATGGGTGCCATGGCATTCGGTCTGTTTGCATCCCTGCTGATCGGTACTATTTTCGGAACACTGGGGGATAAAACCGGTGTGGAGATTTTCAAGACAATTCAGCAGTATGCCGGTACCAAGGCAGCGACAGGCCCCGCTCTTGGTGTGGCTATTGCCTATGCTCTGCATGCTCCGCAGCTGGTGCTGTTTTCAGCGGCAACGGTAGGTTTTGCCGGCAATGATCTGGGAGGCCCGGTGGGAGCCCTGCTGGCCACCATAGTGGCAACAGAGCTTGGAAAGATCGTATCGAAAGAGACAAGAATCGATATTCTGGTAACTCCTGCGGTAACTGTTTTTTCCGGTACAGTTATTGCCGTGTTTGTAGGTCCCGGTGTATCAGGCTTCATGACAGCGTTCGGCAATCTGATCAAAGCTGCCACAGAGATGCAGCCGTTCCTTATGGGTATTCTGGTATCGGCTCTGGTGGGTATCGCTCTGACACTTCCCATCAGCAGTGCGGCACTCTGCATCATGCTTTCCCTGGATGGAATCGCAGGCGGCGCAGCTACGGCAGGCTGCTGTGCACAGATGATTGGATTTGCCGTTATGAGTTTCCGGGAAAACGGCTGGGGCGGACTGCTGGCTCAGGGACTGGGAACTTCCATGCTGCAGATTGGCAATATCGTAAAGAATCCCCGTATCTGGATTCCGCCGATCATTGCATCCATGATTACAGGGCCCATTGCAACGGTGGTATTTAAGATGGAGAATATTGCAGCCGGAGCAGGTATGGGTACCTGCGGTCTGGTGGGCCCTATTGGCGTCTATACAGCCATGACAGACGGAGGAACAGGCATGTGGATTGGCATTGCACTGGTATGCTTTATCCTGCCCGGGGTAATTACTTTTGTTATCGGAGAAATTTTCCGTAAGATTGGCTGGATCAAAGACGGTGATCTGAAGCTGGATGTGTAAATGGAAAGGCTTGTTTTGGAACTGCAGGAAGGAGAACAGGGAGAAATATGGCGATACGATATGCAATCTGGGATCTGGACGGAACGCTGCTGGATTCCCTTGATATGTGGAAAAAGCTTGCAGGGCGTTATCTGAATACGCTGGGAATCTGTCAGATACCGGAGAATCTGGAGCAGATCGTGGATTCCATGTCTCTGGAGGAATCGGCGGATTATCTGAAATCGGAATTTGACCTGCCTTACAGCCGCGATGAGATCATGGAGCAGTTTATGAATCTGGTCCGCAGGTTATACGAGGAAGAGATCCCCTTTTTTCCCCGGACAAAACAGATGGTGCTTGATCTGTACCGAAACGGATGCCGTATGTGCATTCTGACTACAACAGAAAAAGCATGTGCAGAAGCAGCCCTTAAAAGAGGAGAGATCAGGCATTGTTTTGAAAAAATCTACACATGCAGCGATCTGGGAATGAACAAAAGAGAACCGGAAATTTATCAGAAAACCTGTGAATTGATGAATTTTATGCCGGCTGATACCATGATCTATGAAGATGCCGATTATGCACTGGAAAGTGCAGCCGGCTCCGGATGCAGGGTAACGGATGTGAGAAAGATACTTTAAACCAGGGAACAGTTATCATTTTTTTATAACCGTTATGAAAAATTTCCGAAATGTTCATAAGTCATTCAAATATAGGTCACAGTATTATCACAAAAGCAGGTTATTATATAACCATCAACAAAAACAACACCGCAAGAAAAAAGAATAACGAACCGATGAAAATCGGGGGATGAATCAGATTACAGGATTTTATTTTCGATAAATTTTTCATAACTTTCTCCTTTCAAATAAACAGGGCAGCCACAGGCTGCCCTGTTTATTTGAGGGTGCATTCAGGCGCACGTTTATCTGTTTGACAAGTACTGCAGATACCGCTACAATAAAATCAGTGAAATCTGTAAGTCGATACAGCGTATAAAGGAGGACGTATTATGGGGCTGATCAGAAAGATAACGCAGGAAACCAGTCATAAGTTTCTCAATTTTTTTGTTATGGATGTCACACATAAAAATGGCAATGAATCACAGTATTTTATGGCTTCCCGGGCTAAAGGGATTGACAGTCTGAAAGCGGTTACCCATGAGAACCATGCGGATGGGGTGATTATCTACAGTGTATACGGACCGGAACGGGACAAAGTGGTGCTGATCCGTCAGTATCGTTATCCGCTCAACGGGTATGTGTATGAGTTTCCGGCAGGACTGGTGGAGCCGGGAGAAGATTTTAATGAAGCAGCTGTGCGGGAGATGAAGGAAGAAACCGGGCTGGAGCTGAATCCCATCAGAGTGGACCGCATGTACAGCGAACCACGTTTCACGACTGTCGGCATGACAGATGAATCCTGCGCTACCGTCTACGGCTATGTGGATGGAGAATACAGTCTGAAGGGGCTTGAGGAATCAGAAGAACTGGAGATTGTACTGGCAGATAAAGAAGAGGTCCGCAGGATTTTAAAAGAGGAAAGAGTTGCTATCATGTGTGCATATATGCTGATGCATTTTCTGCATTCGGAGGATGGAGAACCTTTTGCATTTCTGGAAGAACAGAAGTGACAGCTGTCCAATTGCCCGTTATTTTAAAATGTGATATACTGAAGCAGACCTGTTTCAGAGTTACAGAAGAATAAATTACAGAAAATCAAACCACAGATTACAGCAAGGCAGTAATTTCCTGCCTGGCTATAAGTGGCGGAAAGGAAGTATCATGAAATACGATTATCTGGTTGTCGGTTCCGGTCTGTTCGGTTCCGTTTTTGCCTATGAGGCCAAAAAACGCGGTAAAAGATGTCTGGTGATTGATAAACGCAGCCATATCGGCGGGAATATTTATACGGAAAAGATAGAAGATATTAATGTACACAAGTATGGTGCACATATTTTTCACACAAGTAATAAGGAAGTATGGGAATATATGAATCAGTTTGCGGAGTTTAATAACTATATTAATTCTCCGGTAGCGGTTTATAAGGATGAATTGTACAATCTGCCTTTTAATATGAATACTTTCAGCAGGATGTGGGGAATCCGTACACCGGCTGAAGCCAGGGCGATTATCGAAAAACAGATTGAGGATCTTCATATTACAGAGCCAAAGAATCTGGAGGAGCAGGCGCTTTCTCTGGCCGGCCGTGATGTATATGAGAAGCTGGTTAAGGGATATACGGAAAAGCAGTGGGGACGCAGCTGTACAGAGCTTCCTGCATTTATCATCAAACGTTTGCCTCTGCGGTTTACATATGATAACAATTATTTTAATGACCGTTATCAGGGAATCCCCATGGGCGGTTACACCGCTGTTATTGAGAAGATGCTGGATGGAATCGAAGTCAGAACGGATACCGATTATTTTGAGTTCCATAAAGCCAATCCGGATGTGGCCGGGAAGACCGTGTTCACCGGTATGATTGATGAATATTTCGGTTACTGTTACGGACCGCTGCAGTACCGTTCCGTGCAGTTTGAGACGGAGGTACTGGACTGCGATAATTATCAGGGCAATGCAGTAGTTAATTATACGGAAAGAGAGGTTCCCTATACCCGTATTATCGAACATAAGCATTTTGAGTTTGGCAGACAGCCTAAAACGGTTATTTCCAGAGAGTATTCCTCTGAGTGGAAACAGGGTATGGAACCTTATTATCCTGTTAATAATGATGAAAATAATGCGCTGTATGAAAAGTATCGTCAGCTGGCATCCAAAGAGAGCAATGTGATTTTCGGCGGCCGTCTGGGTCAGTACAAGTACTATGATATGGACAAGGTAGTGGCAGCGGCTCTTGAGTGTGTAAAGGAAGAACTGGATTAGGAGTATGTTGTATCAGATTCAGGATGGAACTGTTTCTCTGGGAGGGGAGACAGTTCTTTTTCATTTTGATTTTGAGATCCGGGGCAGGGAAAAAATTGCGGTGGTGGGAAAAAACGGTGCGGGTAAAACTACACTTCTGCGTCTGCTGGCAGGAGAACTTGTGCTGGATCGGGATGATAAAAGGAAGCAGCCCGGTATTCGGACTTCCCGGCAGATCACGGTGGGATTTCTGCCTCAGCAGGTATTTGCCGGTGAAGGGGATAATGAAAGAACCGTGGAGGAAGAGCTTTGGCGGGCCTGTCCCTGTAAAGATACCTGGGACAGAGACCGTTTTCTTTATGAACAGGAATATGACAGGCTGTTTACCGGGTTGGGATTTGAGAAAAAGGATAAAAAGAAAAAATTATCAGAGTTTTCGGGCGGACAGAGGACCAGAATCGCACTGATCCGGCTGATGCTGGAAAAACCGGATGTCCTTTTGCTGGATGAGCCCACCAATCATCTTGATCAGGATATGACGGAGTGGCTGGAACAGTGGATTTCAGAGTATGAAAAAGCTGTTGTCATGGTATCTCATGACCGTTTTTTTCTGGATCAGACGGCAGAGGTGGTCTATGAAATTACCGGAAAAAAACTGGTGCGTTATGTGGGAAATTATTCCCGGTTTGTGGAGCAGAAACAGAAAAACAATCTGCTTCTGCGCAGAGAATGGGAGAGACAGCAGGCTGAGATCGAAAGGCTGAATGACCTGATCCGGAAATTCCGGAATAAACCCAGAAAAGCAGCATTTGCCCGTTCCAGGCAGAAGCTGCTGGAGCGTATGGACAAACTGGAGAAGCCGGATTCAGAAGAGCTCCGTCCTGTTGTTCAGGAAATTCATCCGCCGGTGATCAGTGCGAAATATGTGCTGGAGGCGGAGCATCTTCAGATCGGGTATGATCACGCGCTGTTTGAGATGGGGATTCGTATCCGTCGGGGGCAGAAGATTGGCGTTATTGGTCCTAATGGTGTGGGAAAAAGTACATTTCTGAAGACTGCAGCAGGGATTTTGCCGCCCATCAAGGGAAAATGCATGTTGGGACAGCGGGTGACCATGGAATATTTTGACCAGCAGACAGCCTCCATACAGGCAGACTGCAGCGTAAAGGATCATTTCCACAGGCTGTATCCTTCCATGACGGAAAAAGAGGTTCGCTCCGTTCTGGGCAGATGGATGTTTGGCGGCAGGGATGCGGCAAAGCCTGTCAGCGAATTGTCCGGCGGAGAAAAATCAAGACTCATATTTGCGGAAATGTTTCAGAGCTGTCCCAATTTTATGATCCTGGATGAGCCCACCAATCATATGGACATTCAGGCCAGGGAGATGCTGGAATCGACTTTCAGGGCTTATCAAGGGACACTTCTTTTTGTATCTCATGACCGGTATTTTATCAGTCAGGTGGCGGATGCACTGCTGGTATTTGAGAAAGACAGAGTCATGTATCATCCTTTCGGGTACCGTCATTACCGGGAACGTCATTTAAGTATCGGCATGCGTGCGGAAGATCGGGCGCTTTTGGAAGGTCTGCGTAATGTACCTGAGGCGGAAAAAGGACGTTTCAGGACATTTTCCACGGAGCAGTCTTACAGGGAATGGCGGATGCGCCTGATGGGGGAAGAACTGGAGCGCCTGGAAAAACGTGTCTGCAGTATGGCAAAAGAAGCTCTGGAACGGGAACAGAGGGCAATTGCGGCTGAACTGGGATATGCGGTGTCAGATGAGAAATCAGATAAAGCGTCACATGGCGGGGCACATGAGATAATGCATGATGAGCAGTCGGATGAAGAGTTTTTGCGGGATATGGAACAGGCTGAGAAAGCATGGACAGACGGCTGCATTGCCTGGGATGAAGAATTTGGAAAAGAAGAATCCGGCGAAGAGGAGTATTTTCAGCGAATCGGAGCGGAAACAGTATGAAAAAACGGGGTATGGCACTGACTTCATAGATTAAAGCCGGTGCCGTACCCCATATATTGTTCAGTGCTTCAGTTTCTTTCAGACACAAAAATTATTTTTCAAACTGAATAGGAAGGACATCCTTATCCAGTGCACGGAATTCATATCCTTCATCCTGCAGTGCTTTCAGAATATCAGGAAGAGCTTCCACAACGGTATCTCTGCCGGGCACATCGTGCATCAGCAGAATCGTCTTATTGTTGTAGCTGCTTTCCTTTACAGCTTTGCTGATCATCTCGGATCGTGACATGCCTTCTGTGTCTCCGGTAAATGCATTCCAGTCATAATATACCAGACCTTCTGATTTGACATGCTCCAGTAATTCTTTTCGGATATTTTTGTTGTATCCTGCATTGCTTCCGCCCGGGAATCGGAAAATATCACTGCTTTCACCGGTGGCGCTTATGATAATGGAATTCATCTTGTCATAATCATCCATATAGGCATCTACCGACTTGTAAATATTCTTGTACTGGTGTGAGAATGTATGAACGCCGATTGCATTGCCGCGGTCATGAATCTCTTTCAGCATATCTTTCAGTGCGGTTCCTTCCATGTACTGAGCGGTTACAAACCAGGTGGCTTTTGCATCATATTCGTCCAGAATATCCAGAATCTTCGGTGTACCCGTGGTAGGACCGTCATCAATGGTCAGATATACAACTTTTTCATCAGGAGAAGGTTCCCCGGATGTGGTTCTGGTGATTTCTCCGGATGAGGATTCATCGCTGTTTTCGGAATCTGATGGAGAAGATTCATCAGGGGATTCGGATTCCTGAGAAGAAGATTCGCTTTCATCAGGAGCAGAGGACTCCCCAGAGGATTCTGCCGACTCGTGGGATTCATCCGGTTTCTCAGAAGTATTGCTGTCCAGGAACTGCTCGATCGCTTCGGCAATGCCCAGAGCGATTTTATCCTGATATGCACTGTCCTGAAGCAGAGGTCCTTCTTTATCGGAGGTAAGGAAACCTGTTTCAATCAGGCAGGACGGAAAACTCCTGCTCTGTAATACATACTGAGTACTGTCTTCCACAATGCCCCGGTCTCTGGCTTCGGTTTCTGCAATAACGGCATTCTGAAGCAGAGAGGCAAGTCTGCTGCTGCCGGAATTGGCCTCACTGCTGCAGTGGGTTCTGATACCGTTGGGAGAAGAATCATTATCCACGGAATTCTGATGGATGCTGACAAAAACATCAGCTTTTTTATCTTCCGCCAGACGGATCCGTTCTTCCAGTGCGACTGTCGTATCGGTGTCTCTGGATGTGAATACCTGACAGCCATCCTTCTCAAGGAGAGTTTTTACCTTCTGAACAATCTGCAGGTTGATGTCTTTCTCGTAAACATCATCAGAGCGGGCACCTGCTTCATCGCCGCCGTGCCCCGGATCCAGAAAGACGATGGGCTGTTTATCACCGAATTTCGATGAAACATTCTGCTCATCGGATGAAATCGGACCGGACTCAGCTTCAGTGGACCCGGAATCCGAGCGCCTGCAGGCAGTAAGTGTCAGGCCCAGAATGCAGACCAGAAAAATACCCAGAAGCAATGCAACTGGGGAATGACGTTTGTTGCTTTTCATATCATTTGTAAACTGCATTAGCAGAAACTCCTTTCTTAAAGTCATCTTAAATAGATATTTTTTATTCTAGCAAATAGATGTTTCATTAGTGTCCAATATTTGTTACAAAAGTATGAAAAAATAGTTTTATTATATGAATTTGCTAAAAAGGCAGGTACTTTAATACTCTTATTCGGTAGAAAAATGCTCTACAATGCGGATCAGGCGAAGAATTTCCTTTTGCTGCTGTTCCGACATGCGGTTAATGTGCAGTACGATCTTATCTGTAATAAGTGAAGAAGAAGTGGCCTGTTTCCGGGAGGAGGTATCGGAAAACAGAGACTTGTGTGTCTGTCCGGCCAGGTCAGTAAGCGGCAGTTCCTGAAGTAATTCATTTACCGGTATATCCAGTGCAAGGGAAATCCGGTAAATGGTGTCCAGAGTCGGATTTTTCTGAGCACGCTCGATTTGCCCGAGATGGGCAGGGCTGATTGATGCCTTATATGCCAGCTCTTCCTGACTCATATGCTTTGCCTTGCGAAGTTCTCTGACTTTGCTTCCAAATAATATGCCGATTTCACTCATGGATGGATACCTCAAAAAATAAATTCAAACCTGTGCAATATCTGATAAAAAAATACAGATTTTGATACAATCATAGTAGTAAAGCAGTTTCTCGACAAATTTCCAAATCAATCAATAAAAAACAATTCCTTAAGCAATTGACAACGGGACGTGATTTGCTATACTTGAGAATATGAATTTGCTCCCCTGGCAGGGTGTTATCGTATTATGTATGATGCGCCCTGTTTTTTTATTGCTGTGCGGCACAATACGGTTTAAGCAAAGGTGCTGTGTCAGCCTGTCTGAAAACAGCTTCATGTCAGTCATTTCAGGATTTGCCTTTTTACAGTAGAATATGCGGGGATTATCTGGTAATATGATGAAAGAGTCAGAATACCATGTATCTGACTTTTCAGAAAATAACAGAAAAACCGTATCTGCGCAAACAATCTGTCAGAACGGAAAACAGGTGCGAAACGAGGGGATTTTATGAGAGAAAGTTATATCAGCAGTCGGGACGATGGGGTAGTGGATAATTATGAGATGACCTGTGAAAAATGGAGAAAGATCTTTCTGGATATGGACCAGGAGGAGCTGATCAGCCGCTTTCATTTAAAATGTGATGAACAGTCTGTTTACATCACCTATTATAATGAATTATACCGTATTGACAGAAAAAACGGCATGATTACACTGACAGATGATCCGGATCGAAGAATATCATTCAATTCACTGATGTCAATTTATAATCTGTTTTATTATTCGAAACCCTGTGCACGTGTCCGGGGGGAGTTTGTTCCTTTCCGCCAGGTGAAAAGGGCGGCTCCCTTTGCACCGGCGTTTAAAAGGATGGTTGTGGATCTCCTGGCAAAATGCTTCAGCGGGCGCAGTGATCTGCTGGAGAAAGCCTGTCTGGATCTTGGAGGGCAGCCCATCCGTCAGGGAGATGTGGGCTATGTAATACATGCTTTTGACTGTGTACCCGTAACCGTGGTTTTCTGGGATGGGGACGAAGAATTTGAAGCACAGGCCAATATCCTTTTTGATGCGGATATTACAGATTTTATCCATGAGGAAACTGTCTGCTGTATCGGATCCGATGCGGTCAGGCGATTGGCTGAGGAAGCCGGACTGGGAGAGGTCGAGCATCTTCTGGGCGGGGATATCGTAATCAAAAGGTAGAGCAGTTAATCAGAATGACGGATTCTGATTAACTGCCGGCTGATTCTGCGGAAAACGGATCATTCTGTCCGTTTTCCAACAGAAGCAGTATATACGGCACATTCGTAGTCCTTTTCACCGGAGGGACCCGGGGCGAATCTCAGCAGTTCATCCAGACATTCCTGGTCATATGCCCCTATGGCACAGCAGCCGCAGCCGATGGCTTCACAAGCCAGATACAGATTCTGGCATACATGACCTGCATCCAGAAGGATATATTTGGAAGCTTTCAGACTGTATCTCCATTCTGTTCGATAGGGGATGGCGCTCCAGACGAATACAACAGGGGCAGTGGCTGCAAATCGCTGTCCGCAGAGAGCCCGGGTCAGTTCTTTCGTGAAATCCTCCTCTGAATCCAGACATTCAAGCTGACAGGAAGCCGGAAGATAATGATAAAGTCCTGCAGGCAGACCTTCCACCCGGTTGATGAACAGATAGGTTTCAAAGGGATGCCTGGAACCGGCAGAAGGAACGGTACGGAAAGAGGTTTTCTGAGTTTCTCCGGTAATTCTGCGGATTCCCTGGGTGGACCAGAGAAGAAAGGATAATTCTTTCAGTGATAACTCCTTTTCACTATAGGATCTGCGGCTGATTCTGCTTTCAAGCAGTTCAAGAATCGAACAGTCGTTTATTATATCGGCAAAATCCATGGGAAGAGCAACGATCCGGCTGCTTTTTTCTTTTTTGACCGGAGCAATTCCCGGGAGCTTCTGCTGCTGGTCCGTGGCTTCTGCGCCCACATCCCAGGACCCATGTCCTTTCAGAAGCTCGCGATTCTGCATAATGGCATATCTGGTAGTATCATTCATTTGAGATCACCTCATTAAACAAAAATAAACAGTATAAAAACAGTGGTTACAAAAATTCAGCAATATATTCGTATGCGATTCGCGGGCTTCCATCTGCCAGATGGATGATTCCGCATTTTTTAAATCCGTTTTTTTCAAGAACATGCTGCATAACATGATTATTCTCGTGGGTATCGATACGGAGATGGCTGCATGAGGCTTTGCAGTAGTTCATGCATATGGTTACGATTCCACGGAAGATACCGTCGCTGGCAACACGGTGGATAGCCCGATACGGCCCATCGGATATCCATGAACCCTGCTCAATCACATCATAATTCGGTTCCGGGCCGGTGAGAAACGCAAATACACCGTGAATAACTCCGTCTGCAGTAATCACATGGAGATACCCGTTGTCAATATCGGATCTGATCAGATGCCCGGGAGGATAGGAATCTCCCCATTGGGATGCATTGCCATTGGCGGCCATGAACCGGCGGGCAGTCTGATAGATATCGAGAATTGCCGGTATATCGTCTCCGGCAGCCGGTCTGATGGTGATATCTGGAACAGTTGAATTGTTTTTCATGGAATAGTTTCCTTTCTCATATTCCTCCAGAATTTCTCTGGCCTTTTTATATTTTTTTCTCCATCTCTCAAGTCTTGCCGGGGGTACGGCATCGGGATCAGTAATCCGGCTTTCATCCTGATTGTGGGCGAGGTCCGCCAGCTTCACGGTTCTGGCAACCGGATTCAGGCTGAGCCTGCGGACATAATCAAAATAATCGGTGGAATCGTCATGAGTCAGGAGCCTCAGGGCATCTGTCACTACCCTGGGAAATTCCTCTTCCAGTTCCTCTATGGTCACGTCCGTATCTTCTATTACATCGTGGAGAAGAGCGGTACACGCGGTGATTTCATCCGGCATCTGTTCTGCCAGATGATAAGGGTGGAAAATATAAGGTACGCCATTGACATCCAGCTGGCCGTGATGTGCATCATAAGCTGTTCTCATGGCTTTATTTGTCAGTTTTGTGTAAATCATGATCTGTCAATCCTTTTTGTGGAGTTATATCTATTCTCATCATAAAACGAAACAATGAAAATGACAATATGAAAAGTTACAGTCTGGTGATGTCTGCGCATATTGCTTTCGTGGAAATATATGTTATGATAGATTTCGGAAAATCATATATAATGAAGGTGAGGGTAATTGTGGATTTTCAGACAATGATTGTTTTTACCATGGAGATGCTTGGAACGGTGGCGTTTGCCGCTTCCGGAGCCATGGTGGGTGCCGGAAAGAAAATGGATATTTTCGGCGTTTGTGTTCTTGGAGTGGTAACCGCAGTGGGGGGCGGAATGATCCGTGATATCATTCTCGGGATTACTCCTCCGGGTGTATTTCAGAATTCCGTATATGCAGCGGTTGCTACGGTCACTTCCTGTACTGTATTTGCTGTACTTTCCCTGAAACGGGAGCTGCTGCAGGGACATTTCAGGGAAATCTATGACAGGGCCATGCTGATCATGGATTCCATAGGACTGGGTGTATTCACCGTAATCGGTGTGAACACGGGGATCCAGCAGGGATATCTGCATCAGACATTTCTTCTGGTGTTTCTCGGAACCATTACAGGAGTCGGCGGAGGTCTGCTGCGTGATATGATGGCAGGAGTACCCCCGTATATTTTTGTCCGTCATGTATATGCCTGTGCATCTATTGCAGGAGCACTTTCCTGTGTATTGCTCGCCCGGAGATTCAGAACGGTGGAAGCAATGGTCGTTTCAGCTGCACTGGTGATGCTGATCCGGTATCTGGCCGCTCATTATCACTGGAACCTGCCGAAGATGGAGAAAGAATAACAGTATAATAACAGGGATATGCGTGATTTACCATCGGAGTAAATCACGCATATCCCTATTTGCTGTTGATCATTTTCCTGACTGTGTCCCATATCAGATTGTTTATATCAATTTTTCACAGGGGTTCGTAAAAGAGCATGGTACCCCGCACATGCATTTGCCGCAGGCGTCTCCGCTTCCGATGGAATAAAAAGGAATGGCTTTGTCATAAATCTGTTCATTGCATTTGTGCCGGTCATAGAAAATCGTATCTCCGGTGGTGCAGAAAGCGTCATTTACGCATCGATCCACACATTTTCTGCAGTTGCCGCTGTATTTATTAAGGCAGTATTCTTTATCGGGCTTTGGAGTGGGAGTTAATTCCAGATCGGTGACAATGCTTCCGATCCTCCCGCAGCAGCCTTTATCCGTGATCAGCAGATGATGGGCTCCGAATCTGCCCAGACCGGCCACATAAGCGGCACTTTTGTGTGACCAGTCACTTACAAGTTCTTCTTCATCATAATTATAGGTGGGCGGGAGCAGGGAGGCGTGATAGCCCAGCTTTTCAAGCTTCTCATACAGAATCTGATTCAGGTCGGACAGAAGCAGATTTGTTTCCAGATTGGCATAATCCCATTCTCTGGAACTTTCTTCTTCCGGAATATTGCTTTTTATGACTTCCTTTGAAAAAGGAATGAAATAAGCAATGACGGACTGTGCGTCAGGCAGGATTTCCGATGGCAGTGCGTGGCTGGGGCCGATAATCTGTTTCAATTCCAGAAACATGGGATCTGCGGCATCAGCAAATCCGATTACAGGCTCTCTCCAGGATGTTTCAGTGTGGTGTTCGCTTTGGTAATTCCGGACAAAATCGGTGATGATTTTTTCAATAGCCTGATTTACCTGATTGTGATTTTTCTGATTGCTTTTCATGTGGGTTACGGACCTCCCTTCTCATACATCATATAGTTCTCATATGCTGCATTTCACTTATCATTATCTGATGTGTTATATCTTCATTATCTGTTAGCAGAGCTATTATACTATTTTTTTACCTCTTTTTTCAACTCCATTACAAGGCATACACACAGCAGCAGCAGAATGAAGAGGTAAGGAAAAGCAATGACGATGGAGATGGTCTGTATTACTGAAATACTGCCTGACATAATCAGGACGAATGCCACAACTGCAATCAGAATGCCCCAGAAAATTTTTTTACTGTTGCCGGGTTCCAGATTGCCGTTCGAGGTCAGCATTGCCAGTACAAATGTGGCGGAGTCTGCTGAGGTAATAAAGAAAATAATCAGCAGTACAATGGCAATCAGAGACAGTACAATACCAAAACTGTACTGATCAAATATGTGGAACAGTGCTGTCTGGGGTGATGCAGTCATTTCAATCAGCTGTTCTCTGGAAAAATTATCTGCCACATTCAGAGAAACACCGCCCATTGTACAGAACCAGACTGCAGATACAAGCGTGGGAATGATCATAACGCCCATAATAAATTCGCGGATTGTTCTCCCGCGGGAAATCCGGGCGATAAAAAGTCCTACAAAGGGGGCCCATGATAACCACCATGCCCAGTAGAATACCCGCCATGCGTTGATCCAGGAAGTATCTCCCTCTGAAGAGAGTCTGAGGCTGTCCGGGAAAAAGTTTATAACATAATCTTTTATGCCATTGAGAAAATACATGATAATATCTCTCGTGGGGCCGAACAGAAAAGCAAATATCATCAGGAGTGTAAACAGGGTCAGGTTAATGTTGGAAAGGATTTTTACGCCTTTTCCAATTCCACTGGTGGAACTTAAGAGGTAGATAACGCAGATAACACAGATTACAATAATCCAGGTTGACATGGTATTTGGGATGGAAAAAAGGTACTCCAGACCGCCGCAGAGCTGGAGACATCCCATACCAAATGATGTGGCAACACCGGTTACGGTAAGGACTGTGGTGAAAATGTCAATTGCTTTTCCAAGAGGGCCTTCTGCACGTTTTTTCCCCAGAATCGGTTTAAAAAGATTGCTGGTAAGTGCTGATTCTTTTCGACGGAACTGAAAGAATGCCAGCCCCAGTCCCATAACTGCATAACATGCCCAGGGATGAAGTCCCCAGTGCATGATGCAGGAACGGATGGAAAATGCAGCCGCTTCCGGTGTCTGAGGATCGATTCCCTTCATTGGGCTTACGTAATGCGAAATCGGTTCGGCAACTCCCCAGAAGACAAGCCCGATTCCCATACCGGCTGCAAACAGCATGGCAAACCAGGAAATGGTATTATATTCCGGTTTTTCATCATCAGATCCAAGCCGTATATTTCCGAATTTACTGAAAGCAATACCCAGTGAAAATAAAACGAAAAACAGCATAACTCCCAGATAGAGCCAGGAAAAGTTATTTTGCAGTGCCTGCATCAGATTGTTGGCACTTCCTGCAAAGGAATCATTGCTGATAATTCCCCAGAGAGCAATGACAATGGTTATCGCTGCTGATACTGTAAAAACGGTATTCGATTTATTTTTTTTATCCAAATATACCGCCTCCTTATTGTGTTGACTGACAGGAAAGGCTTTCTTTTTTCTTCTTCAGCAGGAATGAGAATATAATACCTACGATGCCCCATGCTGCCAGCCAGATCAGCATCATATTGAAGCCGGTTTCAATATTTCCTGCGCTCTCACCATGATTAAGGAAACGGCTGATGACAGGAGGGGTAAAAATATCGGGAGTCAGACCGATCAGAGATATAATACCGGTTGCCAGACCGGTTGCTTCCAGAGGAATACCGGCATCACCCAGGATTGACCAGTAGGTAGATTTCACCACATTTACCATATAGGACAGTACAACCGTAACAATGACACATACGAACATGATGTTGTTGGTGAGAAGAATTCCAATGGCAGACAGACTTACCAGACTGAACGCCACAAGAAGTCCCTGGCCTTTGGTACGGAATTTATCAATGATAATACCACCGGATGCTCCGGCCACGAATACGATGATGTAGCTTCTGATGATGGACAGAACGCTGGAGAGATTGGCGTCGATTCCCAATACTCTGGTACAGTAGGTTCCAATGTAGCTGTTTGTGGTGGTCCATACACAGTAACCGGCCATGATAATAAAAATACAGATCCAGATGGAAGGATTTTTAAGAAAACTGAGTACTGTGTAATTATGAGATTTATTGTCAGATGTATTGGATTCCTTTTCGGGTTTTGAGCTGGGAAGCAGAACAATTACCGCAACTGCCAGAAGGGCATAGGCAGCGGCATTGATCCAGAGTGTGAGACGGAATCCCAGAGTTACGGAAGAAGCGATGGTCAGTACGCCCACGCATGCAAACGATACAATAGTCTGGGCAACACCTCTGAGACCTTCACTTAAACCGAAAATGGTACCCTGTTTTTCTTCGGAGGCCAGACTTCTTACTGCCTTCAGATAGGGAGACCAGAAGGTGCCCACACTGAAAATACCGTATAATGCATGGATGACGAGGATTGCTTTGTATCCGGGATAAAATGCATACCATACTGTACAGAGACACATGGCAATATTGGATATGGCCAGCAGAGCTTTTGTGTCAAATTTTTCCGAGAGGAAACCACTGGGAAGAAAGGCAATTACGTAAAACAGACCGTAGATGGAACCGATGGTTCCCATCTGGATATCTGTAATCTGCAGAGCAGACATCATCTGATCATAAAAGGAAAAACGTAGAAACGGTGCCAGATACATAAGACCTGCCGTTGCACTTAAAACAAGAAGGGAAATGGTTTGCTTTTTTTTACTCATATTATTTAATACCTCTTTAAAATGAAAACTTTGTTTTGGGGTTTACATTGTAATTGTTTATATCCGGGATATGGAAATAAAACATTACCGGATATTGAAAAAATACCCGTGAAATAAATAAAAACATATGGTTAACAAAGATAACCTAAAACAAGAAAATGTATGAGCTGCAGAATCAGCAAGTACCGTCAATATTATGAATAAATTATAATATTTTAATTAAAAACTGTCAATTATAAACAATGTTTAAAAAGGGAGATAAAAGAAAGACAAAAGGTTGTGGCATTTTTACAAAATAAATGGAAAAGTGTCAGATATTTCCTTATATAAAGGCAGAAAATGATATGAAAAATATAGGTTGACAATGATAACTTAATATAGTAACATCTAGTTATCAGAAGTACCGAAAAAGTTAAAAATAAGGAGGAGACAATATGTTTACACAGAGATATCAGGTATTAAGCCAGAATGAACTGGAAATGATTCATGACAATTCACTTCGCATCATGGAAGAGATCGGTATTGTAATTACTTATGAACCGGCCAGAGAAATCTATGCAAAGCACGGGGCAAAAGTGGACGGAAACCGTGTTTATTTCCCCAGAAAGCTGGTTGAAGAAGCTATTAAGTTATCACCTTCATCCTTCACACTGTATGCGAGAAATCCCAAGTACAATGTGGAAATCAATACGGAAAAAGTGGTAAATGCAGGCCCTTACGGATCCCCTTTTGTTACTGACATGGACAGAGGACGCAGAGATGCTACACTGGAAGATTTTATAAACATTGTAAAAATCTGTGATAAACTGGAAAACATTGATATCCAGAGTCATATTTCATGTGAACCTCAGGATGTTTCCGTAAAGCAGCGTCCTACGACAATGGTTTACAATACGATCAAATACAGCGAAAAACCTTTCATGGGAAGTATCTACGGTTATAAAAATGCACGGGATACCATTGAAATGGCAGCGATTCCTTTTGGCGGTCTGGATGCGATTAAGGAAAAACCGATTATGGCGTCTATTCCCTGTACACTGACTCCTTTAAGCTATGATGATGCTCAGCTGGGTGCTATTATGGCATATGCAGAAACAGGTCAGGCACAGCTGATCAATTCACTTTCCATCGCAGGCATGACAACACCGGTTACTCTTCCCGGTCTTGTTTCAGTACAGAACGCTGAGGTTCTGGCAGGTATCGTTCTGGCACAGTGCGTAAATCCCGGCACACCTGTTGTTTATTCCGCATCAGGTTCCGGCGGTGAGATGAGCAGCGGCGTGCTGGCCATCGGATCTCCTGAAGATGCAATTGTATCTTTAATGAACGGACAGCTGGCTAAATATTATCAGATCCCCTGCCGTATCAGCGGTGCGCTGTCAGATTCCAAGATTATGGATTCTCAGGCAGCATATGAATCGGCTATTACCATTATGATGGCACAGATGGCAGGCGGCAACTTTATTCTTCATGCGGCAGGTATCATCGAAACCTACAACTGTACTTCTTATGAGAAACTGATCATTGATAACGAGATTCTCGGTTATATGAAGCATATCGGAAAAGGTGTTGAAGTCAATGAAGATACACTGGCATTTGATGAAATCAAAGAGGTTGGCCCTCAGGGAACTTTCCTGGTAAGCGATAATACCCTGGATTACTTCAGAGAGGTATTATACAGACCTACATTGAGTGATAGAAAAACCTACGAACAGTGGAAAGCGAATGGAGCTTTATCTGCAGAACAGAGAGCTAACAGGAAGTGGAAAGAGATTCTGGCAAATTATGGAGAATCTACATTGGATAACGAAACAGATGCAAGCCTGAGAAAATTCATGGAAAATCTGTAAAAGGAATCTTGCAAACAGCCAAAGGAATCCCATATATAAAAGAGAGACGGTTCAGCAGGAAATGAACAATCTTGAATAGGAAAACGGCAGGGCGGTCAGAGATGACATTCCCTGCTGTTTTTTGTATAACAGGAAAATATATTTATTTTCCGGGCAGGCATATAAAAATGTATCAATACGGCAAAAAGGATGGAATAATACGGAAAAAACAATGTATTTACTCTTGATTTCCGGATTGAGATGTGACTATAATAAGGACAGTAATGAGATGTTTTAAAAAGTAGAAAATTGTGTTTTGAGTAGAAAACAATGTTTTCTGAAAAACATCTGAAATTTGATAATATGGAGAAAAATGATGGCGGCCAGTAAAAAAAATGAATTGATTTTAATAACTTATGAAATGCTTAAAGTTATGAAACCGGATGAAATCAAGATAAGAAATATTGCTGCAGAAGCAAACTGCACAAGTACGGTTATCTACAAGCATTTTGAAGATCTGGATCAGCTGATTCTATTTGCATCGATCCGGTTCCTGGAAGATTATATTGTGGAACTGCAGGAGGTTATCAATCAGAATTCCGATGCACTGGATATGCTGATCGAGATGTGGCGTTCCTTTGCAAAATATGCTTTTGAGAATGTGGATGTATTTGATCTGCTGTTCTGGGGGAAATACAAGGAACGTCTGGGTGATACGATTTTTGAATATTATCAGCTGTTTCCGGATGAATGGAAAAATATGGATGGTCTGTTTACCAGTGTGTTTTTCAACAATGAGATCAGGGAACGGAACAGTATTATCATGCACCGGGCGGCAGCAACAGGATATTTTTCATACGATGAGGAAAAGATGCTCAGTGATATGGAATGTGATCTGTTTCATGGAATACTTTTGAGATACAGAGATGTGTACCGGCTTCCGGGGAAAGCACAGGAAGGTGCAGCATGTTTTATGGATATGCTGAATTCGCTGATTGCGCGGTACAGGACAAAGTGATGCAGGATGTATCGGATTATAGAAGATAGATAATAACAGGGAGAAGAAAATAGATGGATGCAAAAATAAATAAAAAACAGCAATTTATCAATTGCGCATATGAGATTTTGCAGACGGAAGGTATTGCACATTTGAGCATACGAAGGTTGGCGAAAGAGATGGGGTGTACCAGTACGGTATTATATTCCTATTTTGATAATGTGGAACATCTGATTACTATAGCATCTGTTCGCTATCTGGAAGGGTATATTGCTGATTTTAAACGAATAACAAATGAAAATCGCGATCCGCTGGAACTGAATATTAAATTATGGGAAAGATTTTCTACATATGCTCTGGAAAATGTGGATATATTTGAAATGCTGTTTTTTGGAAAATACAAAGAAAATCTTGTAGATATTATATATGAATATTATGAAATATTTTCTCAGGAATTTGAAGATATGGACGGATTGATAGTAAGTGTTATGTTTAATGGAGATCTGAGAGAAAGGGACTACATTATGTATCGAAGAGCTGCCAGCATGGGTTATATTGATTTAAAAATGGCGGCAACTCTAGCTCAGATGGATGAGTATATGTTCCATGGCATGCTTATGAAATTTAAAAACCGTAAATTAATGCCGGAAGAGATTCAGGAAAAATCGAAAGAATTTACGGATATAATAAGAATGGTTATTGAGAAAGTTCGACTTAAATAATAATATGATTGAACATATTTAGTAAATAAATATAAAAAACAATAGTAAAAATGTTTTTATCCAGGATGTTTTTGGGATAAAAACATTTTTTTTTACGGAAGATTAGTTTTTAAAATATATGATAAGAATACATGTGATTTTTTTATAAGTATTCACACAACAATATTATTATCGCGATAATATTAAAAAAGAGAAAAAATGCATAAAAAAATGAGATATAAAAATATATATTTGTGTAATAGGTAAACAAATGTGCATTTTTATGCTGAATATAGATTGACAAACTTATCATAATATACGATAATATGGTTATCGCGATAATAAAATAAAGGAGATGATAGATAACATGATTTACAAAGAGTAACAATGAATATATTGAATTGAAAGGAGAGAGGAAGTGTATGGATAGTAAAGGGAAAGTTTCTGTATTGAAAAAAATTGACTGGAAGATTTTTCTGCCTCCCGCAGTTATTCTTCTGATTTTCGTGGCAATCGGTATTGTTGCTCCTGAGGCTTTCAGTAATGGTGCCAATATTGCTTTTAATTTTACAACCAAATATTTTGGATGGTTTTATGCTCTGGGTGTTTCACTTTTGATAGTCTTTTGTATATGGGCAGGGTTCAGTAAATACGGCAAGATCAAAATTGGAGGAAAAGATGCGAAACCGGACATGTCATTTTTTACATGGTTTGCAATTGCTTTAACTTCCGGTATCGCAATCGGTATTGTTTACTGGGGAGTAGCTGAACCACTCTGCAACCTGATGTCACCTCCGGGATTTACGGGTTGGGAAGCCGGAAGTGCAGAAGCGGCAGAAGGTGCATTAAAATATAATTTTCTTCATTGGGGAATCCATCCGTATGCAATTTATACTGCTGCTGGTTTATGCTGTGTTTTTATTATAATGAACGGAAAAAGAAGATTCAGTATTACCTCCCCTTTGTATCCGCTTTTGGGAGAAAAGTGTGAAGGATTCTGGGGAAAAGTTACCAGTGCGATATGTATTTTTTCTATTCTGGGTGGAATGGGAACATCTCTTGGACTGGGAGTTTCTCAGTTCGGTGTAGGTTTTAATTATGTAATGAACACCAATTACAGTGATGTTTTTCTTTCAATCTTTTTCATTGGTGTTTTGGTAATCTGTACTATTGGAGCTTCATGTTCAGGTCTTCATAAAGCTATTACTCATATCAGTAATGCAAACATGTACATATATATTGCTTTAATGGTGTGGGCTTTTATTTTTGGAGGAACATTATTCATTATGAATAATACAATCAGTTCGATTGGTGAGTATCTGGCATTTCTCATTCCTCAGTCTTTCTATCTGGAGCCTGTTAAACAGACAGGATGGGTTAACGGATGGAGTATATTCTACTGGGCATGGTGGCTGTCATTTGCTCCTATAGTCGGATTATTCCTGGTGAAGCTGGCTAAAGGAAGAACAATTCGCCAATTTGTTATTGTTAATCTTCTTGCTCCTACCGCTTTTGCAATTGCATGGTTTGGAATTTTCGGAAGTTCAGCAATTCATTTTCAGTTAAGTGGTTCGGACATTTATGGAGTTATCAGTAAATTGGGGAATCCTGTCGCATTATTTGCTTATGTGGAAAATCTTCCGTTGACTCCGATATTATATGTTTTAGGTTTCCTGGCGATTATTTTTTCTTTGCTTACTTTATCGGAGTCCATGACATTGACTCTTTCGGATATGTCTATTAAACCGGAGTATCTTAATACAGAGGATGAGACAAAAGCTTCTCCGGCAATTTTGAAAATCTTCTGGGGAATTCTGATGGGACTGGTTGCTTTTGTACTTCTGATAAGCGGTGGGCTTAGTGCTTTGCAGACAGCTTCTGTTGTATGCGGCCTTCCTATTCTGGTGATTCAGTTGATATGGGCTGCTGCCTATGTGAAGAGTATGCTTCAGAGAAGCCGGTATGATTTGACTTTAACAGATGAGGAGAAGGCCGAACTTGAAGCAGAAGAAAAAATGTAATAAATGCAGTCAATTTTATGAGCTGAATAATATTTATAGGGAGATTAAAGAAACGGTATTAATACTATTATAAATGTGTAAAGGAGAAAAGATTATGAACGAAAAATTACAGAAAATACATGAAGCGAGTATGAGAATGCTGGAAACAACCGGAATGAAATATCATAATCCGAAAGCAATCGAAATTCTGAAAGCGCATGATATCCGTGTGGAAGGTAATGTGGCATATTTTACAGAAGAACAGTTGATGTACTGGGTAAGAAAGGCTCCGTCATGTTTCACACTTTATGCGAGAAATCCGGAACATAACATTATTGTCGGCGGAGATCATGTGAATTTTGTTCCTCTTTACGGTTGTGCACATATTGTTGATAAGGATGGCGTAAGACGTAATGGAACAATGCAGGATTATGTAAATTATGCAAAACTGTTTCATGTTAACGAGGATTTTCATGTGAATGGTGGTCTTATGATTCAACCTGCTGATATTCCGGTAGAAACTTCCTGTCTGGCAATGTTCTATGCAACATATACTCATTCTGATAAAGCAATGTTCTGTGTTGCAGGAAAAGAAAAATATATGGATGCTATGATGAAAGCGGCAGAGGCTGCTTATGGTGGAAAAGAAGAATTAATAAGACATCCTCATTTAATTACTATTGTTAATGCAAATACACCGTTACAGCTTGATGTGACAATGACAGATGTTTTGATTAAATTTGCCGAGTATGGTCAGGCGATTGTCATTGCCCCTTGTGATATGGCTGGTACAACTTCTCCTGTTACACTTGCAGGTACAATTGCAATGAGTAATGCTGAAGCTCTGGCAGTTATTGCTCTTGCACAGATGGTACGGCCTGGAACCCCTGTTCTGATTGGTTCACAGTCAACAAATGCGGACTTAAGAAATGGACAGATTGCAATAGGTTCTCCAGAAGGTGCAATTTGTTACAAATATCTTGCAAAAATGGCTAAATTTTATCAGCTTCCTTGCCGGGGCGGCGGTGCTCTGACTGACGCAAAAGTTGTGGATGCTCAGGCCGGTATGGAATCCTTGTTGACACTTCTTTCCTGCTGCCAGAATAAGATTAATTTTATTATTCATTCTGCAGGTATACTGGATGGATATACATGTACTTCTTATGAGAAAGTAATTTCTGATTTTGAGGTTATCGGTTATGTTAAGAGATTTTTGAGAGAGTTTGAAGTAAACGAAGATACAATACCTCTGGATGTAATTGATGAAGTAGGCCATGATGGTGAATATATGACACATGAGCATACCCTGGAATATTGCCGTGTTGAACCTTATGTTCCTACTCTTTGTTCCCGTGGTATTGTTCAGGATCCTGCCCATCAGTATTCACTGAATATTGATAAACGTCTGGCACAGTTGATGGGTCAGTATGAAGAAAAGGCACCTGAATGCGATGAAGCAGTTTTGGATCAGATTAAAAATATATTTGCAGAGCAGGGAATTGAACGAGAATTCCTGAATTCAATTGAGAAAATGTAATTGGAATTAGAATGATTAATAATGGAATAATATAGTTTCTGTTGTCCCCGTTCCTGATTTGCGCTTCAGGGATGGGGATAAAGTTTTATTAAAAGGGATGATTTTATGCTGATTATTTATATTTTCAGTCTTATTGCTGTTGTATATTTCTTTTTGATTCGTCCTCAACAAAAAAAGAAAAAAATGTATATGAATATGCTTTCTGCTTTGCAAAAAGGGGATGAAATACTGACTGTAGGAGGGCTTTTTGGAATCGTTACGGATATTTCTGATGAAAGAATTATTATTGCTGTAAAAGATGGTACGGAACTGGAATTTGATAAGCGGGCGATAGCTGAAATAATTCCGGAAAGAAAAAGTGAAAATCAAGCAGCAGATTGATGATGAGGATAATAGAAAAAGTGTTGAGATAATGATGGAGGGATTACATGGGTAAATCTACAAAAAGTAATGTAAATTCTGTATTTGTGATATCGGCTGTTATTGCTGCACTTGTTGCCGTATGGGGAATTATTGCCAATGATTCTTTCTCTGCTATAGCTAATTGGCTTATGCAGGGGCTTCAGGAAAATTTCTCATGGTTGTATCTTGGTGCGATGTTGTTTTTTGTATTATTTTCTGTCATTTTGGCTTTTAGCAGATTTGGAAAGATACGGCTTGGAGATGATGATGCAAAACCGGAATACAGTACCGTTTCCTGGTTTGCTATGTTATTTGCAGCTGGTATGGGTATTGGACTGGTCTATTGGGGAGTAGCAGAACCGTTGTCTCACTATATTGCACCAATGAAAGGCATTGAACCCGCAACAGAAGAAGCTGCCCGCTTTTCGATTCGCTCCTGTTTTATGCATTGGGGGCTGCATCCCTGGTCATGCTATGCGGTAATGGGACTGGGACTGGCTTATTTTCAGTTTCGAAAAAAAGAACCCACGTTGGTCAGCAGTCTTCTAAAACCTGTTTTGGGAGATAAAAAGTCTGTTGAATGGATAAAAACAGGTATAGATATATTTACTGTAGTTTTGACCGTAATTGGTGTGGCAACTTCTTTTGGTATGGGATGCCTCCAGATCAGCAGTGGATTAAATTATTTATTTGGTGTACCGAATAATCGATATACATGGCTGCTGTTGATTGTAATTATCAGTTGTGTTTTTTTGAGAAGTGCTATGAGTGGTGTTTCAAAAGGAATTAAGATATTATCTAATACCAATCTGGTTCTGTTTGTCATATTGATGATTGCCGCTTTTCTCATTGGTCCGGGAAACTCTATTTTGAAAATTATGTTGCAGGGAGTGGCAGATTATATTATAAATTTCTTTCCGGATAGTATAAGAATGAGTTCTGAAGGAGACAGCAGCTGGATACAGGGATGGAGAGTTTTTTACTGGGCATGGTGGTTATCCTGGGCTCCTTTTGTAGGTGTTTTTGTTGCAAGGATTTCCAAAGGACGGACTATAAGAGAGTTTGTATTAGGAGCTATTCTGGTACCTACAGCAGTTTCAGTAGTATGGTTTTCAGTTTTTGGCGGTCTGGCTTTAAATGTTGCAGATCAGTTTACATTGGAACAGCTGGCGCAGATAACTTCAGAATCACAGACAACGCTGTTTTGCATATTTAATCAGTATCCCATGGGTATTATATTATCATTAATTGCGATGATCTTATTGATTATTTTTTTTATTACATCTGCAGATTCGGCAACTTTTGTCCTGGCAATGCTTACTTCAGAGGGAGATTTGAATCCGTCAAATAATAAGAAAGTATTTTGGGGAATTTTGATGTCTATGCTTGCATTTGCCTTGATCATTTCCGGAGGAATCTCAGTTATTCAAACTATTGCTATTGTCATTGCGTTTCCGTTTCTATTTATTTTATTGCTGATATGCTTAAATTTATTAATGCTCAACAGTAAAAAGTTTGCATGCTTAAGAAGCCTGTGAATCCCAGTAGATTCCAGACTGTTCCTGCTTTTCTTGAATTAATTGTGTTATGCATAATTCGGGGCTTTTTGCCATAAGTCGAAAAATATGATGCCTCAAATA
>JAXDZY010000068.1:0-2432 GCA_034086685.1 Lachnospiraceae bacterium
TAATATAAGGCGCACGGATAAATGTCATGGGAATCACACCCAGGTCTTTAAATTCCTGTTCCGTATAAAAGCTTCCCAGCTGCCGCCCGTAAGCATTTCTCTTCACATGAATATTCATGGTCTCCAGGCAGCTGCTGTCATTTTCCACATCTTTTGCCAGCAGGATCAATCCTGCACAGGTTCCGAATACAGGCATTCCTTCAAGAATTCTTTTTTGAACAGTATCGAACATATCTCCCTCCCGCAGGAGTTTTCCCATCACCGTGCTTTCACCTCCCGGTATGATCAATCCGTCAAATGGCCTGCCCAGATCTTTTTTCTGTCGGATCTCAAAATGCTCTGCACCGAGTTTGTCCAGCATATACTCATGTTCTGCAAACGCCCCCTGAAGAGCCAGAACCGCAATTGTTATTCCCATTTTATTTGCCCCGTTCCGCCATCAGAAGTTTGATTTCCTGTTCATTGATTCCAACCATGGCCTCTCCAAGATCAGTGGATAATTCCGCAATTAATCCCGCATCCGTATAATTGGTTACAGCCTTAACAATAGCAGAAGCCCGTTTCGCAGGATCACCTGATTTAAAAATACCGGATCCCACAAAAACACCTTCAGCTCCCAGCTGCATCATAAGTGCAGCATCGGCCGGTGTAGCCACACCGCCGGCAGCAAAATTAACCACGGGCAATCTGCCGTTTTCATGAACATATTCCAGCAGATCCACCGGCACCTGCAGCTGCTTTGCCGCCTCAAACAATTCATCCCTGCGAAGATTCTGAACGCGGCGTATTTCCGCATTCATAGCTCTCATGTGACGCACTGCCTGAACCACATCTCCGGTACCGGGTTCTCCTTTTGTTCTGATCATGGATGCTCCTTCTGCAATCCGGCGAAGCGCTTCACCCAGATCACGGGCACCGCACACAAAAGGTACTTTGAATTCCTTCTTATTAATATGGTAAACATCATCTGCGGGAGAAAGAACTTCACTTTCATCAATGTAATCAATTTCAATGGCTTCCAGAATCTGTGCTTCCACAAAATGACCGATTCTGCACTTTGCCATCACAGGGATGGAAACCGCTTCCTGAATCCCGCGGATCATCTTCGGATCACTCATACGTGAAACGCCGCCTGCAGCACGGATATCCGCAGGAATCCGTTCCAGAGCCATAACCGCACAGGCACCTGCCGCCTCTGCAATCCTGGCCTGTTCCGGCGTGGTAACATCCATGATCACACCGCCCTTTAACATCTGCGCCAGCTGTTTATTCAGTTCATATCTGTTTTCTTCCATACTTATTTCCTTTCCCATGGGAATTGAAGTTTTCACTTTTTTCCCATCTATTTAATATGTTTTTCTATGCATGACATTATACCGGAAACTGTCCTCTGTAAAAGATGCAATAATAAAAATAAAAGCAGGGTCAGATAGGACTGTCATGGAATAAAAAATTAAAATTGTCATAATTGTCAATTTTCCTGATTTGTAGTATGATGATACCCGTGAAAGCAACATAATGTGGGAATGCCTCCGGCACAGTTCTCCGGTTCCGTACATTTTCCGTATATTTCGTCGGATCGGTTATGGGACCCATGTTCAGCCGGGGCAGGAAAGGAAATTATATGACAATCAGAATCGGTATTTTAGGATACGGAAACCTTGGAAAAGGTGTAGAATGCGCCATTAAGCACAATCCTGACACAGAACTGGCAGCAGTATTTACCAGAAGAGATCCTGCCAGCCTGAAAGTCCTGACAGAAGGTGCAAAGGTTTGCTCCGTGAAAGATGCTCCTTCCATGAAGGATGAAATCGACGTAATGATTCTCTGCGGAGGAAGTGCCACAGACCTGCCGGAACAGACACCGGAAATGGCCAGATATTTCAACGTAATTGACAGTTTTGATACACATGCCAGAATCCCCGAACATTTTGCAGCTGTTGACCAGGCTGCAAAAGAAAACGGACATGTGGGCATTATCTCCGTGGGCTGGGATCCTGGTATGTTTTCCCTGAACCGTCTCTATGCAGGTGCCATTCTGCCGGGCGGAAAGGATTATACTTTCTGGGGCAAAGGCGTAAGCCAGGGCCACTCTGATGCCATCCGCCGGATTCCCGGGGTAAAGGATGCCAGACAGTATACAATCCCTGTGGAAAGCGCACTGGAAGCAGTACGGAGCGGAAGCAATCCCGAACTGACCACAAGACAGAAGCATACAAGAGAATGTTTTGTAGTTGCCGAAGAAGGTGCTGATCTGAAAGCAATCGAAAAGGCAATCGTTACCATGCCCAACTATAGCAATCCAATAAATTAATGCATATATCCGGACGCATGAAACCATCCTTCACAATCAGAAATACTAATGGTAGAAAATGCCCTTTGAATGGCTGCTGGAAGTTCATTTACTACCCGCACCTTTTCCCTGCGAAGAA
>JAXDZY010000142.1:0-9357 GCA_034086685.1 Lachnospiraceae bacterium
TGGTCGTAAGTGTAATAACGCCTGTCAGTTGGAGTGCGATTTGCTTTCAGAGTTCCTTCCCTATCCCAACGCTGTAGGGTTTTAACAGAAACGCCTGTTAATTCTGCAAAATCTTTCGGTTTGTAATTTTTAATATTCGACGTGTTCATAAATATACCTCCATAAGTATATTTAAATACATCTAATCACTTTTGTCAATATTTTTTACTACTTATTTTTTTCTCCTTGTAATTTTGAAAATCTGCAGAGCAGTACCCTGCCCTGCTGCAAAACAATTTTCGCGCTACGCAACAGACATTCTGCACAACTTTGAAACGGGCCCCTTTTTCGCCCTGTTTCTGCTCCGGCCCATATATCCCCCTGGAGACTCGTTACCGCTCAGGTACAAAACACAACGGATCCTCTGCCGTCTGCAGCTACCTCTCCACTGTCACCTCAGTGCTTTGAAGAATCAGGGAGTCCGCCGACTCTCCCGCGGTATACAGCATATACGTTTCATCATCTTCCCGGATCAGATCATACTCTGCTGTTTCATCTGTTTTCTGCAGTTTGACCAGTATGTATGCCGTTTTCTCTCCCCATTTGATGGAGGCAGGGATCTCATCTTCCGCATAGTTTTCTTCTTTCAGTACCTTCCCGTCCTTATCCTGCCAGGTAAATTTCACCGCCTGAGTCGGGCAGCCACCACGGTATGTGGCCTGGAAAGTATTCTTCATCTCTGTTTTCTTCCCATTATTCACTTCTGTTGCTGTATCGGAAAGTGTCACGGACAGGTCACCTCCGTCCGCACCGACCTGTACACCGCCATCCGGAACCAGATAGACTGTTCCGTCCCGGGTTTCATACACTGCATTGCCATACAGCCGCAGTTCTTTTCCATCTGCACATACTTCATAAATCTCCGATCCGTCCTCCTGTATCACATTGTTGACCACGATATCCTGTCCTTCATAAATTTCTTTATATGACTCATCCTTGTAAAGCTCATAATCGGAACCGATCTGTGTCTGATCATAATAAAGAATTCCTGAACAGATATTTTCCCGGTCTCCCATGCTCAGCTTCACATCTGTAAAGCAGTCGGAAGCTGCCGTGGCCAGATAACTCTGCCCATCATCACTTTTCATTTCCATCACGCCCAGACTGTATCCTTCCAGCCCTTCAAAAATGTATTCCCCCTGCTCCTGATCAAAGGTTCCATAGATTTTCTCCTCACTGCCGGAAACAGTTCCCCTTTTCGTCACAGAAGAAATATCCACTCTGTCCCAGTCAGCCGTATCCACATATTCCGTTGTCAGAAACATTCCCACCAGCCGGTCGCCGCCGGTCTGTGAATCCCCATCCTCTGCTGCCAGACTGCAGGCCGTAAGCAGACAGACCAGAAGCCCCACCGGCAGGAAAACAGCTAATGCCGAAAGCCGTACATTTTTCATCTTAACGCCTCACTTTCTCTTAAGATTATTCTTTCTCATTCCTTCTCAAAGTCCGGATTTCCGTCAAATTTCAGAATATCTCCCACATCACATTCCAGATAGTAACAGATTTTATTGATGGTTTCGAAGCGGACACCCTTCGCTTTTCCGCTGCGCAGAATGGACAGATTCGCTTCCGTAATGGGAATCAGCCGGCACAGTTCTTTGGAAGTCATCCCCTTTTTCTTCAAAACCTCGTCCAGATGTACTTTAATTGCCATACCGCACCTCAAACATATCAGATAAATAAATCATAATCCTTTTTTAATTCCCGGCCACTGCTCAGGCTTCCTGCAATCAGGCTCAGAATCAGTGAAAATCCGATATAGCCCAGCGGAATTCCTGCTGTGAAGGTGATGTCACTGCTGCCTGACTGCAGAAACAGGTTCAGCATATTACAGCAGACCGTAAAACTCAGAATCACCACCAGAGAAATCCCACAGACCCGGGCCAGAAGCTCTGCAGCCTGCACCGTTTTTTCACCGTAAATATCCTCTTCCATGGCATTCAGAAGACTGACAGCCAGAATGGAAAGAAGCAGCTGTGCTGCATCGGGCAGATACACCGCCAGAATTTTCAATATCATCAGAAAACTGGTTACCATTCCCACACCTGCGGTATTGCCTTCCTGTACTTTCTGAACTGAGCTCACAAAATCAACCGGTCCCTTCACAAATACAAGAATAACCATTACAAATCCCAGCAGACAGAAAAAATACCGCAGATTCCGTATCAGCTTCCGGTTCTCCATAGTCTTCCAGGAAATCAGCAGACGGACCACCAGATACAGAATCAGCAGAGAATCCACTGCCAGCGCACAGGATGCCAGCAGCACGGAAGATGTAATCTGCACCGCAGATGCCCCTGTAAGCTTGAACAGAAATGCCGGATTAACCGCCAGATACAGAAGTCCGAACAAAAGCAATGAAAACACCGGCAGGAAAATATCGATTTTTTCCATGGTTTTCCTGCGTCTGATTCCCATCCATACCGCTGCAGGAATCAGAGAGACCAGAATATACAAAATCCACGCCAGCACATTGCCCGCAGCACCGCTCACCGACAGCCTGCGCAGCATCATGCCGATCTGCGCCCAGGGAAATGCCAGCAGGTTCCATGTATCCGCAGCACTTCCTGCATTCACCGTAGTTCCTGTATACCCGGAACCTCCTGCATCTGCCCTGAAAAACATCACCACTGCCAGCAGACAGACCACAGCTTCCGCCGCATAAACACAGATCAGCCTCACCGCGCCGGAATCCATTTTTTCAAAATAATTCTTCAAAACTATCACCTCGCCTGAATGATTGTATCTTCAGTATATTAGTGAAATTATTGTTTATCAATAATAATTATTGAAAATCGATAATTTATAACTCTGATCAGTGACATTTAATCTCAGGATAAACAGCGGCTGCAGACTTGACGCAATATATATCATGATATATACTTATATTGTAAAGGAGGTGTTAATACAATGATGACAGCAAAATTATTTGAGAATGGCCGCAGTCAGGCAGTCAGATTGCCCAAAGAATGCAGATTCCAGGGAGAAGAAGTAGCAGTGAATAAGATCGGCGAAATTGTGATACTGATTCCAAAAGAAAATAAATGGGCCGGTTTCATGGAGAGTCTGAATCTGTTTTCTGATGACTTCATGGAAGATGGACGTGATCAGCACGTTGCACAGGAGAGAGAAGCATTATGAAATATATGCTGGATACAAATATCTGTATTTATGTTATTAAGAAAAAGCCGGAATCTGTAATCCGGAAATTTCTTGAAAAAGAACCTGATGAGTTGTGCATATCAGCCATAACGTATGCAGAGCTGATGCACGGAGTCGAAAAAAGTCAGGCAATTGAAAAAAACCGTCTGGCGATGTCTTTATTTCTTTCTCCAATTACGATTCTTGAATTTAATGCCAACGCTGCAGAAGAATATGGAAAAATCCGGTCAGATCTTGAAAAAAATGGGACACCTATCGGACCCATGGATATGCTGATTGCGGGACACGCGAAGACAGAAGGACTTATTCTGGTAACCAACAATACAAAGGAATTTAACCGGGTGGATGGATTGAAGGTAGAAAACTGGGTATAAATGATTACAGAAACAGCACTTCCATTTCCCGGTTGCGCAATCCGACAAATTATATTAAACTGTATGTGGAACTTTCAGAGTCGGTCTCGAAAACATTTCCTGACTCTGAACAATTATAAAAATGGTTACTGTTCAGAGCCAACCTCGAAAACACTGCGTGTTTCCTCGGTGTGGCGTATCCGCCAAATAGATTCATACAATAACAGGCTCGTGAATGCAAGCATTCGTCACCCGTTATTGTATGAATCTGCCTGGCTCTGAACAGTAACCAAAAATTACATAATGTGAGGAGATATTTATGGGAGGATTTTTTGGCGTTGCTTCCAGATCCAGCTGCACGCTGGATTTATTTTACGGCATTGACTATCATTCACACCTGGGAACCCGAAGAGGCGGCATGGCCGTTCACGGACCTTGCGGCTTCAACCGTGCCATTCATAACATTGAGAATTCACCGTTCCGTACAAAATTTGAACGGGATGTGGAAGAACTGGAAGGAAATCTGGGCATCGGATGTATTTCCGACAACGAACCCCAGCCCCTGCTGGTACAGTCCCATCTGGGCAGCTTTGCCATCACCACCGTGGGCAAGATCAACAATACGGAAGAGCTTGTGAAAAGCACTTACGAACATGGCCATACCCATTTTCTGGAGATGAGCGGCGGGCAGATCAATGCCACCGAACTGGTTGCCGCCCTGATCAACCAGCGCAATTCCATCGTGGAAGGGCTTCAGTATGTCCAGGAAGCAATTGACGGCTCCATGACAATTCTGCTGATGACCGGCGAAGGTATTTATGCAGCCAGAGACCGACGGGGCAGAACCCCTGTTGTCATCGGCAAAAAGGATGATGCATTTTGTGTATCTTTTGAGAGTTTTGCCTACGTCAATCTGGGCTACACCGATTTCAGAGAGCTGGGACCTGCAGAAATCGCCTATATTACCCCGGAAGGTGTGGAAACTCTGTCGGCTCCCGGTAAAGAAATGAAGATCTGTTCTTTCCTGTGGACCTATTACGGTTATCCCACATCTTCCTACGAAGGCATTAATGTGGAAACCATGCGCTACCGCTGCGGCAGCATGCTGGCAAAGCATGATAAAGACAAAGATCATGTACATCCCGATCTGGTAGCCGGCGTACCCGATTCCGGTATTGCCCACGCAGTCGGCTATGCCAATGAATCCGGCATTCCCTTCGCCCGTCCATTTATCAAATATACACCCACATGGCCCAGATCCTTCATGCCTCAGAATCAGAGCCAGAGAAATCTGATTGCCCGCATGAAACTGATCCCTGTGAAAGAGCTGATCGAAGGCAAGAAGCTGCTGCTCATCGATGATTCCATCGTCCGCGGAACCCAGCTGCGGGAAACCACGGAATTCCTGTACCAGAGCGGTGCAAAGGAAGTCCATGTACGCCCTGCCTGCCCTCCGCTGCTGTTCGGATGCAAATTCCTGAATTTCTCCCGCTCCAAATCTGATCTGGATCTGATCACCCGCCGTGTCATTCTGGCAAGAGAAGGTGACAAAGCAGAGGAAATGCTGGATGACTACGCCGATCCCTGCAGTAAAAATTACGAAGAGATGCTGGAAGCCATCAGAAAGGAACTGAATTTCACCACGCTGAATTACCATCGTCTCGATGACCTGGTTGAATCCATCGGACTGGAGCCCTGCAAGCTGTGTACCTACTGCTTTAACGGAAAAGAGTAGAGAGACGCCCCGGATTAAAAGAATCCCGTGGGACCGGATTGCCTGCTTATCCAAACTGCATATATTAAAAGCCATACCGCATTCCCGGTCATAACCGGCATTGCGATATGGCTTTTTTTGCAAAGCATCTCCATATTGCCTTTCTTTTTTGAATTCAGTGTTCTTTCGCAGAATCCTCATCACAGCTTCGCAGCATACTGTGCCAGAGCGTACAGGGGCACATTCACCATCCATTCCTGTTCTCTGTAATCAGCCATGGAAGTCCGGATTGCTTTTTCAGGTGCATATTTTCTGCAAAATGCCTGCAGACTTTTGGCCTGAAGATTTTCTTCTGCCTTCACCTCAACGGGAATCACCTGCATCCCCCGCTGTATTATAAAATCGATTTCCCCGCTGGAATTTTCTGCAGAGTAATAATACAGATCAATCCCCTCTGAAACCAGTTCCTGTGCAACAAACTGTTCTGTCAAAGCACCTTTGAATTCCTGAAAAATACGGTTTCCTTCCAGCAGAGTCCTTGCATCCAGATCTCCCTGCGCCGCCAGCAGCCCCACATCCAGCATAAACATTTTAAAATGACTCATTTCCATACAGGAAATCAACGGCATCCCCGGTTTGAGCACCCGGTAGCTTTTATGGATCAATCCGCAGTCAAGAAGCCACTGAATTGCCAGTTCGAAATCCTTTGCACGGGCACCCTCCCGCAGCATACCGTACAGAAACTTTCGGTTTTCTTTTGCCAGCTGCATGGAAATTGAATTCCATACCATCTGAATTCTCGGAACAACAGCAACAGGGGCATGTTTTGAAAAATCATTGGCATAGTAGAGCAGAAGTTCTTTCTGCAGCAGACGAACTTCTGACAGATCATCCGTATCCAGATAAGTCTGTACTACTTCCGGCATTCCGCCAACATAATAATAGCGCCTCAGCAAATCTGCATATTTGCCGGAAAAAGCCTGTATCATAGGATAATCCTGCTGTCTCAGCAACTCTGCCAGTCCGTCCTCACCGCAGGCCATAAGGAATTCCTGAAAATTCAGAGGATAGAGGTTAAGAAAATCCACCTTCCCCACCGGAAAAGAAGTTCCCTCGTGCATGGCAACTCCCAGAAGTGAACCCGCAGCAACAATAGCATACTCCGGAGCATTCTCGTAAAAATATTTTAGTGCCGTCAAAGCTTTTGGAACTTCCTGTATCTCATCAAAAATCAACAGTGTTTTTTCCGGATCAATCTTCTTCCCGCTTTCAATTTTCAGAGCGGAAACGATTCTCTGAATGTCATAATCCATTTCAAATACGTTTTTCATGCGCTCATTATTATCAAAGCTGATATAAACCACATCTTCAAAAAATCGCTTGCCGAATTCCTTCATGATCCAGGTTTTCCCTACCTGCCTTGCACCACGGATAATAAGCGGTTTCCGTTTCTTTTTATTTTTCCAGTGTTCCAGTTTTTTCATAAACAACCGTTCCATGCAAACCACCTGCTTTCTGCGTTTCAAAGCTTAATACCATTGTTTCACCCTCTGCCGGGCTGTTATACCTGCGAATAGTATAACATTTTTCAGGCGCACTTTCCACGCAAAATCACATTTTTCAGGCGCACTTTCCACGTAAAATCACATTTTTCAGGCGCACTTTAATCAATCTCCGCTTCCAGAATATCGCCGGACACCGCATCAATTTCATACTCATATTCATTTTTTCCCGACTTCAGCTTCACTTTATATATCATCCTTCCATCCTCCTCATCCAGTTCGATTTCTTTCTTTGTCAGAGCAGACACGGACAGGCCTGCATGTTCCAGGGCAATGTTCAGAGCTTTTTCATTTCCGATATAAGTATCTGCGGCCGACTGAGAAGAACCGGATGCGCCCAAGGAGTGATGATCACCGGTATGGTTGATCATTTCTTTTTCAAAATCCACAACATCACCTGTGCAGGCATTGATCTCATATTCACATTCCATATCAGCAGTCTTAAACTCGACTTCATAAATCATAATCCCATGTTCGCTGTCCAGCTTAACTTCTGATTTGATCACATCTCCTGCTGCCACTCCTGCATGTTCACAGGCTTTTGTTCTGGCATTTTCCTCACCGATATACGCTTTATCACTGGCGGTGCCGGTCTGTGTCACAGAATCAGCAGATACATTATTGGAGGAAATAATCAAAGCAATTTCATTGATTGACATAGATGCCAGACTTTCAAAAGTTGTTCCCGGTTTCTGGTTTACCACTTCCTGAATCAGGGCAGCTTTTCCCAGTGAAATATTGTATTTTTCCGCCAGTTCGGTCAGATCTGCGTTATCATCAGAGATCGTCTGACTCAGAACGGCCGCATCCATGGAGCTGTTGGCCACAGCCTGCGAAATAATCTGCAACACCTGTTCCTGCAGCTGAGCGCTGCGGTCTGCATCTTTGTTCTCTACAGATACCAGAATGGAATTCTGAATATCACTTAGATAACCCTTCTGCAGCATGGAACCGATAATTGCATTCACTGCGGTCTCCAGAGAAGTCCCTTTCAAATCCATGCTTCCCAAAATTTCTTTTGCATCATCATTGAGCGCTTCTACAGATAAAACTTTTTCATTTTCATCCACATTCATGGACAGGCTTGGATTGACATCCAGCATAACTACAGAATAGTCAGGCGAAAAGAATGTTCCGCGGATTGTCGGGAAACTGATTACGAAAAGCAGGCATACAGCTGCCACTGCGGCCATGGCAGAAAAAACGGATTTCCTGCGGGATTTTACATGATTATTTTTTCTGTTTGTTCTTTTATTGTTATCTGTCATATTAATTGCTCCTTTCTGTTCATCGCAGGAAGATAGAATGCTGTCCAGCTGGTCGGGAGCAGCATGCTCCACTGCAGTTCGGATTTTCTGTTCCAGATCGGTATTTATCATATCAGGCTGCCTCCTTAATCGCTTTGCGAAGCTTCTTTATTGCACGGTTATATTTGGAAAGGACCGTCGACAGTCCCATATCCAAAAAAGCTGCAATTTCCCGGTGTTTCATGCCGGACACTGCATGCAGAATTACAATCTGACGTTCTTCATCGGACAGAATACTCAGCAGAAACTGCAGCATCATCCGGTCTTCCTGATCCATTGCCGGATTATCAGAAAAAACAGTCTGCCAGTCCTCAGGCGCCATAGTAACGATCCGGCTCTGCTCCCTTATGCGCATTCGGGCCAGATTCCGGGTAATTGTAAATATCCAGGCCAGAGGTTTTCCCGCCGGCGTATATCCTGCAGCCCCTCTCCATATCCGGATATAAGTATCATGAACTGCATCCTCCGCATCCTGAACATTTTTCAGAATAGACAATGCAAAACCATAGACAGCCGCATGTGTCTTCTCATATAATAATTTCAATGCTTCTTTATCATTTGCAGCAATTCTTCGAATACATTCTTCAATGATGTCATCCTGTTTATCCGGCATGGCAGGTGACGTAATCATAGCAAATACCAGCATGCTTTTCCTCCTCTTTGCTTATATAATGCATGAAACAGACATTTTATTGCATCAGTAAAAAAATTTTTTTTGCAAACCTATTTGGCTCTGAACAGCAAGAAGCTTTCTTCACAAAAAGCTGCCATATCTGCTTCTTATAAAGCAGCACGGCAGCTTTTACTGTTTTCGCTTTCAATGTGTTTCTTTGATCGTGTTTTATCTGATCGTCCTCTTATTCCATACCAGCAGAACAATCGTAACTGCAGGAAATATAATAGCAGCCAGAAGTCCGGCTTTGATACCGAATTCCGGGAAAAATCCCGAGACAAAGCTGACTACTGCCGGTCCTGAGGCACATCCCACATCACCGGCCAGGGCAAGCAGAGCAAACATAAGCGTACCGCCCTGAGGACACAATCTGGCAGAGATGCTGAAGGTTCCCGGCCACATGATGCCTACAGACAGACCACAGAGTCCGCAGCCCAGAAGGGCCAGCAGAGGATTTTTCATAAAGATGGCAAGCAGATAGCTGATAACGCAGAGACTGCCGCTTGCCAGCATAAATTTCCGCAGATTAATCTTTTCTCCGAATTTT
>JAXDZY010000043.1:0-19820 GCA_034086685.1 Lachnospiraceae bacterium
AGATTCTGGACTGCCAGAGTTCCTGCCTGGACTGGGATGTAGCGGATAACTCTTCCATAATGATTCCTCCAAAATTTATTCTGGAGTGATTGTATCAAAAAATCGGAGTTGCTTGTAGATACAGGTTATTGCGTGCTTACATTAAATCGTGGTAAAGATGTTGAAAAAGCCAGATTCTATGCAGTATAATACAAAACAGAGAAAAATAAAAAGCTTTTAAATGGTGGATAAACAGTAACAAGACTGATGCTGAATGAAGTGGAAGGCCTGTCTGGCATATGTTAATATTGAAGGGCTTTCCAATGCAGATATACGTAGGATTTTTGGATTGGGAGAAAAGGAAAAATCAAAAGTTTCAAGGATTATTTCTAATGCTGTTGATAGTGGCTATATCAAAGCAATGGATCCTGATACAGCACCCAGATACAAGAAATATGTTCCGTACTGGGCATAATTTAAGTTCTGCTAAGTTTTGCTTACAAGAGAGAAGAATATGAGTTTCTGGATATTGAAACAGATGATCCTGAAGCTTTTGTACAGGAACGGGAACCCGGCGTGGTGCTGGAGATGGGCAGCAGCATCGGAAAGCAGGTGTATTTTGCACTGAATAAGGTGGACGCAGAGAAGGAAAAGATGATGCGGGAACTGATCAAAAATCCCGACGGAGTCATTGTAGCTGTTCCGTCCGGTCAGGAAATCCTTTCAAAAGGGCTGAAAGGAGAAAAGATGGACTGTGAGGTACAGGAAATCAAAGAAATTATTAAAATACTTGAAGGGGAATGATCTTTTTATAAACAGGTATCAAAGCAGAGGTATATACTAACAGGATTCGGTAGATACCTCTGACCAGGCCTGAAAAACCATCCTGATCGAATATATATTCGGTCAGGATGGTTTTCTATGGAACAAGTTTATGTCTTTTCTTTATTTCGTTTTTGTAAGGATCTGTATCATACACTGCGTTAATCAGCTGGCGGGTGTAGTATTTTTCGGGATGTTCCAGTATTTTCTGTACAGTACCTTCCTCAACGACTTCTCCCTGACAGAGAACCATGACACGGTCACAGAACTGGCTGACGACCGCCAGGTCATGAGAGATAAAGAGTATGGACATCTTTCTTTCCCTACGCAGTTCTGTGAGTATTTCCAGGATGACTTTCTGAACCGATACATCCAGTGCGCTTGTAATTTCATCACAGATCAGGAAATCAGGTTCGGAAATCAGCGCTCTTGCAATGGCTGCCCTCTGGCATTCTCCGCCGCTCAGCTGCCACGCAAATTTTCTTCCGTATTCGGCGGGAAGCCCGGCCAGTTCCAGATAGTAACACGCTTTGCTGCGAAGTTCTTTTACAGGCAGTTTTTCATAATAGCGTATGCCTTCCGCGACTCCGTCTGCGATTCTCTGCCTTGGATTGAAAGTGGCGCGGGGATTCTGAAAGACCATCTGCATATTTCTCGTAAGCCTGTCTTGTTCCTTTCGGCTTTTTCCGCTGAGAATTTCTCCATGATAGGAGATCATCCCGGAGCTTTCGGGAACAAGTCCCGCTACAATGCCGGCGATGGTACTTTTGCCACTGCCGCTTTCTCCGATCAGCCCCAGACATTCATTCTTTCCTATCCGAAACGACACATCTTTGACTGCATGAACTTCCTCATGCTTTCCATCGAAGGTTTTATGCAGATGATTTACTTCAAGAACCGGCATAGATTCATTCATTTCCATTTCCTCCTGCCTCCTGCTTCATATTGTTCAGCACGGGTACAGAAGAAATCAGCTTCCGGCTGTAATCGTGCTCCGGTTTTGTGAGCAGTTCGAATTTATCGCCCTGTTCAACAATATTTCCCTGATACATAACGGCTATCTGATCCGCCATATAGGAAACAACCCCGATATTATGTGTAACTATAAGGATTGTCATGCCGTATTTATCTCTCAACTTCATCATCAGTTCCACCACCTGAGCCTGCACGGTTACATCCAGTGCACTGGTCGGCTCGTCAGCAAGAAGAAGCTTTGGATCGTTGATCATGGCAAGTGCCAACGCAACCCTCTGGTTCATACCGCCGCTTAATTCGAAAGGATAACTGGCAAGAATCCGTTTCGTGTTTGTGAAATTCATATCGGCCAGCAGAGATTCCATTTTGTCAAAAACTTCAGCTTTACTGGCTTTCCGGTGCATCCTGACTGCTTCATAAACCTGATTTCCGATGGTCGTGACCGGATCAAAGGAAAGTGACGGATGCTGAAAAACCATTGCAATCTCATTGCCGCAGATCAGTCTTTTTTCGCGAGGCCCGGTTTTCAGCAGATCCTTTCCCTGAAACAGAATCTCGCCCTGATGTATGATGGCTTCGCGCCCCATAAGACCCAGTATGCTGTGCAGCAGTGTACTTTTACCGCTGCCGCTTTCGCCTACGATTCCGTAAATTTCATGTGGTCTGACTTGAAGATTGACTCCGTGGAGAATTTCTTTTTTACCATAAGAAACCACGAGGTTTTTTACATTCAGCATCCTTTTTTCCTTTCCCTGTGTATAAAATTTTATAACATATTATTTTTCAATATCCACCTGGTTGTCCATCAGATAGAATTCACCGGGATGGGTCTTGAAATTCCTGATACTGTTGGAGTAGACCATGATGAATTTCTGATGAGCAAATACCAGATAATAGGAATCATTAACCAGTTCCTGACAGATTTCCTTTGTCAGTTCCGTACGTTTTGCTGTATCGAATTCGGAATTCAGCTCAGAGGCCAGTTTGTTGACCTTATCATTGCTGTATCCGCCGGTGTTGCCGGATGCTCCTTCCACAACGCGGTTGTTGAAGAAATAGGAAGGATTGCTGGTAGGCGCCATGGCAAAACTGGACAGACAGAGGTCAAAATCACCGGCTGCCTGAGCATCGCTGGTAGATTCCAGAACCTCAATGTTCAGTTTGATACCGATTTCATTCAGCTGTGACTGGAGTGCGTCACAGAAGCTGCTTAATTCTTTTCTGGATGCAAAGGTGATGATGGTCATCTCAAGCTTAACTCCGCCCTTATCAAGAATGCCGTCGCCGTCTGTGTCCTTGTAGCCGGCTTTTTCAAGCAGAGCTTTGGCACCTTCCGGGTCAAAGGAATCAATTGTCAGATTCAGGGCGTCTGTTCCGCCGTAAGGCATTGCGCTGGAGAAGATACCATAGGAAGGTTCTGCGGTACCATTTACGATCACGTTGCAGTAGGAATCACGGTCAATACACATGCTGATGGCATTGCGCACATTAATGTCTTTCACACAGTCATGATTCAGGTTGAAATGCAGTGTGGTGGCACGGCTTCCGGTTACCATGTCTGTGGTGTATTTCGAAGTATCGCTGAACAGTGATAATGCGGAAGAGGAGGGATTAACAACCAGATCCACTTCACCGGACTGAAGTGCCATGGTCAGCGCATCGTTGTCACCCACTACCAGGAAATCTGCTGTATCGATTTTCGCTTTTCCGCCCCAGTATCCGTCATAGGCTTTAACTGAGGTTACAACGCCCTGCTCGTATTTTGTAATTGCAAAAGGGCCGGTACCGTAAGGCATTTTTTCATATTCGCAGTCATCACCGGTATAGTAGATAACCCATAAGGGATCACACAGGTCCCCCAGCATACTGGGAACAGGAGAATCTGTTTTGATGGTCAGTTTCTGTCCGTCCGCTTCAACTGAAGCGATGGGAATCTGAGACAGGGCACGGGCGTTTATTTCGATTGTCCTTTCAAGACATGCTTTAACCTGTTCAGCGGTCATCTTTTCCCCGTTGTGATATGTTACATCGTCTCTTAAAGTGAATACCCATGTCAGGTCATCAGGGGTTTCATATGATTCTGCCAGATAAGGCTGAGGATTGAAATCGTAGTCCAGACGGTACAGTCCTTCAAAAATACCCATCATGGATTCATACCAGCCATTGTAATCGGCAGCGGGATCTGCGCTTGATGTGGAAAAATAACCGGTTGATCCCAGATTCATGTGCTTTTCGCCGGAAGCTTCTTTGTCAGGTTCTGTTTCACCGCCCTGGGCAGCAGTGCTGCCTGCTTCGGTTGCTTTGGTATCAGCGGATGCGCCGCCGGAATTGTTGCCGGAACAGCCGGCGATCATGCCTGTCAGCATGACGGCAGTCAGTAATACTGCCAGTAATTTCCTTAATTTGTTCATAAGGTTCCTCCTTGCATTGAATTTATTATTCTTCTGATGGCTGATTACCGTACGGATGGTCCATATAATCACGGATGCAGTCACCAAAAAGATTAAACAGGGTTACACAGATCAGCAGGGCAATACCTGGCAGAAAAAGCAGGCGGGGATGCAGCTGCAGATAAGCCCGGGCTTCATTCATCATCAATCCCCATTCCGAGCTGGGCTTTTCAGCCCCCAGTCCCAGAAATGAAAGGCCTGCCATATACAGAATGACACCGCTGATGTCAAGCGCTGCTGTTGTGATAAGAGGAGCGATCATATTGGGCATGATATGGCGCAGCATGATCTGGAATTCTCCGGCTCCGCATACTCTTGCAGCCTTTACATAATCTTCCTCCGCCAGTCCCAGTGTCAGACTTCGGGAAAGTCTTGCGTATTTGGTCCAGTACACGGCTACGATGGACATCATGCAGTTGCGCAGACCACTTCCGAGGATACCGGCCACAGCAACGGCCAGAATAAAATTCGGGAAAGCCTGAAAGACCAGAGTGATCTTCAACAGGACCTCGTCCACAATGCCACCCATATAGCCGGCTGTAATGCCGATTGCAGTACCGATGACGGCAACGACAGCTACAACGGACAGGGAAGAAAAGATGGTTGTTCTGGCTCCGCAGAGGATGCGCGACAGAATGCATCTCCCCAGATCATCGGTTCCCAGAGGATACTGCCTGCACGGTCCGGCAAAAGCATCTGCCATATTGACTTTATAGGCATCGTTGGGAGCAATGAAGGGGGCTGCAAGTGCAATGATGATAATGACAGTCAGCAGCAGGGAACAGAATACAAGTCTTCTGAAATATAAATTTTTCCATCTGTTTACGGGCATAACTCCGGCCTCCTTATTTTTTACGTTTAATACGGGGATCCAGGAGTACATACAGATATTCCAGCCCTCCGTTGATTGCAAAATACATCAGTGATACCCATACCACAAATCCTTGAATCAGGGGATAATCCCGTTGACTGATGGCATCTACGGCGATTTTGCCGATTCCGGGCCAGGTGAAAATACTTTCTACGATGACCGTACCGCCCAGCATGGAGCCGAAACTGATACCGACCATGGTTACGATGGGAATCATGGAATTTTTCAGTACATGATAAAAAAGAATTTTTGTATTGGTAACGCCTCTGGAACGGAGTCCGCGGATGTATTCCTTATTCAGTTCGCCCAGTACGATTGTGCGGATCTGCCGGATATACCAGGCACAGTTGCCGAAAGCCAGTGTCAGAATCGGCATAATCATGCCCAGACCGGATGTAGTACCGATGACCGGAAAAATCCCTGCTTTCATGCCCAGCAGGTACAGCAGCAGAAGTGCCAGGAAAAAGCTGGGAAAAGAAGCGAACAAAAATGTGATGTATTTAATGATGGTATCGAATATGCTGTCCTTTGTAACCGCACACATGGTACCTACGGGAATGGCGATGAGCAGCGTCAGTGCCATGGCTCCGAATGCAACCATAAGCGTATTGGGCAGTGCATTCAGAAGAATTGATGTTACAGGCTTTTTCATCCGGTATGAAGTACCCAGATTCCCGTGAAAAAGGCCGTTGAGCCACGAGAGATACTGCACCGGAAAAGGCTTATCCAGCCCCAGCTGTTGTTTAAGAGCGATTACCGCATCTTCATCAGCATGCATCCCGTTGGCCTCAAGAATCATGGTTGCCGGATCGCTGGGAGAAAGATAGATCAGAGCAAAAGAAATGAAAGTAATTCCGATAATGATAAAAACGATAACTCCTGCTTTTTGTAAAAAATTCTTCATATGCTGATAAAATCCTATCTGTTTTTTGGTTAATTATACCATGTAAAAGATAAGTGTATAAGCCCCATGGGGGGATATATTATGAATAAAATAATGAATAAAAATGAATATAAAAACATGGAAAATATGGTCATAAAAAAATATAAAAAAACAACCCCCCGGGGGGGCTTGTGCAAACAGACAAAAACATATAATATATATTGCGCAAAAACTGTGAAAAACGTGCATGGTGTCTGCGCGCGACACACCTGCAAAAGAAAGGAGATGCAACATGAAAAAAGCATTAGCAGTTATTTTGTCTCTGATATGCATCATATCAACTGTAACCGGATGTTCCGGTTCCGGTGATTCAGGCACTGCCCTGTCGGCCAAAAATGAGACGGAAACACAGGCGGCAGCGGGAACAGAGAAACAGCAGGAGGATACCAAAGATAACGTAAAAACGGAAGTAACGATTGGTTTTTCAGGCGATCCTGATACATGGGATCCCTGCGCAGGATTTGGTTATACGGGTTCCCCTCTTTTCAGTACTCTGGTCAAGGTGAACGGCGATAATGAACTGGAAAATGACCTGGCGACTGAATACAGTATGAGCGAAGACGGATTGACCTGGACATTCAAACTTCGTGATGATGTCATATTCAGTAACGGAGAAGAACTGAAGGCAGATGATGTAGCGTTTACATTTAATCAGACAAAAGTATCCGCAGCATATGTAGATCTGACCATGATGGATGACTGTATCGCAGTGGATGATACTACAGTGGAATTTAAGCTGAATAAACCGTGTGTTACATTTATTTACACAATTGCAGGTGCAGGCATTGTTCCCAAGGATTCCTATTCAGATAATTTCGGAACAGAGCCCATCGGTTCCGGTCCTTATAAACTGACACAGTGGGATAAGGGACAGCAGTTTATTTTTGAAGTGAATGAGAATTATTATGGTGAAGAACCGGAAATCAAAAAGGCAATCTTCCTTGTACAGGAAGAAGATGCAAGACTGGTAGCTGCCAAAGCAGGTGAAGTGGATATTGCTTTGACTTCCGCAACTCTGGCTAAAACAGAGATTGAAGGTATGAAGGTGATTTCTGTACAGTCTGTTGATAACCGCGGAATTACTTTCCCTACGGTACCGGATGAAGGAAAAGTAACTGAAGACGGATACAAGATCGGCAATAATATTACATGTGATATTGCAATTCGTAAAGCAATGTGTTACGGCATTGACAGACAGCAGATTATTGACGAGGCACTGAATGGATTTGCTAATCCTGCCTATTCCGAGTGTGATGGGCTTCCCTGGTGGAATGAAGAGGATGTAATTGAAACAGATGTGGATTATGCGGTAAAAATGCTGGAAGATGCGGGATGGAAGGACACTGATGGAGACGGAATCAGAGAAAAAGGCGATCTGAAAGCAGAATTCAATGTTATGTATTTCGCAGGAGATTCCATGAGACAGGCAGTTGCAATGTCTGTAGCAAATCAGGCGAAAGAGAACCTTGGCATTTCCATTACTGTAGAAGGCGTAAACGCAGGTGACACTGTTAAGAGAATGTTTTCCGAACCGATGATCATGGGATGGGGATCAAGCAGTCCCATGACATCTTATATGCTCTATCACAGCAGCAATGCGGGAAAAACCGACTTCTATAATCCGGAATTCTTTACCAGTGATGTTGTTGATGAGTATATGGACAAAGCCATGACTTCCAAAACTCTGGAAGATTCGATTGAATGGTGGCAGAAAGCACAGTGGGACGGAACCACCGGTACATCCATGAGAGGGGAAGCACCCTGGGCATTTTACATTAATATGTCCCATCTTTACTATGCAAAGGAAGGTCTGGATATCGGCAAACAGAGAATCCACGCTCACGGAGCAGCATGGCCGCTGGTTGTCAATCTGGCTGAATGGAAATGGACGGAATAACCGGTTGATTCCGGTTTCCTGTCGGGTTAATCGGAACAGGCCAATGAATAACAAGGGGGACGGGTGTTTGCCCGTCCCCTGTTTTGACAGAAGATTCAGGAAAACATCCAGGTCGTATTTTCCTGATTTTCATACAAGGAGAACAAATGAGCAAAAAAAGAGTTTTTAAATCTGTCAGGAGATATGCCTTCCGTTTTGTTACTTTGATGATTGCGGTCTGCATCATCAGCTTTGTTCTGGTAAGTTTGTCTCCGGTAGACCCGGTTCAGCAATATGTTGGGGCGGTTCCCAATGTGAGTATGGAACAACGGGCTAAAATCGCGGAATATTGGGGACTGGACAAACCTGCAACAGAACGTTTTTTTATCTGGCTCAGGTCGATTCTACACGGTGATTTTGGTACTTCTCTGATTTACCGGCGGCCTGTGCTTGATATTATAAAAGATAAATTTGTGACCTCTCTGGCATTGATGATTACCGCATGGCTGTTTTCGGGGATTCTTGGTTTTGGAATCGGATGTATCATGGGCACATTTAATGGAAAATGGCCGGATCGGATCCTGAAGAAAATCTGCCTTACAATGTGTGCAATTCCAACTTTCTGGATAGGGATTGTGTTTCTGATGTTTTTCTCAGTAAAGCTGGGCTGGTTCCCTATGGGGATGAGCGTGCCAAAAGGAGTCCCTTCTGAACAGGTAACCATATGGCAGAGGATACACCATTTGATTCTCCCGGCGCTTACGTTGAGTTTTCTGTCGTTTGCCAATGTAGCGCTTCATACACGGGAAAAACTGGTGGATGTTATGGAGAGCGAATATGTTCTGTTTGCCAAAGCCAGCGGAGAATCACGTTTCAGTATCTGGAAGAGACATGGATTAAGAAATGTTCTGCTTCCGGCGGTAACCATGCAGTTCGGTTCTTTCAGTGAATTATTCGGTGGTTCTGTACTGGCCGAAAATGTATTTTCCTATCCGGGTCTGGGTTCCGCTGCTTCTGCAGCAGGTATGGGATCGGATGTTCCTCTGTTGCTGGGAATCACGCTGTTCAGTGCGGTCTTTGTGTTTACCGGAAATCTGCTAGCCAATATTATTTATGGAATTGCAGATCCGCAGATAAGGGAGGGGTATGAGCATGGAGAGTAAAAATGCTGAAAATACCGGTAAAAAAGCCGGGATTCTGCGTATTAACAGAAGAACCGGAACAATAATTACGTTTATTATTATTGCTGCGGTGCTGGTATCCATTTATCTGGCAGGTATTTTCATCAATGAGGAAATGATTCGGGCGGATTTTTCACAGAAAGGTCTTAAACCGAGCTGGGAACATCCTTTTGGGACGGATATGCTTGGGCGGGATATGCTGCTTAGAACAATAAAAGGGATGTCAACCAGCATTATAGTGGGAACGGTTGCTTCGTCCGTCAGTGCTGTGATTGCTTTGTTTGTAGGCGTGGCGGCGGCCACCGGTTCTGCCGGACTGGATCATTTCATTAACTGGCTGATTGATCTGGTTATGGGGATTCCTCATACGGTTCTGTTGATTCTGATTGCTTTTGCGTGCGGAAAAGGGCTGAAAGGTGTTCTGATCGGTGTGGCAGTGACCCATTGGACAGGGCTTGCTCGTTTGATTCGAAGTGAAGTTCTTCAGATTCGTTCCCAGCAGTATATAGAGGTTTCAAGAAAACTGGGATACGACAGCAGATGGATAACGGTTAATCATATTTTGCCGCATATGATTCCGCAGTTTCTCATCGGGTTGATTCTGATGTTTCCTCATGCAATTATGCATGAATCGTCTTTGACATTTCTGGGGTTTGGTCTTTCACCGGAACAGCCGGCAGTAGGAATCATCCTGTCGGAATCCATGAAATATCTTTCGACCGGTATGTGGTGGCTGGCATTTTTCCCCGGCTTGACACTGGCTGTTATTGTACTGCTGTTTGACCGTCTGGGTGAAAATCTTAAAAAACTGGTTGATCCCTACAGTGCACATGAATAGGAGGTCAGATAATGGATAGTATGAGAATAATGAATTCAGACCAGCCGATTCTTGAGGTGAAAGATTTATCTGTCTCTTTTCATATGTATGACGAGGGACTGGAACAGTACGATCTGCAGGTGATTTCCAATCTGAGTATTGATGTAAAGCCCGGAGAAATTGTGGCGATTGCAGGCTCCAGCGGTTCAGGAAAAAGCCTGCTTGCCCATGCGGTTATGGGACTTCTGCCTGAGAATGCTTCCACAACAGGTACCATGCTTTATAAAGGAAAGCCTCTGACAGAAAAAGATAAAGAAAAACTGAGAGGAAAAGAAATGGCTCTTGTACCTCAGTCGGTTGCGTATCTGGATCCATCCATGAAAATTGGCTCTCAGGTGTTGGGGGAAAAACCTGATGAAAACAGAAAAAAAGCACAGAAGAAGGCATTTGCCAGATTTCATCTGGATGAAAAAACAGAACATTTGTATCCTTTTCAGCTGTCAGGAGGAATGGCAAGAAGGGTACTGGTATCGAAAGCTGTAATCAGCGGAGCGGAACTGATTATTGCAGATGAACCGACTCCGGGGCTGGATCTGGAGATGGCGCTGGAAGCTTTGAGATGCTTCAGGGAAATGGCGGATGAAGGGAAAGCGATTATTCTGATTACTCATGATATTGATCTGGCATTTAATTTTGCGGACCGCGTGGCTGTTTTTTATGCAGGGACTACAGTGGAAATCGCTCCATCCGCAGATTTTGTCAAAGGACCTGAGGCTTTGCGCCATCCTTATTCGAAAGCTCTGTGGCGGGCTCTGCCGCAGAACGGATTTCGTCCGATACCGGGATTTCAGCCGTATGCCAGGGCCCTGCCGAAAGGATGTCTTTTTGCGCCCCGATGTCCGCATAAAACGGAAGAATGTGAACAGACAATACCCATGCAGGAACTGCGTGGAGGAACAGTGAGGTGTATTCATGCTACTTGAAGCTAAAAATATCAGTTTTCGATATAATGAAAGAACTCCATGGATTTTACAGAATGTGAATATTTCTATTGAAAAGGGAGAACGTGTGGGACTGGTTGGTCCAAGTGGGTATGGAAAAAGTACGCTTCTGAAGCTGATGGCAGGCTATCTGAAGCCTGCTTCCGGAGAAATACTTCTGGATGGACAATCTTTGCCTGAAAAAGGTGTTTGTCCGGTTCAGTTGATTTACCAGCATCCGGAAAAAGCAATCAACCCAAGATGGAAAATGAAAAAAGTTCTGCAGGAGTCAGGTATGTTTCGCGAAGAAGTTATGGAAGCTCTCGGAATAGAAAAAGAATGGCTGGGAAGATATCCCAGAGAACTGTCAGGCGGAGAGCTGCAACGTTTCTGTGTGGCACGGTCACTTTTCGCAGGAACTCATTTTCTGTTGGCAGATGAAATGAGTACCATGCTGGATGTGATTACACAGGCCCAGATCTGGGGACTGATGATGAAAGAAGTGGAGGAAAGGCATTTGGGACTTCTCATGGTGACGCATAATCATGCCCTTGCCGATCAGGTCTGTGACAGGATCATTGATCTGCGTAGTCAGAACCTGAAATAAAACTAATAAAAATGATGTAAATAAAAACCATCCGGCCGGAATCATGTTTCGATTCCGGCCGGATGGTTTTTACTGTTGAAGATATATATATATGGCAGTATATCTGTTTAATGAGGTTTTGTTAATAGCCTGTGCGTGGGCTTATTTCAGAGAAGCAATGACTTCTACTTCACACAGCACGTTTTTCGGCAACGTTTTCACTGCTGCGCAGGAACGGGATTAGTTGGCTTTTTCTTTCTTCATGGTTCTGAGGATATAGGAACTCAGGCAGAATCCGATTACTGCAAAGACCGCCATCATAACGAATACGATCTTGTATCCTGCCAGTCCTTCGAAACGGTCAAGGATATTGCCGTACACGGCGTACATGAATGCGCCGGGCAGGTAACCTACGAAGGAACCGATGGACATGGCGGAACCGGTGATTTCACGGGGAACCTTAACTTCATCCATGGGGGCAAAGAATACGGCGCGCATACTGAATACGAATGCGCTGATGGTAAGAGTGATGGCCATACCGGCAACGATTCCCATATTCTGATGAGGCAGGCATGCGAATACAGCCAGGATAGCAGCAACGATTACGAAGCAGATTCTCAGATATTTTGTAGCGGAGTGCAGTACCTTGTCTGTGATGAAACCGCCGACGGGACCGCCCAGCATCTTCAGACCGTACTGGTTGATGATACCGTATACACCCACCAGAGCTGCGGGGAGTGCGTAAGCTTCTTCCAGGAAAGGAATGAAGTAGGTTAATCCGCAGTAAACGGAGTATACGAAGAAAATATTAAAGGAAACAAGCCAGATGTTTTTGTTTTTCAGCGCACGGATCACGCCGTCCATAGCAGCTTTGTTGGCACCGATTTCTTTTCCCTCTGCATCTGTTTTTGCAGCGGGAGCATCGGGCTCAAGCAGGATGAATGCCAGAATGGCGATAACACCGGGGACGATGGCATAGAACAGGATTGCGGCACGCAGACCGGCTGCTGTACTTCCCATAGCGGAGAAGATAGCCAGTGCGCAGAAAGCAACGATGGTATCCATCAGGCCTCTGCCGGCTTCCAGTATACCGAACATTCGCCCTTGTTCGTCTTCATTGCCCAACAATCGTACGGTTTTCAGCATGGTAGGCCAGTAAAGCATATCTGCGCAGATGGCCAGCAGACAGTAGATGGTCAGGAAGATCGGATAGGAAGGGAATGTGGACAGCCACAGTCCGCATAAACAGATTCCCAGTAAGGATGCGGGAATCATGATTTTTTTGGAAATCCGGTCTGTCAGATAAATGGATGCCAGAAATCCGAAGGTGGAGATCAGACCTGCAACACTCATTGCGGTACCGATCTGAGTGTGGGAAAGTCCCATGAACTCCTGCATGGGTACGTAGAACGCGTCTTTCATGAATCCGAGCTTGTAGATCGTACCTGCTCCAAGCATCAGAGTACCGAAAGATATCCATTTTTTGTCCAGTGATTTTTTCTGTTTAGACATAATGAAGCACCTCTTGATATTTTTCTTTTTTGTTTTTTTGGCAACAGTTCAGCAGATCATTATGAATGTCTGTGAACTGTTGCTTTTTTCAGTAACGGCTATCTTCCTTTTTATGGTTGGTTTTATGAAGAAAACCGTTCGTTCCGTGCAGTCCTCAGTGACTGCTGCATAAGAAACGGATTTGGAACACCTTTAGTATAGTTGTAAAAATGTGCAATGTCAAGTAAAAATTAGTCTTAATTTGCAAATATGTGTCATTTTTACAATTCACGATGTGCAAAAGTGTGTAATTATTTGGCAAAATAAGCGATTTTTAAAAAACATATTGCAAAACTGCTCATTTTGTAATATGATGGAGTCAATAAGAAACGGATTTTGCAAAAAAGGAGTCAGGATATATGTTATCAGAACAGAGATATGAAAAGATCAGCGGTCTGCTTGAAAGTGAAGGAAGTGTAAAAACGAGTACATTGTGCAGCTTGTTGTCAGCGTCGAGAGAAACCATAAGGAGAGATCTGGAGACCATGGAAGCCCAGGGGCTGCTCAGACGGATCCGTGGAGGTGCAATGAAGCTGGAACCGTCGAAGACAGATTCACAGATGCCCGGCGTTCCGGTTCAGGAGAAAAATGAAAGCCTGCAGTATGCATCTTTCGACAAAAGACAGAAGCAGCATTTCCTTAATAAGGAAAAAGTAGCAAGAAAAGCTGCGGAATATATTTCCGAAGGGCAGGCCATTGCGCTGGATTCCGGTACGACCGCTCTGGAGCTGGCACGGGTGATCAGGCACCGCTTCCATTCTCTTACGGTGGTGACCAATTCTCTTCCCGTAGCCGCTGAGCTGGCCGATGCGGAAGGAATCACGCTGGTACTGACAGGCGGAATCTACAATTCCGATGAAAAAGCTTTTACCTCTGATCTGGCAACACTTATCTTTTCCCGAATCAATATTGATATTCTGTTTCTCACAACCTGCGGAATATCAGTGGAGCGTGGAATTACGTATCAGAGAGTGGATGAGATCATCGTACAGGACAGGATGATGGAAGCCTCCGGCAAAACCATTGTGATTGCCGACAGTTCCAAGATCGGAGTGAATTCCCTTGTCAAAATGTGCGGAATTGACCGGATTTCCATGATTATTACCGATTCCAATGCACCGGCAGAACAGACGAAAGCCCTGGAACAGGCAGGAGTTCAAGTTGTGATTTCTCAAGATCAAGAAAGGAACGAAGAATAAAATGAGTTTTCAGACGAATGATAGAAAGAACAGTCCCAGTATCCTCCTGGTTTCTGTTGATGCATTGAAACCGGAATTTGTATTTGAACAGGAAAGACTTGGTGTTCATTTACCCAATATTACACAGTATTTTGTGGAAAATGGTTTGACTGCACGAAACGGCATGAAAAGCGTATTCCCCACTTTTACATATCCCTGCCATCAGAGTATGATCACGGGAACCAACCCTGCCACCCACGGAACCGTCAACAACGGAATTTTTGATCCTACAGGCGACCATCTGGGTGCATGGCACTGGTTTGCCAACAAAAAGGTGAAGACGCTGTGGGAAGCTGCAAAAGAGAACGGATACTGGTCAGCCAGCGTGGCATTCCCCACATCCGTCGGAGCAAAGGGCGATTTTATTGCTCCTGAATTCTGGTGGGACGGTTCGGAACTGGACAGCTGCTTCATCGACGCGGTTGCAAAACCTCAGGGGATCATATCCGAGATGGAACAGGAAATCGGACGTTATGCAGGCGGTCTGGATCTGACGGATGCGGGAGATGCCCAGAGAGGAAAAGCTGCCCTCTGGATGCTCCGCAATAAGATCGAGTCGGTTATTTCGGAAAAGCCTTTCTTCATGTCTGCTTATTTTGCAAGCTTTGATGAAAGTGCTCACATAAATGGTGTGTACAGCAAGGAAGCAGCTGCCAGTCTGGAAAAGATCGACACCATGCTGGGCGAGCTGATTACCGAGGCAAAGAGAATTACAAATGACCATGTGATCATCTGTGTAGTGTCTGACCACGGTTCTCTGGATAATACCCATAATATTTCCCCCAATGTGCTGCTGAGAGATGCCGGACTGATCGAAGCGGATGATCAGGGACGTGTAACGGCATGGAAAGCGTTCAGCCAGCGTGCAGGCGGTACTGCCGAGATCCGTCTGGCGGATCCCGACGATGCAGAAGCGGCAAAGGTTCTGAAAACCGTAATGGAACAGCTGAAGGCTGATCCGGAAAGCGGGATTCTGGAGGTTCTGACGGGAGAAGAAGCGAAAAAACGCGGCGGTTTCCCGGAGGCTGCTTATGTACTTGTATCAGAAAAAGGTTATGAACTTCGCGATGATGTGATCGGTGAATACTGCAGAACCCGTCTGACACAGAAAGCACAGCACGGTTACAGCGAGGAATTCCCGGAGATGAGAGCTTCCTTTATGCTGACCGGAGAAGGCATTGAAAAGGGCAATATTGACAACGTGCGCCTGATCGATGTGGCTCCCACACTTGCGGGACGTATGGGCTTTGTTCTGCCGGATGCAGAAGGTAATGATCTGCTGAAATAAGGAGGCTGTATGAGTTCACTAGAATCCTTTTTCAGCAGTGTGGCTGATACCCTGTGGGGAGACTGGCTGCTGTTTGCCCTGCTTGGACTGGGTATTTTCTACACTGTGATAACAGGCTTTGTCCAGATCCGCTGTTTTCCCAGGGTATTCAAAGGTTTTCTGGACGGTATCAGAAAACGGGGAGACACAGAGGATGCCGGTAAATGTTCTTCTTATCAGGCGCTGTGTACTGCCATTGCCAGTTGTGTGGGAAGCGGCAACATCGTAGGTGTTTCCACTGCAATTCTGGCGGGGGGCCCGGGTGCACTGTTCTGGATGTGGGTTGCCGCATTTTTCGGTATGGCAACCAAATACGGAGAAATCATCCTGGGTATTCAGTATCGCGGACATGATGACAAGGGCAATATTGTGGGAGGTCCCATGTATTATATCGCCCACGGATTGAAACTGAAATGGGTCGGCGCGCTGGTTGCTGTTCTTCTGTTTATTCAGAATGCGGGAGCAACTCTGATCCAGTCCAACACCATTTCTCAGGTTTCCGGAGAAGCATTTAAGCTTCCTCATCCGGCAACCGGTCTGATTCTTGCGGTACTTATGTCGCTGGTTATCAGCGGCGGATTTAAACGTCTGGTGCATGTAGCGGAGAAAATCGTGCCGGTTATGGCCGGCCTGTATCTGATCTGCGGCTTGCTGGTTGTGATTCTTAATATCACACAGCTGCCTGAAGTGATTCAGTCCATCCTGCAGAGCGCATTTTCTCTGAAGGCAGGAGTGGGAGCGGCAGCAGGCCTTACCATGAAAGAAGCCATGCGTTTCGGCGTGGCCCGGGGATTATACTCCAACGAAGCAGGCGAAGGCTCCGCAGCGGTAATCCATTCCTCCGCAGCGGTTGACCATCCTGTGCGTCAGGGCATGTTCGGTATTATGGAAGTATTTATTGATACGATTCTGATCTGCAGTACCACCGGTTTTACGATTCTGATCACCGGCGCCAATGAGTATCATACCAATGCATCCACTCTGGCAGCAACCGCTTTCGGATCGGTATTTCCCGGTTTTCAGAATGTGATCTATGTCAGTCTGATGCTGTTTGCGGGAACATCGATCATGAGCCAGTGGTACTTCGGGCATGTCAGTCTGACGTATCTGAAAAAGCCCGGATGGGCCAGTATTTACCGGATTGTATTTCCGTTTATCATTCTTCTGGGAAGTATGAGCACCATTGACCTGGTGTGGTCCATTCAGGACTGTGCACTGGGCCTGCTGATTATTCCCAATATTCTGGCTTTGCTGGTACTCAGTCCCGAGGTCAGACGACTTACAAAAGACTTTTTGAATCCTGAAAATGGATTTGTTCATAAATAATGTTGAGGAGAGAGAAAATGAAAGCAGAATTACAAAAATATATTGATACAATACCCGCTGTAGCAGATGCCGCAGCATTAAAGGAAACCTTCTGGTTAAATGACCGTAAGGTCCCTGAAGCGCAGCAGAATATTATGGAAGTACATCCTGACCAGATTAAGGATGCCAGCGACAGATTGCTTCGCTTTGCGCCTTATCTGAAAAAAGTATTCCCCGAGCTGGAGGAAACAAACGGAATCATTGAATCCGAGCTGAGAGAGATTCCCTCTATGAAAGAATTTCTGAAACGTGTATACGGCGCGGAAATCGAGGGCAAACTGATGCTGAAGATGGACAGCGATCTGCCGGTATCGGGTTCCGTTAAGGCAAGAGGCGGTATTTACGAAGTATTAAAGCATGCAGAGGATCTGGCACTGGCTGCAGGTAAGCTGAAGGAAACAGATGATTACAGCATTCTTGCAGAACCGGAATTTGTGAAATTCTTCGGACAGTATACCGTTCAGGTGGGCAGTACCGGCAATCTCGGCATGAGCATTGGCATCATGAGCGCAAAGCTGGGCTTCCATGTAATCGTTCATATGTCAGCTGATGCAAAGCAGTGGAAAAAGGATCTGCTTCGCAGCCGCGGTGTGGAAGTGATCGAGTATGCGGATGATTACTGCGCGGCAGTAACACAGGGCCGTATCAATTCCGATGCAAATCCTATGAGTTATTTTGTGGATGATGAAAATTCACAGAACCTGTTTATGGGATACAGCGTTGCCGGGGAACGTCTGAAAGCACAGCTGGAGGAACAGAACATCACGGTGGACAGCGATCATCCTCTGTTTGTCTATATTCCCTGCGGAATCGGCGGCGCACCCGGCGGTGTAACCTACGGAATCAAGCAGGTTTACGGCGATAACGTACACTGCTTCTTTACAGAGCCGACCCATGCATGCTGCATGCTGATGGGTATGGCAACGGGACAGCATGACGGCGTCAGTGTTCAGGATTTCGGAATCGACGGAAGAACAGATGCAGACGGACTGGCAGTAGGACGTCCTTCCGCCTTCGTCGGCAGAGTGATCGAACCCATGCTGTCAGGCATTGCCACCATCAGTGACTGTAAGCTGTACGATCTGATGCGCGGACTTCTGAGCGAAGAAGAAATCTTTATCGAACCCAGCTCCTGCGCAGCATTTGCAGCACTGATCCGCCCGGAAGATATGAAAGATTACATCGAAAAACAGGGTCTGGCCGACAAGATGAAACAGGCAACCCATATTGCATGGGCAACCGGCGGCCGCATGGTACCGGAAGAAACAAGAGAAATTTATCTGAAGACACCCGGGTGTCTGAAAGAGGCGTAAAAGAGTGAGCTTTAAATTACTGGTTCTGGATATTGATGGTACGGTAACGAATTCCGATAAAAAAGTTTTAAAACAGACGAGGGATGCGATCATACAGCTTCAGGAGAATGGAATCCGCGTGGTAATTGCTTCCGGAAGACCTCCCCGCGGAGTATTTTCCATAGCAGAAAAGCTGGATTTCGGCAGATTCGGCAGTTACATTCTGGCATTTAACGGAGCACGGATCATCGATTTCAGAACCGGTGCCTGTGTGTATGAAAAAAAGCTTCCTGCTTACATTCCTGTACGTCTGTGGAGGGATGCCCTGAAAAAGAATCTGGGGATGGTTACGTATACTGACGAAGTGATCGTGACCGGCACAGATACCGATCCCTACATGGTACAGGAGTCCGAAATCTGCCATATGCCGCTGGAATATCATGAAAATTTTTCGGAATTTGTGGATTTTCCGGTTAACGGATGCCTTCTGACAGGTGAAGGACAGAAGCTGGAGGCACTGGAACCGTTTTTCGAACGAAAATATTTCCATGAAACGCAGATCTACCACTCGGAGCCCTGTTTTCTGGAGATTGTACCGAAAAATGTGAACAAAGCCTACAGTCTGAAGCATCTGCTGAACATCCTGGGAATCAAAAGGGAGGAAATGGTCTGCTGCGGAGACAGTTTTAACGATATTTCCATGATTCAGTTTGCAGGCATGGGTGTGGCCATGGCCAACGCACAGGAAAAACTGAAAAATGTGGCAGACTATGTCACGGAGCGAGACAATAATCACAACGGAATTGTGGAAGTGATTGAGCGGTTCTTCTAATTATCGTACGGATTCCGTTCAGTTGGAAAAGCCGGCTGAATATCTGGAAGAAAATGTAAAAAGCAATAGCTGTGTATTGAGAAGTTTTTTCAATACTGCTATTGCTTTTTTTATTGTTTTATAGTAAAGTTAGTTACAACTAATATGGTTAGAATTAACTAACTGATGTGCAGAAGAGAATATACAATGAGAAATACGGAAGAGAAATCAAAAGAAATCGGAGATGCGCAGTGTTTTCGGGGCTGGCTCTGAACGGTGATAGAAAATTTACAGCAGGAGGTTAAATCATATGAGTATCGTAATCGTAGGCGGTCATGACCGTATGGTCTGTCAGTATAAGAAAATCTGTAAAAATTATAAGTGCAAGGCAAAAGTATTTACCAAAATGACGGCGGATATGGACAAGCAGCTGGGTTCGCCGGATGTGTTTATTCTTTTTACCAGCACCGTTTCCCATAAGATGGTGAAATGTGCGCTGGATCAGGCGAAGAATACCAGCACACAGGTGATCCGCAGCCATACCAGCAGCGGTGCGGCACTGGAAGGGATTCTGAAAGAATGCTGTGTGAACTGAAAAACAGACAGGACTGTTCAGCCACGGTAAACGCACGTTTTTAGGGATGTTCAAAAAAAGATAAGTATGATAGATTGTATACAGGAAAACGGTGACATATCCAAAATAATCCTGTACAATGGAATCCAGAAAAATAATCTGGAGGAACCAATGGAAACAAA
>JAXDZY010000069.1:0-3383 GCA_034086685.1 Lachnospiraceae bacterium
AGTTCTTCGGCTTCTTCCAGAGCACACTGGAGAATCTGGTATTCAATCCAGATTTCACATTTGCCTCTTTCAGAGAATGGGCAGTTATTCTTCATAAGCTCCCCCTTCCTGGCTGGCTGACAGCCCATGACGTTTGCGCATTGATATGCGGCCTTCTATCAATACGTCGTAGGCATTATGAATGATTCGATCCATGATGGCTTCTGAAATGGGGCTTCCCTCATCAGATTCAGGATCTATCCGACCATACCATTCTTCATTATTGTACTGTGTACAGAAGATCATTGAACCGTTTGGGCTGTTCACTCTGGCTTCTATGATTTCCAGGAGATTATAGGTCTCCTGCGGCGTCAGACAGCGGATCAGCCATTCATCCAGGATCAGGAGATCAGCTTTCCTATAGGTCTTGATCACTTTGTCGAATGTGCCAGTGGCTTTTCCCATGCTGAGTTCATCTAAGAGCTCTGGCATACGTATATAGATCACATTTTTGTACTTCCTGCACGCCGCATTTCCAAGAGCGCAGGCCAGATAGGTTTTGCCGGATCCGCTTGCCCCTTTCAGTATGATATGATGATTATCATTGATATACTGGCAGGTCGAAAAGCGTATGATCTGCGCTTTATCAAGTTTCCTGTCCGGAATATATTCGATTCCTTCGATGCAGGCTGAGGGGATTGAAAAATGTGCTTTTGCAATAAGTCTGGCAAGTTTGTTTCTTTGTCGACGGTTCCATTCTGCATCGATGATGAGTCCAAGACGTTCCTCAAAGCCCAGAGACGAATAGGTTGCAGGATCTTCCATCTGACGTTTCAGTTCCTCAGCCATTGCGCTGCAGTGCATACCTTTTAATGTTTCAAGAGTTGATTCGCTGATCATTCTGCATCACCTCCCTTTCCATATGCCGCTGCACCACGGGTGATTCCTCTGCTGCGTCTGGATGGATTGGACGATTCGGATACCGTTTCCAACGGGATCTTGTCCTGCCCATTTTTCAGGATGGTTACAATACTCCTGAGAGATGGCTGTTTCGTGAAAGCCAGAAGTCTTTCACAGGCTTTTTCCGTACGCTGCTGTCCGTAACGGTCAGCTGTCTTCATCAGACCTGCGCAGTATTTATACCCCTGTTCAGGTGCTTTTCCTGAAGTCAGGAAATAGTCGACCACTTTAGCAGTGTGTTCGCCAACGGAGGATGCCCAGTTCAGGAATTCATCCGGTGTATAAGAGAGATATTTCTGATGTTCAGGTGGCATATGCTCCGGTTTTTTGACAGGATCCTGCTGAGCTTTCAGAAGGCGTGCATGAGATGCCACGCGGCTCCCATGGAAGAATACTTCCACTGTGCCATTGGTTATCCGTATGTCCACGTTTTCACCGATCAGATCAAACGGAACAGAGTATTTATTGATCCCGTCATTTATGAGATAATCGTTCTGAACCTTTGCAGTGGACCAGACTGCCGGTTCAAATGAGGTCGTAGGGAGCGGCTGCATAAATGCTTTTTCTTCATTCTCATAAGCGAGGCGGCGGTTCCCTATCCTTTTCTGAAAAGGACGGGAATTAAGCTCTTCGAGCTTCTCAAAAACTGCTGATCTTGCTTCATCGAGAGAGAAAAAGTGATGATTACGCAGCGCTGCGATGATCCATGTGGTAGCAAACTTCACAGATCCCTCAGCATTTGGTTTATCATCATTATCGGAAATTTCCGATAATGATGATTATCGGCGAAAAAATGTTATCGGCAATTCTGCGATAATCTCCAGAAATATCCAGCAGTTAAACATATTTAAAAGCATTTTTGCTGATAATGTTTTGCTTTGTTCGCTCAATTGATATCCTGAATCTAGCCACGGCAGTTTCCCGTGGCAGAAAGGAGTATTGAGATGAATAAATTAAAAAAAGTGGTTAACGCTGTCCTCGAACAGCAAAAGCTGCAGCTTGCCCCGTCGACATATGACGCACGGAAGAATTACTTGAAACATCTTGTCGACCATGGCGATTGTTTAGGTATTTCAGAACCCTGCCAGAAACTGTATGATTCCTATGTTTCCAAAGCAGTAACGCCTGATCTGCGCTTTCAGCTTTTTCACGCAGTACGTTTAGTGGACAAAGAAGCCGGAACAAAGGCATTTACACCGGAAGGAAAGCTCTATAATGAACCGGAAATCCCTTCTGCCAGTGAGGCGGAAAAAGCTTTTCAAAGTGTTTCTTTTCCGGTCATTGACGGCAGGATCGATGCAGGTCTTCTAATCCGCAGGGCAGAAAGTGAGATGACTTATCTTCATCTTTCTGCATCTACAAACTGGCAGTACATGCAGGCATGGAGAGAGCTGTACACCTTCCTGTATCTTCGCGGGGACACCCTGTTCACCAGAGAATCCTGCAATGCTTTCGTTGAAGATACAAACCGGAAACATCAGGATGGCCTCCTTCATGAATGGAAGAGAAAAATCCGGTTCCGTGCAGTCTGTGTGCTGCTTGAAGTAGCGGACACTGGATGCTTTGAATGGAAACTGTTCCTTTCAAAGAAAATACGCTGCTCTGATGATACGCTTGAAGAGATTCGCCAGCAGTACAATGCTTTTTTGCGTACACAGAACCTTGAAAATAACACCATTGATCTTTACGATTACGCTTTCCGGTGCCTGGTGGAAGGCGCAGGAGTCACTGATGTTTCCGGACTGTATGAGCTGCAGCCTTCACAGATTCAAGCCATGCTTGTTTCCCTTTCAGAACGGCTCTGCCTGAACAGCCGGGGAACACTTTTTCCAATCATACGACAGATCCTGTCTTATCTGCATGCTGCCGGGTTTGTGCCAGCGGATTTTTCAGGAATGGTTCTGACACCGGCTTATCAAAACATGCATTTGAAGCCGTATATCACCGCACTGGATGAAGAAAAGCTTTTTCACGCAATGAAGGAAGCACCTCTCCGCACGAAAGCCATGATGCGTCTGGCAATCCGGCTTGGATTACGCGATATTGATATCTGTAACCTCCGGTTTAGCCAGATTGACTGGCAAAATGACCAGATCATACTGGAACAGAAAAAAACCGGTGTAACGCTGAGCCTTCCTTTACTGGAGGATGTTGGCAATGCGATCATGGACTATATCATGAATGAACGGCCTGCAAAAGCAGGCAGCTATCCATATGTCTTTGTCCGGATGCAGGCACCTTATAAAAAACTCAGCTCCATGTACATGGTCTGTTCCGGACTGCTGGATAAGGCAGACATCCGTACAGTCAACCGGGACAGCCGCGGTGTTCATGTCTGCCGGTATACGTTAACGCACAAACTTCTTTTAAAGAAGGTACCGCACCAGGTGATTACAGATACCCTCGGCCATGTTTCCAAAGAATCAGATAAACCGTATCTGTCG
>JAXDZY010000137.1:0-22912 GCA_034086685.1 Lachnospiraceae bacterium
TGATTCCGTGTAGTTATGGGGCTTCGACTTGAACGGCAGCCTTACCCTCATGCATAACCTAATATGTGATTTCTGTTCGTCAGACCGGAGATTTGCCCGTGGGTTAGTATGTTCCCCACATCCAGCTTCCTTCAGATTCCATCTCACGATGGACACCCTTGCCTTCGACTATATCCTTCCCACTACCGGGTGGATTCGGGACTTGCACCCGTTGGAAACGTGCGCCGCTAGGCGCACCATATAAACCCCCGGGCAGCTGCTTTCAGGTTCATTTCCGAACCTTTTGGCAGCTGCCCGGGGGTTATTTAAAAAGTATTTATCAAAAACTTATTCACATGGATCCCCGGGAGTCCGGATGTCCATGTCTCCGGCAGAATCAGTCAGAATATCCTTTCCCAGACCGTACACCGCATTGCTGATGACATATTCACCCGCATTGATATAGACCTCAACCAGATTATTTTCCACATAAATATCCAGATGATAACCATCTTTAATCTCCGGTGTGGTAAACTGCGTCCAGATTTTTCCTGTCTCGGGAAATACTTCGGACCGGTCCGTACAGATCTGCGCCTGCTCCCGGTATATGCGATACCCCCCGATATCAACGTATTCTCCGTCTTTCAACTCCATGCTGATTCTGTATCCTGCTTCATTAGCTTCTTCGGGAGAGTATATCTTTCTGGAGTAGCTTTTTTTCACATCAGGATGCACATCAAAATAAGCATGTCCGTTCTTTACTTCCACTACTCTTGGCAGGCAGAACATACCGCACCATTCACATGCATCCCCGCTTTCAACCGGTCGGGGCATCCGAAGCCAGGCAATCAGCACCCTGCGTCCTGCAGCATCCAGAGTGCTCTGGGGGGCATACAGATCCAGCCCGTAATCCATAAACTGATACTGCCCGCCAATCTGCAGGGCACCTGTCTCTTCATCAAAGTCCGCCATCATACAAATGGTCTGATTCTCCCTGCCGATTCCGGCATATTCATCCTTCATCAGACCCATGGATGAAACCAGAAGCACATTTCCGCCTTCCGTTTCGAAATAATCCGGGCATTCCCACATCCAGCCAAAGCCCTCTGTTTTAAAACTGCGGTTCAGAAGAGTCCAGTTCAGAAGATCGTCACTTCTGTATGTAAGAATTTCCCCGTACTTTCTGTCCACGGTACTTCCCAGAAACATATACCATGCATCTTTTCCCCGCCATACTTTCGGATCCCTTGTATGAGCTCTGTCTCCTGTTTCAGGATCCGTAATGGGAGGAATTACGACCTCTTTCCCATGAAAATTATCAAAATGCATTCCATCCCCGGAAATAATCATCAACTGGGAAGACACATACTCTCCCTCGGGACATTTGTGAATATTGTACGGATATTCCTCATCATATCGAACACCTGTATAATAAATATACATTTTCCCATCATGCTCCAGTGCACTGCCTGAAAAGCAGCCGTTCCTGTCAGCATAAATGGTTGGAAAAAGAGCAATCCCCTGATGCTCCCAATGTATCAGATCACTGCTTACCGCATGCCCCCAGTGCATGGTTCCCCACTGAGGTGCATAGGGAAAATGCTGGTAAAAAAGATGGTACATCCCTTTATAACGGATAAATCCATTTGGGTCGTTGATCCAGTTACCTGGTGCTTTTAAATGCATTATATTTTTCATATCAGCCGATCCTTTGTTCATTAATATATTATTTCTTTTCGCAGAATACCTGTATGGCCTGTCCTGCAAATTCTCCGGTTCCTTTCCCTGAAGCCCTGTCAATATTCTCTGTCATTTCTCCGCCTCCGGAGTACATACATCCAAGCCCCTGCAGAATTTCCGGAGTACAGGTGTAATAATGCTCGGTAATATAAGACTGAAGTCTGCCCACCTGCTGCTGTACAGTTTCATCAGAAGGCACTTTTCCCTCCTGTTTCATCTTACCCAGTTCAACAAAAAGCTGCATCAGCCCTTCACCAAGCATCTTCTCCTCCTTTTGAGTACGAATCCTGTTTTTTTCCTCATATTCTTTATATGCAGCAGTATCACCCCAGGCTTCTTTTGCCTGTTTTGCATATTCATCGATTTTTGAAGTATCAAACGCTGAAAAATCCATAATTTTTACTCCTGTCGTTTTAATTTCGCAGGCAAGCTCAATCAGATTCTCCAGATGCTCCTTCTGCAGCCGCAGAAGCTGAATCTGCTGTTCCAGCATCTTATCTCTGTCATAACCGGAACTATCCAGAATACACCTGATCTCCTTCAATGAAAATTTCAGTTCGCGAAATAACAGAATCGACTGAAGCCGCTCCAGATTTGCATCGTCATACAACCGATAGCCAGCCTCCGTCACCTGCGCCGGATGAAGAAGGCCGATTCTGTCATAATAATGCAGTGCCCGTATACTGACACCTGTTAATTTACTGACTTCGTGTACTGTTTTCATGTTCTTACCTCCCTGCGTAATCTATCATAAGCCATGACGCAGGGTCAGAGTCAACAAGATTTTTAATAAGAAAGTGCAGCGTCATAGGCATTCTTCGTGCGATCATCAAATAATACCCAGATGACTTCATCAAATACGTCGGGATTTTCTTTTATGTATTCCCGAACTGCTCTCACAGCCACCTTTGCTGCTTCCTCCACCGGATAAGAATATACCCCTGTGGAAATAGACGGGAACGCAATAGTCCGTATCCCTTTTTCAGCTGCAAGACAGAGGGAATTGCGGTAACAGTTATACAGAAGCTCTTCCTCTCCGCGTTTCCCCCCATGCCATACCGGCCCTACCGTATGAATTACATATTTGCATGGAAGCCTGTAGGCACCTGTAATTTTAGCTTCTCCTGTTCTGCATCCTTTTAATGTTATACATTCTTCCAAAAGCTCCCGGCCTGCTGCACGATGAATCGCACCGTCTACGCCGCCTCCTCCCAGAAGAGAATTATTGGCAGCATTTACAATTGCCTCCACTGAATCGATCCGGGTAATATCCCCCAGCACTGTTTTTATTTCTGTCATAAACACCTCTCCGTTTCCTGGTGGACAGTCCGAAGCCGGATTGACTCCGGGCCTTTTCAATTTGTTATATTCATGACAGTATCATACCACAAATTCTCCTGTCGGGGGGATTATTTTCGCATCAAATCAAATACACCTCATTTATTTATATGAAGCTGTTACTTTTTTGCCTTCTGCAGCTCATAGACCTCATCGCATCTTTTTGATACAGAAGGCGAATGAGTTACGATTACCACACATTTGCCGGCATCTGCCAGTCCCCGGAAAATATCCATGATTGCTTTCTCTGTGCCTCCATCCAGATTTCCTGTAGGTTCATCCGCAAGAATAATATCCGGCCCATAGGACAGTGCTCTGGCAATGGCCACCCGCTGCTGCTGCCCTCCCGACAGCCTGAGAATTCTCCTGTTTGCTTCCTCTTTGTCCAGCCCCACTTTTTCAAGAAGCTCCATGGCCCGTTCCTTTTTATTCCCGTCATGAACTCCGGAAATATCCATGGAAAGTACAATATTTTCAAGAGCTGTATATCTGGTCAGGAGATTAAAACTCTGAAAGATCACACCCACATATTTGCTTCTGTACACATACTTATCCAGTCGGTTGATATCCTTTCCATCATAAAGAAGCCTTCCGCTTTGTGGCTTTGCAAGCCCTGCAAGAACAGACAGAAGCGTAGTTTTCCCAACTCCCGACGGACCCACAATGGCATACATTCGTCCTTTTTCAAATTGATACGAAATATCATCCAGTATCTTTCGTTTTCCGTATGAAAATGATACCTGATTCAATTCCAGAATACTCATGTCATACTCCTTTCCTAATCCCTGTCTGCCAGAATCCTGATGGGATCATATCGCATGATAAATACCACTGATACACAGCTTGAAAAAATTGTCAGAAGAATTCCGATTCCCGCCAGCTGAACCAGTACAACCATATCTGCAGCTGAAGTTACCTGAGAAATGTAATCCACCTCCTCAGCAGTATGCCCAATTCCCCGCATACCGCCTCCGCGTCCGAAAGACATCTCCATCTGCTCCACGCTGCTTTCCTGTGCCTGAACCTGAGACTCCAGCAGTGAATTGGTTACAGGAACCGATGCTGCAGCCCCCGCTCCTCCTCCAATGACAATTGCCAGGATCGTTATCAGAAACGCCTCGATTACAAACTGCAGGGCCACCTTCCATTTTTTCATACCGATGGCAGTAAGAACACCCACTTCATATTTTCTTTCCCTGATATTAAACAGATTCAGCACAACCAGAATGACTGCACCGATTATCAGCACGATCACCAGAAAATACCACGCAAATTTACTGAGATTTTCAAGCGGAATCAAACTTTCTTCATAAGCTGCCGCATCAGAAGATGAGACAGAATATTCCTGTGCAAGTCCCAAGGCTCTTGCCTGATTCTCAAATGCTTCATAAGAATCCACATCAGCAAACGTATATGTACCGGTAATGGATTCTGTCAGAGCAGAGCTGGTTTCTTCCCCGGTTTCCTCATCTGTCACAATAACTGCATTTTCCTCTGACTGAGACGAAATACTGCTGCACACTGCCGCACTGACAAGAATCCGGTTCACAAAATCGCCTCCTCCAAATCCGGCATCGCCGGAAGCATCGTAATAGGTTCCCACGATTTTGAAAGTATAACTTTCTTCCTCATTTGAAGGGTTTAGCAGGGTAATTTCATCCCCAGCCTCCAGATTATTGTACACAGCCAGTTCATCCGGGATCAGACAGTCAAACTCAGAGGTTCCCTCTTCGAAAACGATTCCTGAGGTTACAGCTGCCGTACCATTCTGAAAATTCTCCATGGCTGATTCACTGCTATATCCTACCAGAGTAAAATCAGTGCTGTTCCCCATCTTTCTGCTGATTTTTTCTGCTGACGGATTCATGGGATCAATCCCTGAACCCGTGGAATTCTCCGTACCGTCCGAATCACTGACAGGTTCAATTCCTTCTCCTGCATTCAGATGAATCTGAGACTGATAATAAAATTCTTTCACTGCATCCGCCGTTGCATAAATCTTAAGTTCTTCCAGCGATAAATCAGACACATTACCCATTTTCTCATGAAAACCGGACCGGTCAAAGGACCCATCCTCTGAGCCTGACATCATGGATTTTACATCCAGATAAAGCTCTGCTGTTATGCTCAGATTTTCTTCACTTTCCGACCTGGCCTTTTCCGCAGCCTCTCTGATGGACAGACCGATACATGCAGACGCTGCTATTACAATAATAATAATTGCAATAAGAACATTTCTTCCTGCACTTCGCCCGATGGAACGAAATGAATTTTTCAAAATATACACGTTATACCTCCTGCAATAAACATGACGCTCTGTACAGCAAAAACAAAAATTATCTGCTTTTACAGAACAGGGCCGCCCGGTACTTTCTAACCGAACGGCCCTATCATAATATCCAGAGTATAACGAATCTGAAATAATTGTTTAAAAATTCATTAACAGCATTATTTTTTTATCCGATATCCCGCCCCCCAGACCGTTTCAATCAATTGCGGACTGGCAGGATCATCCTCCAGCTTCTCCCTCAGCCTGCGGATATGCACCGGCACAGTAGAGCTGTCTCCCACCGCATCAAATCCCCATACTTTTTCATACAAAGCCTCCCTGGAGAATACCATATCTGCATTCTGTACCAGAAAAACAAGCAGATCATACTCTTTATTTTTCAGTATAATCTCCTGTCCCCGCTTCAGCACTCTACGTGATTTCACATCGATCTGCAGATTTCCTATATGGTATCTGCCACAGTCTGTCCCGCCGGCCAGTCGCTCATATTGTGCCAGATTGGATTTAACTCTTGCAATCAACTCTCCCGGTGAAAATGGTTTTGTAATATAATCATCCGCACCAAGACCCAGCCCACGTATCTTATCACAATCCTCAATTCTGGCCGATATAATGAGAATAGGAATATCCATCTCCTCCCGAAAAGATCTGCACAATTCAAATCCATCCACGCCCGGCAGCATCAGATCCAGCAGTATCATATCGTAAGAATTCTCTTCAACCATACTTTTTGCCAGAAAACCATCTAACGCAATATCGACTTTAAATTTATTGATTTCCAGATAATCTTTCTCAATACGCGCAATTGCCGGATCATCCTCCACAATAAGAATCCTGCACATTTTATCACCCCATCTGACTTATTGCCTCTGTTTTGGCTGCCGGAAAATGAATTACAACAGAAAGCCCATGAGGCATTGCCTGTTCAGCCCATATTTTCCCGTGCATCTTTTCCACGGCTTTTGCCGTAATGGCCAGACCCAGTCCGCTTCCGCTTCCCGGATTCTGTCTGGCCGAATCTGTTCTGTAAAATACCTCGAATATCTTTTCCAACTGCTCTTTTTCAACCCCGGTTCCGTCATCGCTGATCCTGATTTCAACCACATTCTCTTTATTTTCCTGTATGAGCTTTTCCTCCAGGAAAATCCGGATATCCCGGCTCCGATTGTGTTTAACGGCATTCTCAAAAATATTCACTATAATATTTCTGAACAGAAGTTTATCTCCCATAATTGACATATTTTTTTCCTTCTGTTCTGCAATGATTTCCAAATGCCCCATTTCTTCAAACATTCTGCATATTTCACTCAATTCCTCATGAATATGCAGCTGCTCTATGCTACAGGGATAATTATCCATATCCATCTTTGAAAAAGTAAAAAGTTTCTGCACCATGCCGGTGATCTCATCTGTTTTTACATGGATGATTTCCAGATAGCTTTTTTCCATCTCGGAAGTGACCGCCACTCCATCCATCAGACCTTCCACATATGCTTTAATGGATGTAAGGGGCGAACGGAGATCATGAGAAATCCCGGCCAGCAGTTCTTTTCTGCTCTGCTCATTCTGTCGGACAGCCGTCATGGAATCCTGCAGGGCCTGAGCCATCTGATTGAAATTCTGACATACGGACTGAAATTCATCTTCATTGTCATAAGCTATGCGATATCCCAGATTTCCTTCTCCCAGTTCCATGGTTCCATTCTCAAGAATCTCCAGAGGTTCCATAATCCTGTTCAGTACAAACCGCGTCATCAGCCCATTCGTCAGAAGCATGGAAATGATAATCGCCATCATGCAAATGATCACGGAACATATTTTAATCAGTGTATTATCAATGTCCTCGGATTTCCAGGAATATATTGTCACCGGAAAAGTCTTCCCATCTCCTTCAGCGTCTGTTTCATATTCTGCCGCACGGCTGCGGTCAGGTCTGCCAGCAATAACTGCTTTCTGGCTCCCTGATAAATCAGAATCTCTGACTGCCCCATTCCGCTGATTCCGCTGATTGTTTCTTCCAAACGAAGCAATTACTTCCGTCCGGTCCTCGTTGTACAGGAGAATCCACAGATTCTGCTCCGCCAGATACGATTCCAGCTCTGAAAGTTTTTTTTCGCCGTCCAGCACACCTTCCAGCAGCTCCCTGGCCTGATCCCGAACCGGCTCCATCTGTCGATTATACCGGTTTTCCGAATCAATCACACTGGTTATGATCTGTCTGGCCGCATAAATACACACCACCGAAATAATCAGTGCAAGAAACAGTGAAATGCATGTCACAAGAATATTCGATATCTGCAGCCTTTTCCTGATTGTCATATCAATTCGTCCTCCGCCGTTTTTACCTGATCCGGGCTCCACAGGCCCGGGCGATACCATATTAACACGGAATGATTAACAATTTTTTAACTGGCAGAACAACACCGGACTAATATCTTCCCATATGGATGTGCTCCGGTTCGTATTTATCTTTCGGTTTGTTTTCACCGGCAGGATATCCGGCAGCAATCACTGCAAACGGAATGATTTCTTCCGGCAATGAAAAATACTTTTTCATCTTCCTGCATCGTTCCATATCCGGATAAATGCCCATCCAGACACCACCCAGCCCCTGCTCAACCGGCTCCAGCAGAATATTTTCCGCGCAGGCACCCATATCCTATTATCTATTGTACCATTCAGATAATCCGTCCCGCCAGATGGTCGATCTCATGCTGACAGATCTGAGCCGTCCACCCGGACAGTTTTTTTCTCTGCTTTTTCCATGAAAAATCATAATACTCCACTTCAATATTTTCATATCGGATCGTTTTTCTCACACCATCCAGTGACAGACAGCCCTCCTCCGTCTCATAAGGAGTATCCCTTTTCCTGATGACCGGATTGAACATAACCACATCCACTATTCCCATATTCACTATAATAATATTTTTCTTTACACCGATCATATTGGCCGCCATACCCACACAGCGGTCCCGATTGGCCCTCAATGTATCCTGCAGATCCCTTCCCACCGGAAAATCCGCTTTCGTAGCAGGCTCGGATTTCTGCCCCAGAAAAAATATATCTCTGACAATTTCTCTGACCATCACAATTCCTTTCTCTGTATATCAGCAGTTAACAAAATCATATTTTAAAACAGAGCAGTTTCTCACTTCAAATTTTTCAGGCAAATCTCAGCCTCATCTGATACCAGGTCACGCCTCCGTGAACTGATTCTGATACGCCCTCATTCACAAAACCGAATTTCACATAATAGTGAACCAGTTTATCCTTACAGGTCAGTACCAGTCCTTCTCTTCCCTGTGCTTCTGCCTCTCTGATAACCTGCTCGATCAGCATGGCTGCACAGCCTTTTCGCCGGTAGGAAGGAATCGTATCAACGCCGAATATCATCTGCCACTTTCCTTCCGGATTATGCATATCCGCATTTTCATACATTTCATCTGTCAGATCCGGCAGGTCTGTGACCATTCCGTTGACAAATCCCACCAGCACATCCTCATCGTACAGCAGCCAGAAATAATCCGGATATACCGCCAGACGATCTGCAAATGCTTTCTCATCGGCAGCTTCCGCAGCAGGGAAACATTCAGCCTCCACTGCTGAAATGGCTGCCAGATCATCTTTTGTTGCTTTTCTGATCTTCATTTTTACACTCCTAATCCAATATGTCTGCACCAGCTGCCATTCTGTCTGACCACCGGCTGTTTTGTCTGTGACTGTATCATACCAGCAAAAAAACATGCCAGTCAACTCCAATTGACTCCATCACCGCAAAATATTATAATACTGTACAGTTTAACATCAAACTGCACGGGAGGAAGACATATATGCCGAATATTATTGAAATAACCGATTTTGACGATCCCAGGCTGGATGTTTATGCCAGGCTCACAGAGAATCAGCTGATCAACCGCCATGAACCGGAAAAGGGACTTTTTATTGCCGAAAGTCCCAAAGTAATCGAACGGGCACTGGATGCAGGCTGCCTGCCGGTTTCACTTCTGCTGGAACAAAAACATATTGATGGGCAGGCGAAAGATATCATTGCCCGGTGCAAAGATATTCCCATTTACACAGCTGATTTTGAAGTGCTGGCAAATCTGACCGGTTTTAAACTGACCCGGGGAGCTTTATGCGCCATGCGGCGCCCGCCTTTACCCGATGCAGAAAGCATCTGCGCCGGTGCACACCGCATTGCCGTCCTGGAAAATGTCATGAATCCCACCAATGTGGGGGCTATTTTCCGCTCCGCTGCTGCACTGAATATGGATGCTGTTCTTCTGACTCCTGCATGCAGCAATCCTCTTTACCGGCGCGCCATCCGCGTCAGCATGGGAACCGTATTTCAGATTCCGTGGACCTGGCTTGATATGGAAAAAGAATCTGCAGACTGCAGTTCAACAGGCATGGAGCTGCTGCACCGGCTCGGTTTCAGAACCGCCGCCATGGCATTGAGCGATGACTCCATCTCCATCGACGATCCCCGTCTGATGTCTGAAGAAAAACTGGCGGTCGTGCTGGGCACGGAAGGCGACGGACTGGCCCCTGCCACCATTGCCGGATGTGATTATACAGTGCGCATTCCCATGTCCCACGGTGTGGATTCCCTGAACGTGGCTGCCGCCAGCGCTGTGGCATTCTGGCAGCTGGGACAATACGAAAAATTGTAGGCTAATACAGTCTGCTGCTGCAATCGGAAATTAAAAAAGCAAAAAGGGCCGCGTTTCTGCATCACGCGGCCCTGAAATCTATCTGAAGTATTATTTTATCTGTTCCTATCTATATTTCAAGGGGTGCCATTCATCCCCAATGGCAGTCAATTCGGTTACAATCAGAATTCAATCCTGATCATCTGCATCAGATCTTTCTGTGAATGATTTCATTCCTGAGATAAAGTTATTATCCTTCAATGGAAATATAATGGTTTTCTTCATCCTTTGCCTTCTGATTCTCCTTCGGTACAGTAAATGTCAAAATTCCATTCTCATATTTCGGATGAATATCTTCCTCCGTTACATGCTTTCCTACGAAAAATCTGCGGCTTACACTTCCGGCAAAGCGTTCTTTTCTGATGTAATGATTTTTATCATCTTTCTGATCCTGATCCACTCCCTTTTCAGCACTGACAGTCAGATAACCCTGTTTCAGCTGCATTTTGATTTCTTCCTTTTTAAATCCGGGCAGATCCATATCCACCAGATAACCGTTTTCGGTCTCTCTGACATCTGTCTTCATCAGATTACCGCTGTTGCTTCCGCATAATGTTTTCTCAATATCCGGAAAAGCAAAATCTCTCATAAAATCATCAAATAAACTTTCTCTAAAAATACTGGGCATCATCATAAGTCATGTCTCCTTTCTTTGTTCTATGTGTAATATAACACACTTGTTAGCACTCGTCAAGCGTGATTGCTAACAATTTTTGTGAACTTTTTGTGAACTCATGACGATGTTATCTGAATATGCAGGACTGTATCTTATTAATATATCCCGAATCTCAGACAGTTGTTTTTGACTCAATATCCGTTTCGGAATACAAAAGCTGTGAAGACGATCAGCGCGGATTGCAAACAGATTGTCTGTTTCAAAGCTTTTCCCCTGAGGGAATTCAAACAGATCCACAGGATCGTCTCCATAGGGTGTGATATACCCATCTGAAGAAACCACCAGTTTGTATGTTCCCTTCCGTTTACTGATTTTTCGGGCGCTGCTCCTTCCTTTTAACGAAGGATATGACCAGACAACAAATGAGAACACAGCCATTACAATCGCTGCAAATGCATAATGAATACCATATGGATTCTGAGAATACAGTATTACCGCACCAACGGCCAGAGCAAATAACACGGCTCCCATCACTGTTCTCGATTTCTTTGATCTTTTATCACATATCAAAGTCATTGATTCAGCTATTTCGTCATAAGACAGCTGATAATTCAAACGATATGTTTTTACTGCTCCTTCAGGCTGCGGACGCCCTGCATCCTGAGATTTTTCTTTCCGAAAACTGATAATTCTGTCAAATAACCTCATCTTTTAATAATCCCACCCTGTCAGGCGATCAATAATATTTCTCTTTTTATTTGGATCATATGCCATATTATGAAGTCTCTCCGATTTGACCGGATTGCCCTTCTCATCATAATTATCTTTATGTACATCGTATTTGGAAGGATTTTTCATAATCTTCAGCCAGGATATAATGATACCCACGAACAGGAATACACCGAGGAATCCTCCCAGATTCATCAACTGTTTGATACCGCTTACACCTTTTGTACCAACGAAAATAACGCAGAGAACACCACCGGTTACACCCCAGAGAACCTTCATCAGTACAGGAGACTCCGTATCTTCTGCCGTTAAACCGTCTGTACAGAGACCGGACATGGCATTGGTATTGGAATCGGCAGCTGTTACAAAAGACAGCGCAGTTACAATCAGGAAGATCGTAATTGTAAGTGCCGACAGCGGCAGCTGCTGGAATACTGCACAGGTAGCAAAACCTTCACCAGCTTCCAGAGCTTCTGAGATGCCTGCCCCCTGTAATTCGTAATAGATTGAAGAAGATCCGAAGAATCCCATCCAGATACAGGAGAATACAGAAGGAAAGAAGAACACAACGTCGATGAACTCTTTAACAGAGAAGCCACGGCCAATCTTACCAAGGAACAGGGCCGTAATAGGCATCCATGCATAATAACTGCACATGAAGAACGTGGGCCACCATCTTGACCAGTAGTCACCTTCTGCTACGGAATTCAGAAGACTTAATTCAAAGAAATTGGATATATAGCTGCCAAAAGTTTCAACAGTCATATCCAGCATATAAGCTGTAGGACCAAAAATAAATAAAAACGCAAGCAGGAACAGGAACAGACGGCTGTTTAAGGTTGAAAGGATACGAATACCTTTCATAACACCTGAAGATGCGGATATAACGAAAGCTGCTGTCATTACAATGATGATAATGATCTGCATGGTCTTGGTTGCTTCACCGCCAAATAAGGAACAGATACCATCGGCGATCATGATTACACCGTAACCCATGGAACCAGCAATACCGCAGCTCATACAGAATAAGCAGATTGCATCAATTACAGGATTAATTTTTTTATTCAGTTTATCTCCCACCAGCGGATTGATCATTGAACCGATTGCATATTTCTTTTCCATATTAAAAAATACAAATGCAAACGTTAATGCTGCCAGACAATAAATTGCCATGGGATTAAAGGACCATTCCAGGAACAGCGTATCCATGGCAAATGTTATTGCAGCACCCGAACCGGGTTCTGCATGCGCATATGCCGCAGGATTGTACATATGAATCATGGGTTCCGCACAGCCCCACAGCGTAATACCCGCTGCAAGGATTGTACAAAGTGCAATCCATACAAAATTACCATAACTCATCTGAGGTCTTGCTTTCGGTCCGCCAAGTCGGATATGTTTGATGGGACTGACATAAGTTATAAGCAGAATCATTACGGCTACAACGGTACATCCGTTAAATAACCAGGAGAAATTTTCAAGTATCCATGTCTGGACAGCACCAAGAGTTGCATCAAAAGCCTCATAATTTACAAAACTTAATACAACGATAGCTGCCAGAATCAGCCAGGGGGGAAGGAATATCTTCCAATTAATGGTTTTTTTGTTGTTAACAGGCATTGTAGTTTCCATAATCTTACTCCTCTAAGAAAGAAATTGTACCTCATTGTTACTAACCATTAAATCCGTATTTTTTTCTGAATTAACGAACATGGCTATTGTCCGTATCGTATCTATATACCATTTACCCTTAAGATCGAATATCTGATTATTGGAAGTCACGTCCATCACAGATAATCAGATATTCATTTTATTAAACTCTGGCAATATCCTCTTCCTTCATTCCAAGCTTTCTCATGAACTCGTCCAGAGCAGCTCTTGTTTCTCCGGGAAGTTCAGGACACTGATAATTGTTTACCAGATAATCAATCCGTTTATGAATTGAATCATAAAGTGCCTGATTCGGATCTCCTTCTGTGTTTCTGTGAAGGGATACTGTTGGATACCAGGGATCCTTGCGGCAGTGTTCGAAAGTATGCTCATGTGTTACAAAAGTTTCTTCATCCTCGATTACTTCTTTAATTACATCGAATGCCAGTGAATCTTCGTCTGTGGGAAGATCACTGAAATAATATTTCATGCGTGTGTATGTTTCCATGTCCAGAATGAACTTTTCGAAACTTACCGTATTGAACGAATGCATCGAACCACAGGCATGCATCATAAGATTCGCTTTTTGTGAGAAAGATTCGAACATACTCATTGCACTTTCTACGCCTGCCTGTGCTGTCAGGCCGCTTGCATTGGTCATGCCGCCGCCGCTTCTGCAGGGAACACCATACTTTTTCGCTATCAAAGCTCCGTATTTTGCTTCCTTTACAAAACCGGGGCATGCATTGGATACCCCCATGGTTGCCATGTCTGATACTGTTGCGGCAAAACCGTAAATAATCGGTGTTCCCGGATGTACCAGCTGTGCATATACATTAATACCAAGAAATTCCGCTGTAGCCATTGAAACATTGCCGGCTAAAGTTATAGGTCCCGTTGCCCCGGCCATACAACCGGGAGCAATAACCAGCGGCTGCCCGTTTTCTGCACAAATGCGTGTCGTATCAATGGCGTTTTTTGCAATTGCCAGTGGGCTTAATGGAGAAATCAGATTGAAAGTGCAGGGTATCTTCTCGATACTTCCACCGAACACAATCTTCATCATTTCCATAATATTCTCTGCGTTCCTGCCTCCATCACATACGGAAAACAAAGCCTTATCGGAACGACAAAGAGTTGCATAAACCATAACCTCAGCAGCAATGGCGGCTTCTATATCAGCCGGCTGTGCAAGGATTCCTCCATTGATTACGAACTCTTCACTTTCCTGTACAATAACCGCCAGCTTCAGAAAATCATCAAATGTCGCACTGCGGATCGTTCCATCTGCCTCGCACACACACGCGCTTCCATAACCGGGAGTCATGTAAAGATCCTCAGTATTCATATTAACATTATACCGGCTGTTTCTTGCATAGACCGTAAATTCTTTGGTCGCAGCATCCAAAGCATCCATAACCTGTTTTTCAGTAAAATAAGCTCTTTTGCCTTTTACATTAATTCCTTTACTTTTCAGAAAATCAACAGCATCATCATCAAGAAATGCGATACCGATTTCTTCCAGAATCCGCAAAGCATTTTTATGAATCAGTTCAACAATTTCCTGATCTCTGATTTCCTGCTCCGCATTTGTCATGTCTCCTCCTTCCGAATCGCCTTTTTGTATAGTCATCGCGATTACTTGTTGTGGAAAAAACAACTGATATGTACTCATATCAGTTATCTTTTTCTCAATCCCTTCTATTCTTCGATATCCAATTTCGTGCCGGGCTTTACCATCCTTCTGAACAGCTGATAAATCAAATCATAGCATTCATCCGCCATCATCTGCAGTGAAACTTCATCGTACTTCATTGCAGGAACCTGTTTGAACATTCCGTTAAACACAGCTGTGGTCAAACGGCTGAGAAGTTTTGCATTATCCAGAGTAATCAGCTTCTCATTGGCTGCCCGTCGGAGCCGGATCAGTTCACGCTCATGCAGGTTGCTGTTCATAACAATGCTGGCGGTATAACCGTCAAATTTTTCGTTCTCATCCGGAAACAGACTGTAATACTCATAGATGCATTCAGACAGCATCTCCTTTTGATCCCCGAAGAATAGCTGATCATAATACACTCTGTTATGAAAAGCTTCATCAATGAATTTCTTCCAGAGAATCAGGTCGATCTGTATTGATGAGATATCTGTTCTGGATGACTGAAACATCAGTTCCTGAATATACGGTATGAGAAATTTTACCGATGCCAGCATCAGAAGGTGGTCCTTGTTCTCAAAGTGGCGATACAGTACTGCACTTGTACATCCCGCTTCCTTTGCAACCCTCCGAATACTTAAAGCATCAATTCCTTCCTCTTCCAGAATTCTTGTCGCAATCTGAATATACTCGATTCGTTTGTCATTTACACTCATAATCATTATGTCATCACGATTACTTTTTGATTATATTACGTAGTATATCAACCTGAAAATGCTTTGTCAATCAAAAACAGGTCTGCTGTTTTATTTCAGCAATCTTTAATAAAAATTAATTACCTGCATTCCTTAAAAATCAGTTAACATATCTAACGCAGCTGTGATGGCTCCTTCCTCATAGTCTTCTAACGCCAGCCGGGGCAGCCGGCGCATTATCGCATGTAATTTTACTTTCATGGATATTTTATCATTGATTTTCAAAAACCACAATGGACTATGATGATTACGTTATAATATTCTGTTCTTCGACTTTTTTATGCTTCTGAAATCCATAACAGCATCAGTCAAAAATGTCCTCCCGGATAATATGGCAAAATCTCAATCCGGGAGGACACAATTCCTGATCAGTTCATATTCAGTTGTTGACCATATCCTCCCGGATACAATCACTTACCATGCATAATTTTTATACATGCCCGTAATAATCACGATGGTTTACAACACCGTATGCATAGTCAAGCAGCGTACCCCAGCTGAATACCGGCAATCCGGTCGCCCGCTGAACAGCCCTGCCGAATGGCTGCATTCCGGTACATTCAAGCATGATCGCACCTATGTCGGGATTCTTCTTTACGAATTCCAATGCACAGTTAACCATCTGTTCCTCGCATTTATCATAATATGCTTCAGGAACCTCGGGACGCACATTGGGATTCCAGAGATTATCAAATTCAGTAACACCATATTCATCCTGAGCTCCGGCAATTACCAGATTACTGTCAGGATTGATCCCCACATTGATAAGATGCTGATCAGAGAGGAACTGATGCTGTGCACATATAATACCGACTTTTTTAGAGGGAGCGATAACCTTCTGGATGAAAGGTACCTGCAGCAGACTGGACATAAACACCGGAATGTCTACAGCTGCTGCAACATCTTTCTGGAAAAATGCAAAATAACCGCATTCTGCTGCAATTGCACGGCAGCCATAGCTTTCAAGCTTCCTGGCAGCTGCTATAACGGCTTCACGGCACTGCGCAGGATTCTTATCGTAAACAAGCGTTTTATTTGTAACACCTTCAGCAATCTGATACTGGATAGGAAAAGGAAATGCACTGGGATTGCGTACATCACCAGGAAAACCGGGATATGCATCATTCAGAAGAATAATACCTAACCCCATACCGTAACAGACATGCTCTTTTTTCGCTTTGATATAATTAATACTTCTGTCTCTTTCCTGCCAAATCATGGATAATACCTCCTATATTACCGATTGTATGATTCTGTTGAGAAAGGAAAGAGTCTTTCCACCCGATTCTGCAATTGCCATCCAACCTTTTATCTCACGGAAATGCTGCTAATCATATCCATGAATTGACCGGATATTAAAAACGCAGGCAAGATGGAAAGGAGCTGGTGCTCTGGTTCCTTTTATTTTTTTAACGGTACGATAATGTCGAAAACAAGGACAATTTCGACTGATATCGTATGAATTATATTATAAATGCTCTGCTTTTTTCTGTAAATTATTCATATTTTACATATTATCGGATTTTGATAAAAGATTTTTTTATCTCTTTTTCATAAAAATGAATAGTTTTTTAAAAAAGGGTTGCATTTATCTGAAAAACGTGTATACTCGACTTAAAGATGTTCGATATAGCAGAACTAATCTTGATTACCTTTCTGTATTATCGAATTGATTTGCAGTATAATATGAATATGATATGTGGAGGTAACGTATGGCAAAGAAAAAAACAATCCAGGATCTTTACAGGATGAAAGAAACCGGAGAAAAAATTTCCTGGATCACAGCGTATGATGCACCTTTTGCTTCTTTCACAGAACAGGCTGGAATCGACATGATTCTGGTTGGTGACTCACTGGGAATGGTAGATCTTGGCTATGACAGTACAATTCCTGTTACCATGGATGACTGTATCTCTCATTGCCAGTCCGTTCGCAGAGGCGCTCCCAATACTTTTGTGGTAGGTGATATGCCTTTTGGTTCCTATCAGGTGAGCGTAGAAAAGGCTGTCGAGAATGCAATCCGTTTTATCAAAGAAGGAGCAACCGATGCAATCAAACTGGAAGGCGGTAAATGTGTTGTAGAACAGATTAAGGCCATCCGCGCAGCAGGCATTATGGTATGCGGACACATTGGTCTGACACCTCAGTCTTCCGGACTTCTTGGCGGACACAAAGCCCAGGGACGAACTGTTGAAAGTGCAAGGGCAGTCATCGAAGATGCAATTGCAGTATATGAAGCAGGTGCAACATTCCTTCTGATTGAAGCTGTTCCCCCTGAAGTAACGGCATTTATTGCAAAGAGACTTCCCATTCCTGTACTGTCGATCGGGGCCGGTAAGGAATGCGATGGTCAGTTAACAATCTTTGCAGATACTATCGGTTTATTTGAAGCATTTACACCCAAGTTTGTTAAAAAGTATGCAGAACTTGCACCTGTTATCGTAGACGCATATAAACAGTACAATAAAGAAATCAAAGAAGGCGTATTCCCCGGAGAAGAACATGTCTATCATGTAATCGGTGATATTGCTCCTTTCGAAGAATTATTCAAAGAATACGAATAATTCTTCAGTAATTAACTTATTTAACTTACGCGTATCATATCTATTTATTACCTTTGGATATCACTGGATTCCGTTTTCCGGAATCCAGGATATCCGGCCCGCAGATAGATATGAAACTGTTGTCCCATGATCTGAGAAGAATGGAAGTGACCCTATGAATCTGAATCCTGCAAGAAAAAGAAAGTATGTGGAAGCAACTGCAGAAATCATTGCCAGAGAAGGAACAGGCGGCATTAACATTCGCAGAGTAGCAGAAGCGGCTGGCTGCACAAGTGCTGTTTTATATAAACATTTTGAAAATAAAGATCACCTGGTTATTTTAGGCAGTATTCGTTTTCTGGAACCCTACATTATTCAGTTTATGGAGATATCAAAAAGAAAAGACCTTAATTCCATTCAGATGGACTTGCTTTTCTGGAAAGCATATATCTATGAAGCCTTTCGGAACAAGGCAATTTATGAGATGCTGTTTTTTGGAAAATATAAAAATATGCTGGAAGAATATATATTTGAGTACTATCAGATGTTTCCTGATTTTCTCGGACAGGTTGATGGCTATATGGTTAGCGTAATCTTTAATTCAAATCTGGTCGAAAGAGATTTGATTCGATTGAGACGCGCTGCTAACGAAGGTTTGATTACAATGGAAGATGCAACCACACTCAGCCGTCTGTGCACTCCTGTTTTTCACGGAATGCTGATACAGTATCCCGATACAGGTCTCAGTGAGAATGACCTGGTCTATGCAGCAGAGGACTGCTATCAATTGATTCATTCTTTATTTGTATCTTTCGTAAAACCTGGTGTTGAGCTGGAACCGGTGGATGAGGCAGATAAGGGATAATATCCGGAATATTCTCAAATTCAGTATGTTTTTTCGCACATTTGCAGGTTCAAAAAATCGGAATTATCTTTTTTTAATATTTTGTAATCGCGATTACCTTTATGATTACTTTTGATTTTTTTAATTACAAAATACACTCAACATTATTTTTTTACATACTGGTAATCGCGATGACTTTTAAATTAAACAGATTATTTTCAGGAGGAAAAGGTTATGGCTAATATGGAATACTTAAAGGATATGCCGATTGCTGTATTGGGCGGCGGTAATGTTGGTAAGGCAATCGCTGCTGACTGTGCACTGGGCGGCAAGAAGGTTCGTCTGTGCGATGTAATGCCTTTCGCTGTAAATTCACTTCGCAACATTGATAAAGCCGGTATCAGATTTTATGGAGAACAGATGAATCTGTACGGATTCCAGCGTGAAGGGCAGGCTTATTTTGAAAAGGTTACTACTGATGTGGCAGAAGCCATTAAAGGTGCAGGTATCATTGTTGTTGGTACAACTGTATTCGGTCACAGACCAATGTTTGAAAAAATGATTCCTCATCTGGAAGATGGCCAGGTTATCATGTTATTCCCTGATAACTTCGGTTCACTGCTGCTTCACAAAATGATGAAAGAAGCCGGCTGCAAGGCCAGAGTAATTATCGGCGGCTGGTCCTCTTCCACATATGGCAGCCGTATTGACATGGCCGGCAAGCTCCCTACAAATCGTGTTAAAGTATACTATCGTGCAATCACCCTCCGTGGTGCTGCCATGCCCGCTAAAGATACTGAGGCATTTATCGAAGCATCCAGATATCTGCCTTCATTTGACGCAGTTACCTATGGCGATGGCCCTGTTGCTGCCGACACTGCTCTTGATACGGCACTGTCAAATGTCAACCCTGTTCTTCATTGTCCCGGTACAATTCTCGGTGTTTCCACTATGCAGAACTTCGGCCGCGTATTCGGTGATGACAGAAAAAAATTCTCCATTTATTCCCATGCATACTGCGAAGGCATTTCCGAAGTACAGTACAGCTTCTATCAGGAAGAATGTAATCTGGCAAAAGCGATGGGCGTTGGAATCCAGCCTTACGAAAAAGAACACTTCTTCTCAAGAGAAAATGTTCTTGGACAGGAATATATGGGCCTTGACTATGTAATTCCTTTCGAAGATCAGGATCCCATCCAGTACGGTACCGGTCCATTCACCATGGAGAATCGCTACATCACAGAAGATATTCCGATCGGATGTAATGTATACAGTCAGTTAGGCAAACAGTATGGTGTTCCTACACCTGTCATTGATTCCATGATCACACTGGCAGAGGCAATTCTTAAGAGAGATCTCTGCTCAACAGGCTATACACTTGCAGATCTGTGTCTGGATGGTTTATCAGTAGACGAACTGAACAGATATCTGCGTGAAGACGAAAGATAATCAGATGTTGATTAGTTGAAGAGAGGAAAAGAAAGCATATGAAAACACGTGATTATGATGTTCAACGTAATATAGAATTTAATATTTTGACTCCCGAAATGAAGGAAAAGATCAACGAAGGTGCATTGGAAATTCTGGAAACAATCGGCCAGAAAATTACCGGTGAACGTGTACTTGCAAAATTAGCAGAACATGGTGTCACTCCCGATGAAGACGGAATGACAAGAATTCCCCGCTCTCTGGTTAAGTGGGCTCTGGACGTGTGTCCCAAAGAAATCAAGCTTTATTCTCTGGAAGGTAAGGAGCTTATCAAAATCGATAAAAGCAATCGTGTATATTTCGGTACTCATAATGATATGGCTGAAATTGTTGATTACAAGACCAATAAAGCCCGCCCCATGCTGCTGAAAGACATTGAGACAATGTGTAAAATCGCCAGCAACTGCGAAAATATTGATTTCGTATTATCAGTAGGTCTGATACAGGATGTTGCACCGCAGATACAGTCCCAGATGGCATTTATCGAATCCTGTAAATATATGGAAAAAGTTATCAATTTCTCTACCAATGACATTGACGCATTACAGGAAATCATCGATATCGCCGCACATCTGAAGGGAAGCCATGAAGCGCTGGAGAAAGAGCCGTTCATTTTCAACTACTGTGAGCCGATTCCTCCTCTGACTCATCCCATCGAGAGCACTGAAAAACTGTATGTCGCTGCATCCAACAACATCCCCACCGTATACATGCCCTACTGTATGATGGGTGGTACTGCTCCTCAGGATCGTCCCACAACATTGGCGCAGAATTTCTCAGAAATTCTGTGTGGCCTGGTTATTACTCAGGTGGTAAGAGAAGGTGCTCCCTATATTGCAGGTTCCATGCCTTCCATCATCGATATGAAGTCCACCATCGCCAGCTACGCATGCCCTGAATTCCATATGATGGTTGCAGCTTCATCTGAAATGTCCGATTATTACAATCTGCCTTTCTACGGTACCTGCGGTACAACAGATGTTAAAACATTTGACCAGCAGTCTGCAGCGGAAATCTCATACGAAATTCTGTCTACAATGCTCAGTAAAGCTAACATCATTCATGACATGGGCTTACATGATCACTGCAACAGCATCTGTCCGGCAGCTGTGGTATGGGCAAATGACAGAATTAATGGTATCAAGAGTTATTTAAAAGGCGTTCAGGGCGATGTGGATCTGGAACTGATCAAAGAAGCCGGTCCCGGAGGACAGCATCTGACAACTGATAATACCCTTGACAACTTCCTTGAGGAAGTATGGTATCCTGAAATTGAAACCAGACGCCGTATCTGTACAGAAACAAGTGAACTGTATGACCGCATTGTTGCCAGAATCGATGAAATTCTGGAACAGAATCCCGGATCACGGCTTTCTGAAGAACAGCTGGCATTCCTTGACAAAAAAGCTGCTGAATTCCAGGCACGTGTTAAATAACACCTTTATCCGGAAACATTTTCGGTACACTTGCATGATTGATCTTCTTTACATATAATTATGTGGGCAACTACATAACAGGCATTCAGAAAATTCTGCCGGAATTTCAGGTTCCGGCAGAATTTATCAGATTTCAAACAGGATCAGACAGGACTGCCTGCACTACAATAATGCAGATATCCTGTCAGCCACGCGGGTTACCTCCTCGGCAATATGAGTCATATTCTTTTCATCCATTCTCTGGATGGGACCCGAACAGCTGACAGCTGCAACAGGGAATCCAATTGCATTAAGAACAGGGGCCGCTATACATATCAATCCTTTTTCCAGTTCTTCATTATCTATGGAATAGCCGCGCTGACGAATTACTTTCAGTTCTTCCATAATTGCATTTTTGTCTACCATGGTATTCATGGTATACTGTACAAACTGTGTTCTGTCCAGTATGCCGGAAACAAACTCTTCATTATTATAATAAGCCAGAATCGCCTTACCCACCGCTGTACAGTACATCGGAAGACGGGTGCCGATACTGGTGCTGATTCTGATAGAATGCCTGCTTTCACATTTTTCAATATAAACAACCTGGTTATCATCAGGAACTACAAGATTGACAGTCTCACCGGTGAGGCTGCAGAGCTCGTTTATATAGGGCATACTGATCTTGCGAAGATCAATCTCGAAACAGGATGCCAGATGGTACAGTTCCATACCCAAACGGTAGTACCCTGAGTTCTCATCCTTTGCTAAAAAACCTTCATTCTTTAAAGTTGTAACGATGCCATAAGCTGTGGATTTATGGAGACCGACTGCCTTACCGATTTCAGTAAGAGTCATCTGATGGTGTGTCTGAAAGCACTTCAGAATCTGCGCAGCTCTGCTGACAGACTGGATATTAGGCTCGTTAGAATTGCTGTTACTATCTTTCATATTGAATACCTCTTAACAAATTAAATATAGATTAGCATAGGTTTAAGGGATTGTCAAAACTAGTCACCCACCACCAGTTCAACTGGTGGTTTGGGGTAGGCCCTAAAAAGGGCCATATTACTGCTGCGCCTAAAAAGGCGGTGTCGCAAGCGTTGCTACTGGCGTCCGCTAAAAAGCGGATCCCTTACTATCTTCTTTCCTC
>JAXDZY010000048.1:0-17109 GCA_034086685.1 Lachnospiraceae bacterium
TGGTAAAAAGTATTGATGAAGATGCTTCACAGGGCGATCATACATCTGAAGAAAAAAACAACGAGACCGATATCGCAGCATAAATGCTGGTCTTATCGGTCTCGTTAGAATGCTCACAATTTCAGATCACTGAACAGTAACGTTTTGTGAATCGGTATCAAATGAAAAAGATGTTGTTTTTTCAAAAGGTGTGTATTATAATGCACATGAAAGTGTGCGCTGTGCGCGGACTTTAAAAACAGGATTCAGTAATCCGTGACTAATTAGTGACTATCCGGCAGGTGGTGCAGTTGATGTGTCAGGCTGGATTTAAAGACCATTGAAAAGAGGAAAACAGATGAATCTGTATGAAAACGGTATGGAAACTCCCCAGGACGAAGCGCTTCATGAAGAGTGCGGTGTATTTGGCATCTATGATCTGGACGGAGGAAGCGTAGCCAGAAGTATCTATTACGGGCTGCTGGCTCTGCAGCACCGCGGACAGGAAAGCTGCGGTATTGCGGTAACAGACACCTATGGACCGAATAAGGTTTATTCCAGAAGGGAAATGGGCCTTGTCAATGAAGCATTTAATAAGGATGATCTGGAGGCACTGAAGGTGGGAAACCTTGGTGTGGGACACGTGAGATATTCAACTGCCGGCAATTCCACCAGAGAAAATGCGCAGCCGCTGGTAATTAATTACATGAAAGGTACCATGGCAATGGCGCACAACGGCAATCTGGTGAATACCCCCAGACTTCGTGAGAAACTGGCCAGAAATGGTGCTATTTTTCAGACTACCATTGATTCTGAAATTATCGCCTATATGATAGCCAGAGAACGTGCAAAGACGGGAACTGTGGAAGGTGCCATCGTCAATGCCATGAAAAAGATGGAAGGTGCCTATTCACTGGTGGTCATGAGCCCCAGAAAGCTGATCGGCTGCAGAGATCCTTTTGGTTTCAGACCGCTGGTAATCGGTAAGAGGGACAATACTTACATTATGACCTCCGAGACATGCGCTCTGGATACAATCGGCGCCGAATATGTCAGAGATGTGGAACCGGGCGAAATCGTAACAATTGACAAGCATGGAAATATTCATTCCAATAAATCCATGTGTATCGACAGGGAAAAGCAGGCAAGATGTATATTTGAATATATTTATTTTGCAAGACCGGATTCCAGGCTGGAGGGTGTCAGTGTATACAATTCCCGTTTAAAGGCAGGTCGGATCCTGTATGAAGATTCACCTGTTGATGCGGATCTGATTGTGGGTGTTCCCGAGTCAGGCAATGCAGCGGCGCTGGGATATTCGATTGCTTCCGGTATTCCGTACGGAATGGCATTTGTAAAAAACAGCTATATCGGCCGTACTTTTATCAAGCCTTCCCAGAGTACCAGAGAAAGCAGTGTTCATGTAAAGCTGAATGTATTGAAGGAAGCGGTTGCCGGCAAACGTATTGTCATGATCGATGATTCCATCGTCCGGGGAACCACCTGCGGACAGATTGTCAATATGCTTCGTGAAGCAGGTGCATCGGAAGTACATGTGCGTATTTCATCGCCGCCCTTCCTGCATCCCTGTTATTTTGGAACAGACGTGCCTTCAGAGAACCAGCTGATTGCCCATGGACGTACCGTTGAGGAAATCAGAGACATAATCGGGGCAGACAGCCTCGCTTATCTGGATATTAACCGCCTGAGTGAACTGTCAGAGGGCCTTCCCATCTGTACAGCATGTTTCTCAGGTGAATATCCCATTGAGCCGCCCAAAGAAGATATCAGAGGCGAGTTCGAAAAATAAATAAGCCGGAAAGGATTGGAGAGAATGACAGACAGATATACAAGTCCGCTTTCAGAACGTTATGCAAGCAAAGAGATGCAGTACATATTTTCTCAGGATAAGAAATTCCGTACATGGAGAAAGCTGTGGGTTGCACTTGCAGAGTCCGAATATGAACTGGGTCTGGACAGTATTTCGCAGGAACAGATCGATGAATTAAAAGAGCATATGGATGATATCAATTATGATGTTGCCAGAGAAAGAGAAAAACTGGTGCGTCATGATGTTATGTCACATGTGTATGCATACGGTGTACAGTGTCCCAAGGCAAAAGGAATCATCCATCTGGGAGCAACTTCCTGTTATGTAGGTGATAATACTGATATTATCATCATGGCTGAAGCTTTGCAGCTGATTAAAAAGAAACTGGTCAATGTGCTGGCGGAGCTGGCTGAATTTGCAGATCAGTATAAGGATCTGCCCACACTGGCATTTACTCATTTTCAGCCTGCACAGCCTACCACAGTAGGTAAACGTGCTACCCTCTGGATGATGGATCTGAAACTGGATCTGGACGATCTGGAATATCTCATCGGCAGCCTGCGCCTTCTGGGTTCCAAGGGAACAACCGGTACACAGGCAAGTTTCATGGAGCTGTTTGGCGGTGATCATGAAAAAATCAAACAGCTGGATCAGAAGATTGCTGATAAGATGGGCTTTCCCGGATGTTATCCTGTTTCAGGACAGACTTATTCCAGAAAAGTGGACAGCCGTGTTATAAGTGTACTGGCAGGAATTGCCCAGAGTGCGCATAAGTTTTCCAATGATATCCGCCTTCTTCAGCATTTAAAAGAAGTGGAAGAGCCTTTTGAAAAGAATCAGATCGGTTCTTCCGCAATGGCATATAAGAGGAATCCCATGCGCTGCGAACGTATGGCGTCTCTTGCCAATTATGTAATGGCAGATATGATGAATCCCATGCTGGTGGCTTCTACTCAGTGGTTTGAACGTACTCTGGATGACTCAGCTAATAAGAGAATCAGTATACCGGAAGCTTTTCTGGCTGTAGACGGTATTCTGGATCTGTACCTGAATGTGGTTGACGGTCTGGTTGTTTATGATAAGGTGATCCACAAACATCTCATGGCTGAGCTGCCTTTCATGGCAACAGAAAATATCATGATGGATGCAGTAAAGGCAGGAGGAGACCGTCAGGAACTCCATGAAAAGATCCGTACACTGTCCATGGAGGCCGGCAGAAACGTTAAGCAGAACGGTCAGGATAACAATCTTCTGGAACTGATTGCAGCAGATCCTTCTTTTGGTCTGAATCTGGAAGACCTGAAGAAATCCATGGATCCTTCCCGTTATACAGGACGTGCCAAAGAACAGGTGGAGGAATTCCTGGCAGATGTTATTCAGCCCATTCTTGATGAAAATAAAGAAATTCTTGGTGTGAAGGCAGAAATCAATGTCTGATCTGAAAAAGAGTAAGGCAGCGGAAGAGACCGTTTCAGAAACACGGAAAAGTCATGGGAAGATGACTCTGAAGCAGATTGCGGCATGGATTGCCATTGTGCTTCTGGTGGGAATGTATGTGTTTACACTGATCTGCAGCATTATCAACAGTCCTCTGGCAGAGCAGATGTTTCACGCCTCCTTGTACTGTACCTTTTTTATACCGGTAATTGCCTGGGTATTTATCATGACTGTAAAGCTGGTTAAAGGCAATGGAGATGATAAAGAAAACAGGGATCAGAAAAAATAATACGGAAAAATCAGAAGAAACGCCCCGCGGAAATCATCCGCGGGGCGTTTTTAAAGGGGGAGGATAAGTATTTCTTTTCTCTGGTGTATGTTAAGAGTATATCCCGAAATGGCAGGTTTATGCAGGAAAATGGAAAAATTGTTATTTAGCTCTGTAAAGAGATACTTTACTAAAATATTACGCAAAAATACGTCAAAATGATTGATTTTACAGAAAGAATAGGATATACTGTAATTGTTTTGCTGTCCACATAATTACCGGAGCTGTGTTCTGCTTTAACCGGCAGGCCGCACATGAGATGGTACCTTTCCGGCTGCCGGCAGGAGGTATATTGTCCGGGAATCTGGACATGTATGGAATTCATATTGGCAGAAGCTTTTACTGCCAGATTTGGAGGTAATAGTCAAATGGTAAGAGCTATAGTAGGCGCTAACTGGGGCGATGAAGGTAAAGGCAAGATTACAGACATGCTTGCACAGGAAGCTGATATTGTAATCCGTTTCCAGGGCGGCAGCAATGCAGGTCATACAATCATCAATGATTATGGTAAGTTTGCACTGCATCTGCTTCCTTCAGGTGTATTTAATCCCAATACCACCTGTATTATCGGCAATGGCGTAGCGCTGAATATTCCCAAACTTTTCGAAGAGATCAATGAAATTGTCAGCAAAGGAGTACCGCAGCCGAAGATTCTGGTATCTGACCGTGCACAGATTCTGATGCCTTACCATGTTCTTTTTGATACATGCGAGGAAGCTCGTCTTGCAGGAAAATCATTTGGTTCCACAAAATCCGGCATTGCGCCTTTTTATTCTGACAAATATGCAAAAATCGGTATTCAGGTCAATGAATTATTTGATGATGAAATTCTGAAAGAACGTGTTGAGAAGATCTGTATTCTGAAAAACTGCATGCTGGAGAATCTGTATCATCAGCCTCCTCTGGTACCGGAAGAATTGATGGAAACACTGCATCAGTACCGCGATATGGTGGCACCTTACGTATGTGATGTATCCTTGTACTTATATGAAGCTTTGAAGGAAGGGAAGAATATCCTTCTGGAAGGACAGCTGGGTTCCCTGAAAGATCCCGATTTCGGTATTTACCCCATGGTTACTTCTTCTCATACACTGGCAGCTTACGGTGCACTGGGAGCAGGCATTCCTCCTTATGAGATCACCAACATTACTACTGTTGTTAAAGCATATTCTTCCGCAGTGGGCGGCGGAGCTTTTGTCAGTGAGATTTTCGGTGAAGAAGCAGATGAACTGAGACGCCGCGGCGGTGATGGCGGTGAATTCGGTGCAACCACAGGCCGTCCCAGAAGGATGGGCTGGTTTGACTGTGTTGCAAGCCGTTACGGATGCCGTGTGCAGGGTGCTACAGAAGCAGTTCTGACAGTTCTGGATGTACTGGGATATCTGGATGAAATCCCTGTATGTGTAGGTTATGAAGTAGATGGCAAAGTGCTGAGAGATTTTCCTGCAACCTCTCTTCTGGAAAAGGCAAAACCTGTATTAAAGGTACTGCCCGGCTGGAAGTGTGACATCAGAGGAATCAGAAAGTATGAAGATCTTCCTGAAGCATGCCGTAATTATATTGAATTTATCGAAAAAGAACTGGAAGTACCGATTAAGATGGTATCCAACGGCCCCAGAAGAGATGAGATTATTTTCAGATAGGAAGATGATCCGGGTTATATAAAGATTTAGAAGGCAGTGAGATCGGCTGCCTTCTTTTTTTGTGGCGCGGTTTTGCATGCCGCCGATTCTGAAAGATTGACAGCTGCAAATAGATGCAGTATCATCTATAAAGCGATTTTCGCAGGAGAATGAAGGTGATGTACATGAGTGAAAAATACAGAAGCGGGCCTGATTGCATTGGATTTTATTTTCACATGGAGCGGTGGGTACTGCTGGTTGTAACGGTTACAGGTATTTTTTATAATCTGGGTATGGCAGCTGGTCCCTGGTTTGAAGGGCAGATGGTACAGTATCTGTATGATATTTTGAAAAAACAGCGGCATCCACAGCAGATGTCAGGACTGGTGATATGCTATGTTCTGACCATTTTTCTTGTTCAGTTTATGCGTTACCTGAAAAGGCTTTATGTTCGTAAATTTGCCAATAATATAAGTAAGAATATGAAAATGACGCTTTACCGGAATATGCTGTACCGGCAAAAAGAAAATCAGGAGGAAGCCGGTTCCGTGATGACAAAAATTATTGCAGATGCGGATGCATGTGTGGAAGGAATGCGTAAATTTACAACAGAAGTATTTGACACCGGTGTTGTAATGGCTGCGTACCTGATTATGCTTTTGTCATACGACTGGAAACTGACGGTTCTTTCCATGCTGTTTCCGCCTGTTGCCTATCTTCTGGCAGAGAAGCTTAAAGTGATTGTTACAAGGAATGTGGCGCTCAGCAGGGAGAGCAGTGCACGGTTGAATGCGGCGACACTTGACAGGACAGCAGGTGCATTGACTTACCGGGTATACGGACAGGAGACAAATCAGAATATTATATATGAATCATGTCTTGCGGATTATGAAAAAAAATCGGTGCGTGCCAACATATGGGAAAATGCCATGCAGCCGGTTTATCAGGTAATTTCCATGTTCGGTACTGTGATGATTATCTGGTTTGGAAGCAAAAATGTACTGGGTACAGGATGGTCAGCCTGGAATGTAGCCGCATTTACAACATTTTTTTCCTGTTATAAAAAGCTGGCCGTAAAATCCTCCAAAGCGGCAAAACTGTTTAACGCAGTACAGAAAGCACAGGTGTCATGGAAGCGGATTAAACCTTATCTGAGCCCGGAAACCGGGGAACAGGAGACTGCGCAGGATATTAATATGATTTCAAAATCAGATCTTTCCGTGAAAAAACTGACATTTTCCTATCCGGGACAGAAGCCTCTGTTTTCAGATGTGTCATTTACTGCAAAAAGCGGCGACATTGTTGGTGTTACAGGGAAGGTTGCCTGCGGAAAATCCACTTTCGGGAAAATTTTCATTGGTGAACTGATTTATGAAGGGCAGATTTCTTATGGAAACAGAGTATTTTCCAGCAGCGGGAACATGTATGAGAGCTGTGTGGGATATCTGGGGCATCAGCCGGAATTGTTTTCAGGCACAGTGGAAGAAAATATCTGTATGGGAATCCCGGGAGACATCGGACCGGTACTGCGTGATGTCTGCATGGAGCAGGAAATAGCGGCTCTGCCTGAAGGAATCCATACCAGAATCGGAAATGGAGGAGTGCGTCTTTCCGGAGGACAGCAGGCAAGAATTGCACTGGCGAGAACTCTTTATCACCGGAAACCGCTGATGATTCTGGATGATCCGTTTTCTGCAGTGGATATGGATACAGAGTCCCGGATTTTTGCAAATCTCCGTACCCGGGCAAAAGACAGCATTGTTATTCTGATTTCTCACAGACTCTCACTTTTTCCGCAGATGGATCAGGTACTCTGGATGGAAAACGGAACTGTATTTTTTTCCACGCATGATGAACTGATGAAGGAGAAGGAACAATACAGATTATTTTATGAGAATCAGAAAAGGGAGGACTGACTGAATGAATCATAAAACTTCTGTCAAATATTATTCTGCCCTGCAGATTATCGGAATTACCGTTGGAAGACATCCCTATATGAGTACATTGCTGTTGTTGGTGATGGGGGCTTCTGTTTTATCTGCCCTGCTGCCGCCTCTTGTTCTGGAACAGATTGTAAATACAATGGCAAATGGGAAGCAGGTAATGCTGTCTGCCGCAATCGGTTATTTTCTGATCGTGGCAATATCCGGACTTCTGGATGCAGTTAAAGAAAGCATGATTACTATATTCGGGCAAAAAGCAACACATCAGATGCGCTCTGTTATGAGTGAGAAACTGAATCGCCTTCCGGCTTCTTATTATATTGAAAAAGATCCGGGTGTGATAGTATCCCGATTTGTTAATGATGTTAATACAGTGGACAGACTGTTTGCTTCAGGTGTAATCAGTATGGTGGCGGATGCCTCCAAACTTGTGGGCATACTGGCGGTTATTTTCACGAAAAGCAAAGGTCTTGGGATTATGCTGACAGCAGTAACACCGTTTCTTTTTGGGATGACCCGCATTTTTCAGACAAGAATGCTGAAGGCTCAGCTGGAAAATCGGGCTGCTGTGGCACGGACCAGTCAGCAGATTCCCGAAGCTGTGAAAAATATTCGTACCATACGCATTTTTCAACAGGAAAAATATATGCTGCGAAGATATGGAGATACTATTGAACAGGGATATCTGGCACAGGAACATTCAAATTTTTATGATGCTGTTTATTCACCCATCATCATTTCTGTTGCTTCTCTGCTTACCGGCATTATGATGGCAGCTTCTGCCCGCAGCGGTTTTATGCAGGAATTTTTCGGAATGTCCGTGGGTACAGCAGCAGCTGTGATTGCTTATGTGGGGAATTTTTTTGATCCGCTGGAGAGTATCGGCATGGAGATTCAGAATATTCAGTCAGCTGTGGCCGGTGTTCGGAGAATCGATGAATTTTTAAAAGAAACGGAAGAAATCCGGGAGAAAGAAGTTGTTGTAGAAAAAGAAGATGAAACAAAACAGGGAAAAGACGCAGCAGTTCGGATATCAGGGCTCTGTTTTCGATATAAAAAGGAAGAACAGGAAATTTTCCATGATTTTGATCTGACAGTGGAGGAAGGCGAATCGGTTACTCTGGCGGGAAGAACAGGAGCCGGAAAAAGTACAATGATTAAACTGATTGCAGGTCTGTATCAGCCGGAAAAAGGACAGATCCGTATTTTCGGAAAAGCGCCGCAATCTGTTCCGGATAAAGAAAAGAGGCATTATTTTGGTTATGTGGAACAGCAGTTTCGCATGATTCCCGGCTCTGTAGGAGAGCAGATATCCCTGTTGGATCCACAGGTTTCCCGGGAACAGATTATTGAAAGCCTTCATACGGTGGGGCTGCTGGAGACGGTAAGCAGTCTGCCGGAGGGAATTGATACCCCCTGTACGGAAAATCTTTTTTCACAGGGGCAGTTTCAGCTTCTTTCCATTGCCAGAGCCATCGTTCTGGATCCGAAGCTTCTGCTTCTGGATGAAATAACTGCAAATCTGGACTCAGGGACAGAGAAACAGGTACTGAATGCTTTAAATGCAGCATCTGTGAACAGAACGGTCATATCCGTATCTCATCGTCTGTATGATAAGACAGATATGAAAAATACAAAGCTGATAATGCTGTAAATATTGTGAGTGGAACAAAACAGATGCAGCTGCATAGGAATCGGAAAAAAGGAGATACTTTTCGTAAAACGAAAATTGTAAAGGAGCTGGAAATCATGATTGAATCAGATACAATTAAACTTCTGAGAGAATGTGATGCCGGTATTAAAATGGGTATTGCCTCCATCGACGAAGTACTGAATCATGTACAGAATGAAGTTTTTCGAAAATATCTTACGGATTGTAAAAAAGAACATGTCTGCCTGAAACAGGAAATAAAACTTTTACTGAATGGATATCATGATAAAGGGAAGAATCCCTGTATGATGACAGAAAAAATGTCTCAGGCCAGAATCAATATGAAGCTGCTCATGAATGAATCGGATCAGACCATTGCCGGTTTAATGACAGACGGCTGCAATATGGGAGTAAAATCACTCAGCAGATATCTGAATCAGTACAAAGCTGCCGATGAGAAAAGTAAAAACATTGCAAAGCGCCTGATTCGGCTGGAAGAGAAGCTTGCTGTTTCTATCCGGGAGTTTTTGTAAATCATTTCCGATAAAAATATCTGAATATGGTAACGGGGAGTTACTCTCAGGCTGCAAAGCAGCTGTATATGTCCCGGACAGCAATCAGTTTAGCCCCGGCTTTGTGAAACAACCCTATCAAATCTTTTTCTCTTTATTTCCTTTTTTCTTCATATTTGGTAATATGTGAGTATCTACGGAGAGGGGGAATAATATGAATTATCTGGCTCACAAAAGAGAAGATAATATAACACAGAGTTTAAAAGAACATCTGGAGAACACAGCCAGGCTGGCAGGCAAATTTGCGAAAGAATTTGAAGCCGGTGACTGGGCATATTGTGCCGGATTACTTCACGATATCGGAAAATATTCTGTCGAGTTTCAAAGAAGAATCAATGGGAGCAATGAAAAAGTCGATCATTCCACAGCAGGTGCACAGCTTTGCTGGAATATGAAGGGACCGTACGGCTTTTTGAGCTATTGTATTGCAGGTCATCATGCGGGATTACCGGATACAGGGGGGAAAGAAGATGTTGAAAGCTGCGGAAGTTTATATGGAAGGCTGAATAAGAAGATAAAGGATTACAGTGCTTATCAGAATGAAATTTCGCTTCCTATATTAAAATCGATGCATTTTTTACCGTCGGAGAATGAAAATGATTCTCAGTTTGCCAGTATGCTGGTCAGAATGATATATTCCTGTCTGGCAAACAGTGTAATCATTTTTGATGAGGCACAGATGCTTCCGAATGACTATCTAAAACCCTGTATTTTTGCAATGGAACAACTGATACGTCATTATAAATGTTCGGTTGTACTGTGTACAGCAACACAGCCTGCTCTTCAGAATCTGTTTGCCAAAGACATGAAAGCAAAGGAGCTTTGCCCGAGAATAGAGGAGCAGTTTCATTTTTTCAGACGCACGGTTCTGGAAAACCTGGGACGGATATCGGAGGAAGAACTGGTACAGAGATTGAAAAAAGAAGAACGGGCACTGTGCATCTTAAATACAAAGAAAAAAGTTCAGAAACTCTATCAGCATCTCAGGGGGGAAGGAGTGTATCATCTGTCTACATCCATGTATCCGGAACATCGCAGAAGAGTGCTGGCCAAAATCAGAGATCGACTGGATAATGATGAGAAATGTATTGTAATTTCCACAAGTCTTGTTGAAGCAGGAGTGGATCTGGATTTCAGGAATGTTTACAGACAGCTGGCCGGAACAGATTCTGTCATTCAGGCAGCCGGGCGCTGCAACAGAAAAGGAGATCGTCCGCTAAAAGAAAGTCATACATGGATATTTCAGCTGGAAGAGAGGGAAAATATTCCCGGGCAGAGACAGCAGATTGCCGTTACAGAAGCACTTTTATCAGAAGGAAGAAATCTGGAAGAGCAGGATACAATACAGGATTATTTTGAGATGCTGTATCATTTCAGGGGATCAGGACTGGATAAAAAAGAAATACTGAATGAATTTCTGGGAATGAGGTTTTCTTTTAAAAAAGTATCGGATATGGTGAAAGGTTTTGCGGAAGGACTTAAAGATTTCTATGTTCTGAAAAACTGCGAGCAATATACGGATGATATGGGACTTAGGCTTGATATGGAATATGGGCAGGCAGTGATTTTCTAGTGAAGACGGGCTGTGTACTATATTGAGATTTGAGAAGGAGTGGTATATTTGATTCTGTATCATGGAAGCATGGAGATCGTTGAATATCCTGAGATCAGGAAGGCCGTTTATAATAAAGATTTTTATTTCGGCTTCTACTGTACAAAACATGAAAAGCAGGCAGTTCGCTGGGCAACCAGATATGGGAAAAAAGGATATGTCAATAAATATGAATTTGTTCCGGATTATAATCTGAAATATCTTGTATTTGATGAAATGACAGAAGAATGGCTGGATTTTATTGTGGCATGCAGACTGGGGACCTCACATACATGGGATATTGTAGAAGGGCCCATGGCAGATGACACAATTTTCAACTACGTACAGAATTTTGCAGATAAAAAAATTTCCAGAGCAGCTTTTTGGGAATTGGCCAGGTTCAAGCATCCTACGCATCAGATCAGTTTTCATACAATTTCTGCACTGGATACATTGACTTATATAGGAAGTGAGGAAGTATATGGGAACAAAAAATAACAGCAGTCTGTTTTATACATGCAGCCTGATTGAATTTATCAGCAGGAGGATGAAGAGGAAAAGGAGGGAAACTGTGGACTGTCTGGGTAAAGAGAGAATCGAAAGAATCTATGATTATTCAGATGTTCTGCATTGTGAGCCGATTGAAAAGGTGGCGATGGAATATGTAGAAGAGTGTTCGATAACGCAGGGGCAATTTGACAATGAAGCAGATTGTGAATATGAGATTCCGGATTACTGGACGATAGGAGAAGTGTATGAGCGACTGATAGAAGATGCTTATCCTGATGAAAAAGTACTGCAGGGGATATGGGAAGTGTACCATTCGTGGATTGATGATCATATTTCTGATTATAATACAGATTTTTACTATCAGTCGCGGGACTATATAGCAGCTTGTTATATAAAAGGCAGGATTTTGTAGAGGAGAAAGGTAATGGCAAAAGGAATCAGGGTAAAAGTATGGGGAGATTATGCTCTGTTCAGTCGACCGGAAATGAAGGTGTAAAGATGCTCCTATGATGTTATAATAATGTGCTGCATGTATATAACGGAAGCGGTAAGCAGTTGTATATCAGTTCAAAGGCGGATATTGTACAGAGAGATTCTCTTTTGCTCAGGGATGTGGAATATGTTATCGATGCCCATTTCGAAATGACGGCAGAGGCTGGTCCTTCAGATAATTCGGGAAAATTCAAGGATATTATGATAAAGAAGGCCGAAAAGAGGAGAATGCTATCATACACCATATTTTGGGTGTCGGGAATTTCCGGTAAAATTCTGTGACTGGGAGGGCGAAGAAATCCATACGGTATATGAAAATGAGATGGAAAAAGACCTGGGCTTTATGCTGTATGATATGGATTATTCGGATCCGGAAAATATACAGCCGATGTTTTTTCGCGCTGTTATGCACAGAGGTGTCATAAATGTGGCAGAATGTGAGGTGATCCGGTGATTTTACAGGCATTGATAACGTATTTCTGAACTTTGCAAGAAAGTTACACTAAACGTAAAAATGCTTGAAAATACGGCATTTTATGCATTGCGTTAGTGTAACTTGGGTTACACTATGCATTTGCCCTAAACCCGCATAGTTACTACGTTTTCGAGGATTTAGTGTAACTTTTATGCAAAGTTCAGAGTATTATGAAGCACTTCTGAAAGATGGGAAGGCGGTTCCGGAAGGATGGTGTGTGGCAAAGGTGGCTTATGCACTGAATCTGTCAAAGGATGGAAGCCTGAGGGGAGTAATGCCGTTAAAACAGCCACATGAGAAAGGAAAAAAACGGTGTGGCTTCCGGAATCGAGAGTGGTTCCAAAGATGGTGGCTCGTTCATCCGGGATTTCTGCGAATTTTTTGTGTGATAATTCAAAGTATATGTTAGGGGCAGACAGGAAGGGCAGCGGAAAAAGAGAAAAGGAATGTTTTGAAGCGCCGCCTGTATTTCTTCAATGGGAGTTTTGCAGCGACCATGAACGAAAGGTGCTACATCAAATTTTTCACCAGGGTGCTGCAAAATCTGTTCTGTAATAGAACGAGAAGATTTACCAAATACATCAGAAAAAACATCATCAAGTTTTAGATTGGATACTGTAAGACAATTCTGAGAACGATTCTTTTCACCGGTAATCATACAGGAGAGTTTGAAACGGTATCTTACAAGATCCCTAAGTTCTCTGATGTCAGCAGGTGGAATAAAGGAAGGTTTAACCATACCACACATGTATAAATCGCAAATCCATTTCGCATCTTTACGGTCGGTTTTGTTTCCTTTCATCGGCTTTGTGTATTTAGGGTGAGATAGAGTAACCCATAAACCGTGTTGCTCTAAAATATTGAACACAGGGATCCAATACTTTCCGGTAGATTCCATGCATACATCTTTACATTTGTATTTTGCAAGCCAGTCACACAACTCATTCAATCCTTTTGTGAAGGAAGAAAATCGAGCTTGCTTGTACTCTGTACGATTATTGGAATCAGTAATTCCGATACAGGCATAGATCCATGTTTTGTGGACATCAAGCCCACAGCAATTAAATTGCAAGATTTTAAAAGACAAGTAACTACCTCCTGATATTGTAGTGATAACACTGACAGTGACTGGTCATCCGGCGAGATCGAGTCGACTTCGGAAGAGATAAGTTTACGGGCTGCTGTAATGCGCCACTCATTGATGCCTTAACGGATGACCGACAACATATATAAATACGAGGTCGCCGCTATACAGCCCCGCCACTCACCTTCACGTGTTCTGTAGTATGTCAGTCTTATAAAAATAGTATCAGAAGGAAACTAAAATAGAAAGCGAAAGCCAGTGCAACTGTTTCATGACGCATTGGTGTCTTTCGCAGAAAGACGGGTTATATAGATGATAAAAAAAATATATAAGATCATAATCTCTTGCTGTTTAGTAATAGCATGTTGCTTGACACTCAATGCAAATGTATTTGCTGCAAATAATAATTGCGCAGATCAAATTTATAATTGTGACAATTTGCCACAACAGTTTGATGAAAATGTCACATTTGATGCCATTGAAGACGACATATTAAATTATATTGAAACTATGGGATTAAACATTGAAATAGGAAGCAGCGAGTATCTAGAGTTGATGTATTCCTTTTTATATGATAATGTAGATAATGTAACTGAACTGACCAGTCGTTATTTTGGTGATTATGCTTCTGTTTATGTTGTTAGGGCACAAGAAATAATAGCTAATAATAGTATTAATACATATGATTCTGAATCTGAAAATTATAATATTAGCCTTACGGGTACAATTCAGCAAGCAAAGCAACAAAATATAAATTATCAAGAGCAATTGGAAAATGATGTAAGCATAGCGCCTTTAAGTACAAATGCAAGTTATGATGTAAGTAAAGCGCAAAAATATGCTGAAGCATATGCACTTAGCTGGAATTATGTATATGGAAGATATCAAAGTGATTGTACAAATTTTGCATCGCAAATTGTTAATTATGCTGGAATGCCTATGGTATCTGGGGAATGGCAGTTTAATGGAAATGATACTGCGCAGTATACATGGAATGTAGCGCATGCTTTTACAGAATACTGGACATTAGTAAGAGGTTATAATGGTGGTGATTACACAAGTAGATCAAGTGTAAATCAAAAAGCAAGTCCAGGTGATTTTGTTGCATATATGAGGTATGATACATATGCAATTTGGCATGTTACTTTTGTGCAAAGTAAGTTAAACGGAGAGATATATATATCACAACATACAACAGATAGATATAATGAAAAGTGGAATGATATTTCCATAAATCATGACAGTTGTTATATAATAATTAAATTCACATAAAAAGGAGTGTTTATTAAGTGAGATCTATAAAATGTTCGCCAAGAAAATATGTTCTTGTAATTTTTATACTTTTAATTCTATTTGCGCTTTTGATCAATCCGATTATATTTGTTAAAGATGGAATAGTATCTCGTAATAAAGTAGATAATTTTCAAAAACAGTATTCTGTAGAATCTGCTAATAAGCATGACGGTACGTTAAATATAAGAACAATGTATTTATTTTATCTTGGAGGAAAAGAAATTAAAGTTCAAGAAGAAAACATGGATGAAATAGTAGATGTGAAGGTAAAAAAAATAGCCCCTTTTTTATATGAATGGAACATATCAAAAGATTCGTGGGGCGTTTATCGACTTGTGATAGGAAAGAATAAATATTATTGTTTATTTATTACAAATTAGTAATTGGTATCTCTTATTTGCGAACAAAATTCTTATAGTTCTTGCACTAAAAAGAATAACAATGTAAACACCCAGTCAGATGCAGGCTGGGTGTCTCTATATAGTCATATTAGAAAAGACGCTGCCATCGAATATGATATTTACCAAAGGAATCAATATTGTGTTTGACGGAAGGGGAACGCGAGAAATAAAAAGGTTCGATAATTGTTGATAAAACGCATACTATATCGAATATTAGTTTGCTTAAAAAACGCAAGAATGCATATTCCGCTTAAACGGAACAGACAGTTCGCGATAGTGGAAAGGCTGTCCGCTCCAAACGGGAAGTTTGTTTCTAAACCCCCATGCCCGCACACTTGGCACCACCATAAATGAAACTATGCAGGCTATTGGGTATTGAATTTGTTATTACCGCCGTTTATATTTATAGTAACGGCAAAGATCGTGTTTATTTTGGGCCAGTAGCCCGCTTTCTAAACTGATTTCAGGTACTCTCATTTGCACCACCACCTGTCCAGCCACCCGAAGAACTTTCGTTCATGGCAGAAGGACGTATAGTAAAATGATAATAGACAGAGTACCGTGCCGTAAATTCATCCAGGAGGTGCCAGTATGGATAAAATTTACGACAAATGTTGTGGTATTGATGTGCACAAAAAGCTTATCGTTGCCTGCTTTCGATGCGGCAAGAAGCAGGAAGTACGAGAGTTTGGTGCAACAACCAGAGAACTCCTTGAATTGGCTGACTGGCTAAAGGAAGGCGGCTGTGAAATGGTCGCCATGGAGAGCACAGCCTCTTATTGGAAGCCTTTGTATAACATCCTTGAATCTTCTGACCTGAACGCCATGGTGGTGAATGCCCGCCACATGAAAGCGGTTCCCGGACGGAAGACCGATGTAAAAGATGCTGAATGGATCGCAGACTTTCTTCAGCATGGGCTGCTTCAACCAAGCTATATCCCTGACAAAGACCAGCGGGAACTCAGAGAACTGGTTCGCTACCGCATTAACTTGGGTTACGCATGTTCTTTCCATTCAGTTCAAGGCGGAACGCCTTGTGAATGATACGGTCAAGACATGCATCTGCATAGGTATTATCAGCAAACAGGTCATACCATGACTTAACCGGCAACTGTGAAACGATAACTGTGAATTTCAGATTATTCCTACTATCAATGACCTCAAAGAAATCACGACACTTATCAAGGTCGAGATCCATCAGTCCAAAATCATCGATTACCAGTAAATCAAGCCTAGCCATGTGATTCACATAATCAAGATACCCTTAATACGAGCCTGATCCATTTCACTCATCATAGTGTTGGCTCTGATATATTTGTCTGTTTAGAACTGCCTGATTGCCGCAATACACAATGCATTTGATATGTAAGATTTTCCAGCACCGGTAGCGCCTGTGATAAGCAGGTTTCTACTTTTCTCAAGCTACCGGCAGGTAGCAAGCCGTTCAATGGTTTCTGTGTCCAGCATCCGGTCGGGATCATAGATGGTGTCGTCAAATGTTGCCTGTGGATACCGGAGAGTTGCTTTTTTTAGAAAACGATTGAATTTCTTGTTAAAGCGAAGTTCCCATTCGTAGTTTACGATGTTTGAAAATCTTTCATAGAAGACGGAAAGATCAGAAAGAACCGTCTTGAGACGGCCTCTCTGGAACTTAATTTTTTTACGAACTGGATGTAATCCTTCTGCAGTTCCCGACAGTGGGGATTGGTCTCACGAGACAGTTCAAGTGCTGCCTGTTCCAGATGTTTATTGATATCAGCCTTTTTGGTAATGGGTTTGGTAGATGGAAGTAAACATGTTTATACTGTTCCTGAATCAGGAAAAGGTAGGAGATGGTTCCAGGGGAAAGTAAGTATAATATGAGTGAGATGATAGTATACCGGTGTGGATGAATGACTCA
>JAXDZY010000016.1:0-69314 GCA_034086685.1 Lachnospiraceae bacterium
AAGGAAAAAATTTAAGCAAACAATTAGTCAAGTTGTCAGCTGGTCAGTACACTAGATTGGATTGTTAAATTGATGATTGGATTTTTAATTGCAACGCTGTTTATGCTGTTCTTTGAACTGAGAATCTTCATTAAAGAGAGAATATATCGACAGGGAAAAAACAACAAGACAGAATAAAAATGGAGAAACAAAAAGTACGATGAATGCCACAAAAATCATAAGTGTACTCATTGGCGGCGTACTGGGAGCAATTTGTGCAGGTATTACGGAATTTCTTTTGGGAAGTCCATTTGCTTCGGCTGCTGTAGGATTTGTATGGTGTTTCGCTGGTTACTATATTGGAAAATGTATCGGTAAAGCCAGAGAAAAATCAAAAGGAGAAAAGAGAAAAAGTAACTGAATAACTTATATTTCGGCTTTGTCACGCAGAGTAACAGCATTGTCATAGATAGTTCATTGCATTTGATGACGCTTCAGATTACATTTGGTTCAGCAAAACAATCAAGGAGGTCGTCGAGATGACATTAGGTAAAAAATTAAAAGAAGCAAGAAAACAGGCAGGTCTTTCACAGGAGCAGTTATCTGAGAAATTAGGTGTTTCCCGTTCCGCGGTTGCAAAATGGGAAACGGATAACGGTATTCCCGATGTAGATAATCTGAAAATTCTTTCCAAATTGCTGAATGTAAGCATTGATTATCTGCTCGACAACGGCGAAGCGATTGACGAATTGGTTATGCGTGAACCGTATAACTTATCGGAATACGGTAAGGGCGGTAAGGGTAAACGGAAAGACCGTGCGGTTCGTGACAAGTTCCCCGATGCGGAGATCTACACCCTTCTCGGGGAACAGAAGCTGACAAAGGGTGAAAAAGTAATTGACAATGTGCTTGGCATCTTCACCGATGCTCCGTTCGGGATTCCCGGACTAATCAACTCTGTAAAAAACACGGATAAACAGTTCTATTTGGTGGAAAAAGACGGCAAGCAGTTTTTTGTTACCGTGACGGACGAATTTATAGAAACACGTCAGCTTGCCAAGCGTATGAACGGCAAAAAAATTGAAATCGGGAATTGGAAATTTACCAAATGCGAACATAAACTCTTGGGAGATACGTTGTGAGATGATACACAGAGATATAATGTCGCCGCAAAAAGCAATACTCGTTTTATCATTGGTCGTACTCGTAGGCATCGTTTTCATATTGCATATTCTTCCCAAAGGAAGATAAGAAGAAAGAGATATTGACTTAATTTAAGTGGAAATGATGAGACGGTTACAGCTATCTTTAACATGCAATCCGTGGGTGAAAATATATGGAACGGAGGTGCATACGGTATTGAAGCAAGTCTGATTACCACTATTGTATTAGCTTTTGCTGCTACATTGATTTGGTATATGAATAGAAAACCGGTAACCGCAAAATAATTTGAAAATCCGACTGTTCAAATGCCTTCTCTGCTGTGCTCATGATTCCATAAAAAGAATGCCGGCCAGTTTCAGAATTCTTTTTACCATCTCATCCCATGCCGTATCAATTGTTTTGTCCAGAGAAAAGAAATTCAGTGAGGTTCCCGAAACAGCAGACAGAATCTGATTTTCATAGCGGAAATGCAGATAAAGCCCTCCGATATCCGAAACCTGGCAGGGAAGATGATACTGATTCAGGAATTTTTCCACGTTGGAGTCGGACAGCTGGAAAACCAGCCGGAAGCTCTGAGGAAGCTTTTTGCCTCTGATCAGCTGATAGCAGAAAGGGCGAAGTGTTTTCCAGTCGGAATAAACCGGATCCCGCAGCAGTTCTTTTTCTTCATCCGTATAATAATCCTGATGCAATCTGCCATCTACGTGAAATGTATTGCTGGTGCTGATGGAAATCTCTTTAACAAGAAAATAATCGAATGTGTCTTTAGTGAAAATGCAGCTGGTGGCTGGTTTTAATTCGGGAAGTGTTAATGCAATCATGGTATCCTCCGGTTGAATTTTTCTGGCAATTATTATATGATACAAATACTGTAAACAAATCGGATGGAAAAGTCAATCCGTTAAAAATAAAATAAACATAAAATTTCCAGGAGGGAAAATGATGTCAGTATATTATGAAGAAACAGATAAGCTTCTGAACTGTCTGAAAAATGGTGTATCTGCTTATCATACAGTGGAGCATGCTGCAAAGCAGCTGAAAGAAGCCGGTTTGTGCCGGCTTCAGGCCGGAAAAGAGTGGCAGATTGAAACCGGAAAGGGATATTACATGGATGTATTTGGTACTTCACTGTTTGCATTCCATGTTCCGGAGTCCTATAGGCCCGGGATGCCGGTTCATGCTGCGGCAGCTCACACGGACTGGCCCGGACTTCGAATCAAATCCTGCCCGGAGATAATGGAAGGGCGCTATGCTAAACTGAATATTGAGGTTTACGGCGGCCCGGTTTTCTATTCCTGGCTGGACCGCCCGCTGTCAATTGCCGGAGCTGTCTGCCTGAAAGGAGAGGATCCTGCTCATCCGCAGATGCGTCTTGTGGATTTCAGACGTCCCATGGCTGTTATTCCCAGCCTGGCCATACATTATAATCGGGATGTGAATACCGGGCTGGAACTGAATGCCCAGAAGGATCTGCTTCCTCTGCTGGATGTACTTCCTCCGGAATGGAAGCGTGATGGATATTTTTACAGGCTTCTTGCAGAGGAACTGCAGGAGGAACCGGATTCCATACTTTCGTTTGATCTGGGATTTTACAACATGGATGAGCCGGTTCTTTACGGGGAACATACGGAGATGCTTTCTGCTCCACGGCTGGACAATCTGACTTCTGTTCAGGGATGTGTTTCAGCACTGATCCGTGCAAAGCAGGCGGATACTTTTTCTGCTGTCATGCTGTTTGACAATGAGGAAATCGGAAGTAATACAAAGCAGGGAGCTGACTCTGTTCTGTTTGCACAGCTTCTTGAAAAACTGGTACTTTCTCTGGGAGGATGCCGTCAGGATTATGTAAACAGTGTTATGAACGGACTGCTGTTATCCTGTGATGTGGCTCATGCCATTCATCCCAACAACCCTGCAAAAAATGATCCCACCAATCTGATTTTCCCTGGTGACGGGGTGGCATTTAAAATGAACAGTTCTCAGAGATATGCAACGGATATTCAGGCAACTGCTTTTGCGGAAGAAGTCTGCCGTAAATACGGGATTGCGCATAAATGTTTCTACAACCGTTCCGATATCCGGGGCGGCAGCACCCTGGGATCCATGCTCAGTGCCCAGCTCTGTATCCGTACCGTTGATCTGGGAGTTGCCATACTTGCCATGCATTCTTCCAGAGAATTGATGGCCACAGCTGATCAGAAAGCTTTTACAGATTTTATAACAGGAATATTTACAGAAAACAGGGCATAGAACCGGAGATGAATCCTGTTTGATTTTCTGAAAAGTAACCGGAATCCATATAAAAATAGTGAATATCCCTCTTTTCAAACGTAATGTTGTATGCTATTATTGGTAGTAATAAAAACTATATGATGTTTGGAGGGTTCATATGAGCTATAAAATAATTGGTGACAGTTGTCTTGACTGCAACGATGATATAAAGAAAACAGGTAAAATTCAGATTGTTCCGCTGACACTGGAAATTGGTGATTTAAGTATTATTGATGACGAAACTTTTGATCAGAAGGCCTTTATTAAAGCCGTTAAGGAATCGGAAGAGTGTCCCCGTTCCGCCTGCCCTTCCCCCAATGCTTTTATGGAAGCATATGAAGGGCAGGAGGATAGAGTCTACTGCATCACTTTATCCAGACATCTCAGTGGTTCCTACAACAGTGCCGAGGTTGGAAAAGATCTGTATTACGAAGAACATGAAGACGATGGAAAAAAGATTGCCGTATTCAGTTCCGATTCTGCCTGCTGCGGAGAAACACTGGTGGCAAAAAAAATCATGGATCTTGAAGAGAGAGGGCTTTCTTTTGAAGATATCTGTGCTCAGGTTGAGGATTTCATTTATAATATGAACACTCTGTTTGTAATCGAGACGCTGGATACACTAAAGAAAAACGGCCGCCTTACCGGTCTGGCAGCTATTCTGGCAACAGCACTCAATATTAAGCCGCTGATGGGAGCTGATCATGGTGTGATCATCAAACTGGATCAGGCCAGAGGTATGAATAAGGCTCTGAAGAAACTGGTTGACAAAGTGGCTGAACTGGTGGAAGATCCGGAAAAAAGGGTTCTGGGCATCAGTCACTGCAATTGCCCTGAGAGGGCTGAATTTGTCAGGAATGAGATCTGCAGGAAAGTCACATTCAAAGAAGTATATGTTGCCAATACTGCCGGCGTGGGTACCATGTATGCCAACGATGGTGGAATTGTAGTAAGCTTTTAGCAGACTAATTCCTAAGATGCACTATAATACAAGACTATTTTATAAGTTATCAGATAAAACTATCCATGCCGTGCAGAAATTCGTGATTCTGTACGGCATTTTTGGTAATTTAAAATGCCGATAAATTTTTTATTGTATAATTTATGAAAAAACTATTGAAAAAAATCGGGACATATGCTATAACATGAACAGAGAATAGAATTGTAACTGTTTAGACAGGCAAGACCTATATCTGATATTGTGGATTAGATGGAGGAATTGTCTTTTTTTATATTATCCTGTGGGAAAGGAAGCTGTTTTTTATGAGAATTTATAAGATTTTAAATAATAATGCAGTTTTATCAAGATCCGAGGATAACCGAGAAGTCATTGTAACCGGTAAGGGCATTGCATTTCAGAAAAAGACAGGTGACGAAGTCGTTTTTAACAGTACATGCAGAGTATTTGTTCCGGAGTCGGGAGAGATTTCCCAGCGCTATCAGCAGCTGATTGAAGAGATACCTGTTGAGTACATCAATATCAGTGAGCAGATTGCAGAGGATGCAAGGCGTACCTGCAATAAGAAAATTTTTGATACGATTTATCTGACACTTACAGACCATATATACAGTGTATGCGAGCGGTATAAAGAAGGAATCCGCCTGAAGAATGATCTGTATTTTGAGATCCGGCGGCTTTACAAGCCTGAATTTGCCGTAGGTGAACGGGCAGTGGAATTGCTGAACCGGACATTTCAGATGGATCTGCTGCCGGATGAAGCAGCATTTATTGCATTTCACATTGTGAATTCTGAGCTTAATGATGAGAGTGCCATGACGGATATGGTGGAAGTAACTCGTGTGATTCAGGATATTATTGATACGGTTACTGAAGGACTTCCCTGCAGATTGGTGGAAGAAAGCTACAATTATGACAGGTTTGTATCGCATCTGAAGCATCTGGCTCAGAGAATTGTCGCCAGGGAGATATTTACCGGTGATAATGATGATGAATTATTTTTTACCATGTGTATGAAGAACCCTGAAGCATATGGATGCATTAAGAAGATTAAGAAACTGATGGCGGAAAAGTACCGCTATGATCTTGGTAATGAAGAACAGCTGTATCTGTTGATTCATGTATCAAAGCTGATCAGAGAAGCGGAGGCCCATCAGCAATAATTTGTATATAATATTAAGAATCGAAACAGGATTGTTACTGAAAAGGCAAAACCTGAGTGCACTGCGGAGTGTTTGTTCCGTGTGTTCTCAGGTTTTTATTTTGTAATATTGACTGTCGGGATCCCGTCTTGAAAACATCAGGTGTTTCTGTTATGCTTTTTAATACAGGCAAACGGCCGTATGGACAGAAGGAGGGATCATAATGATAGATAACCGCATACAGGCAGAAAAGATACTGAAGCTGGTAGGAGGATGTGAGAATGTTATTTCTCTGAGCCACTGTTTTACCAGATTGCGTTTTGTATTGAAAAATCCTGATGCAGTACAGGAAGAGGAGCTCCGTAAGCTGGAAAGTGTTCGGGGAATTCTGAATCGTCCGGGAAGTTACCAGATTGTGATCGGCGTGGAGGTTACCGCCATTTATAGAGAACTGGAACCGATTTACCGGACAGAGAAGCGATAGAAACTTCTCGCAGTATATTGTAATCAAACAGCAGTTTTACAGGGGCTGTCTGTTTGGAATAGAGAAAGGGAAGCGGCAGCATTTTTGGATGCATAACCAGTCAGCATCCGGCCGCTTAAATATGATTGCTGCTTCCCGGATTCTATAAAAAGTATTTACACAACGGCCTGTGCATAAAAGCCGTGCATAAACCGGGATGAACAAGCGGCCATGAAATAGCCCCCATACACAGCGAAAGCTGTTTTAAAATCCTCTGGAAGAAAGGCAGAACTTCCGGAGGATTTTTTACTTGCAATATTACCGGTTAGGATATAAGATAGTGATAGATACGGAAGGAGAGCTGGTATGGGTTATTTTGAGGATGCTTTACATAATTTCGTGCAGGATTTTCAGTACGGAGGTGCGGTTCGACATCTGGTTGACCGCGGATATACTGTTGACCAGATCGTCCGGTCCGGTGAAGTAAGTCTGCCGCGCGAGAAGATTGAACAGATTGTCGAGCAGTATTTACGCGATAAAGAAAAATAAGGAGTTTACCTGATGAGTGAAGAAAAGACAGTAAAAGAGATCAAGGAAATCAACATAGCCCTGCTGGGCCTCGGCACAGTTGGCATGGGTGTATATAAACTGGTTCAGCGCAGGAAAAATGAACTGCCCAAAAAGATTGGATGCCGCGTGAAAGTAAAAAGGATTCTGGTTCGAAATGCACACAAGATCAGGGATGGCGTGGACAATGATCTGATCACGGATAACTGGAATGATATTCTGATGGATGACAGCATTGACATTGTTGTGGAAGTGATGGGCGGACTGGAACCGGCCGGCACTTATATCAAACAGGCTCTGGAAGCCGGTAAAAATGTGGTTACAGCCAACAAGGATCTGATTGCTGAAGAGGGGCATGAACTTCTGGTCATGGCTGAGGAGAAGAAGTGCGATCTGCTGTATGAGGCTTCTGTGGGCGGCGGTATTCCTGTGCTTCGCCCTTTGAAACAGTGTCTTACCGGCAATGACATTGACATGGTACTCGGTATTGTGAACGGAACTACCAATTATATTCTCACCCGTATGACAGAGGATGGCATGGAATTTGAAGAGGCTCTGGCGAAAGCTACGGATCTCGGATATGCAGAAGCAGATCCCACCTCTGATATTGAAGGTTATGATGCCGGCAGAAAGCTGGCAATTATGGCATCCATTGCTTTCAATTCGGTTGTGACATTTAAGGATGTACATACGGAAGGAATTACCAGGATTACTTCTACAGATATCCGTTATGCCGATGCCATGGATTGTGTGATCAAGCTTCTGGCAGTAGGTAAACAGGAAGAAGGTCAGGTTTCTGCCAATGTTTATCCCATGCTGGTTCCCAAAAACCATCCCCTTGCCAGTGTGAATGATTCTTTCAATGCAGTATTTGTACATGGTGATGCGGTGGATGATGCCATGTTTTACGGACGGGGAGCAGGTGAACTGCCCACTGCCAGTGCGGTTATGGGGGATGTGATCGATATTTCGAGAAATCTTCTGCAGAACTGTACGGGCCGGGTAGGAAGTACCTGTTACCGGAACCTTCCGATAAAGCCTCTGGGTGAAGTGAAAAACTGTTACTTCTTCCGTTTGCAGGTGGAGGATAAACCGGGAACTCTGGCTTCCATTTCCAGTGTATTTTCCAAGCATAATGTAAGTATCAAACAGGTAATTCAGAAACCGGCCAGAAAGCATGGCAGTGAACTGGTGGTAGTAACTGATTTTGTGAAAGAGAAAGATTTTGCAAAGACGCTGGATGCACTTCGGGAGATGAATATGGTATATGAAATTTCCAGTGTGATTCGTGTATATGCGTAATTACTGTTTGGATAATGAGGAGGAAATACTTTTATGATATGTTATGCGGCAGCGGAAACTGCAGCTGATCCGGCAGACCAGCTTACCGCCCTGAGCGAGGTGGCCAGTGCGGCAGAGAATGTCAGTGAGAAACTGATTTCATTTGATTTTTCATCTTTGATACCGGGGCTGATTGATTTTGGGATCAAAGTGCTCGTGGTCATTCTGATCTGGGTGATCGGAAAAAAACTGACGGGTATTGTTCTGCGCTTTTTTGAAAAAACAGCAGAATATAATAAATTTGATCTGAGTGTGACAAAATTTCTTATGATTCTTATCAGGTGGTGCATGTATTTTGTGATTGCATGTATGATCCTGAACTATCTGAATATTGGTACTGCATCTCTCATTGCAGTTCTGGGTTCTGCCGGTCTGGCAATCGGTATGTCCCTGCAGGGCAGTTTGTCCAATTTTGCGGGAAGTGTGATTATTCTCGCCATGAAGCCTTTTCATGTGGGAGATTATATTGTTACCTCTGCCGGAGAAGGTACGGTAGATGTAATCGGTCTGATTTATACTACACTCATTACGGTGGATAATAAAAAAATACACATTCCCAATGGTACTCTTGCCAATACCAATATCACCAATGTGTCCGCAAGTCCCACCAGGCTGGTTCGCATAAAGGTGGGCATTTCCTATTCATCTGATATCAGAAAAGCGAAAAATCTGATGGAGAAGATGATGCGCGGCTGTGAATATGTTCTGCCGGAGTCCGAAATTAAGGTATTTGTCTCCGAACTGGGCTCCAGCAGTGTGGATCTGGAAGGAAGATGTACGGTGACCACAGAGAACTACTGGGATGCCACCTGGTATTTTGCGGAACAGATCAAATATATTTATGATGAAGAGGGTATTGAAATTCCGTTCTCACAGCTTGATGTTCATATGAAATAATTTAACATCTATAACAATGTAAGGGAAAGGAGATCATTATGAGAAGTTACAGATTATATGAGAATGTGGATCCTGAGGCCAATATATCAGGTGAAGATTTTGATCTGGTTTCTCAGGTGAATGAGAGTATGATGCTTGACCGGGTCTTTAAGGTGGTCAGAGCAGATATTGCGAAGAAGGGAGTTGGAAACTGCAGGAGTATTACTTTTATTCATGAGCACCAGGAAGATCTGTGTATCAGGAATTATTATGACATGGTCATAATTATGAAAAACCTGCTTGCCAATGCAATTCAGTCGGACGCCGGGGAAATCAGAGTAAAAACTGAAATAACAGAAGATGAACTGGTATTGACGGTTTCTGATAATGGCAAAGGAATCAGTCCGGAACATAAGCCCTACATTTTTACTCCGCGTTTTTCTACCAAGAGTATGAAACAGAGTGATACTTCCGGGCTGGGACTCTATAACGTGCGCAAAGCCATTATCAACAGCAGGGGAAAGTTTCAGATTGACAGTAATCCGGGGCAGGGTACGACCTGCACTGTCTGTTTCCCGCTGAAGGAGATTCTTGTAGAAAACGGGAAACAGCTGTCCGCCATGAACAGATAAAAGTCTTTGACAGAACGATTTTTTTAAGTTTATTAGTTTTTTTACTTTCTAAAGGTTAAAAATAGTTATTAATACTTTCGCAATATCCGAAAGTAAGATATGCTATGCACCGTTGTGACTTTTTACAGAATATTAGAATTTAATCTGAGGGAAAGAAAGGGTATTAGAATGACATCAAGAACAGTTTGCGTAGGTAATAATGTAACAGATATTTCCATGATGAGTGCACAGTTTGTACAGAAAGCCTGTGAATTCAAGAGCAATGTCATGATTGAAATCGATCATAAGAAATATGTGAATGGAAAAAGCCTGATGGGTATGCTTTCTCTGAAAGTACATGAAGGAATGATGTTACATATCATGTCAGATGGCGCTGACGAGGAACAGGCTGTTGAAACACTGGGAAGTCTGTTTGGCGAGATTTCTGCATAATCTGTTTGAATTTACTTATAAGTTTCATAGTTCCTTTTATTTGAACGATTAAAGTCAGATTAGTTTTCTTTTGATGAGGGTGCCGTCTTCCGGCGCCCTTTTCTTTGTGTATGGATATATGCATCTGGTTTATCCCGAAAAGAATAATTCTTTTGCTTCTTTCGTCATTGAATTTGCCTGGAAAATGTGATAGGATAAATACAGTTTTACTGCAGAAGGGAAATATGTATATGATTACAACACAAGCTGAATTAAAGGAAATACTGGTACAGTATATCGGGGAAAACTGGATTACCGGTAAAGAAGCGGCTGTTCGGTTTCTGGAAGAGATGGAAGCAGAAGCACATGAAAAATCAGTAAAGGAGCTGATGGAATATTTCAATGATCGTTATCCTCTGGATACGCCGATTGTTTATGCAACCATATGGCAGGGAGCTTTTCTTATGAAAGCTTTCAGGGAGTGGGATGATCCGGAAAAGGAACTCCGGAGATATCTGGACGAATTTACATCCTGCCGGGAGATGCCGGAGGGAAAAGCGGGAAATCAGGCTGTTCATGCGGATGAACTTTCTTTTGAGGAGCAGGCTGCAGTTTTTGCGGGAATCGAGCTGGATGGACAGGAGATTACGGATGATTTTTACGAACTGGTATCAAGGCGATATCCTGATCTGGAAGAGGTATCGGTTATATATATGGCCGGATGTATGGATCGCGGGAAATATAAAAAGGCCTATCCTGTTGTGAAAAAGTTTGAATCAAAATATCCGGAAGATTTTGATATTCTGAAAAGGCGTCTGGCGATTTACCGGCATGCGGGGACAAAGGAAGAGGTTCACAAAGCTGCGGCAGATATGCTGGAATATCAGAAAAAATATAATACCTACACAGGCTGGGTGACACTGAATTACGCAGCAAATGTGCAGGTGGAGTGTGAAGATATGGAAGGTGCTCTGGAAACGTTCCGTCATCTGCTCAATGACTGGAGCCGCCTGAGTCTTAAAGAAGAGGAAGGATGCATGTACGTGGCTTCAGCTTTTGTGAATATTCTCCAGCTTCCTTCCAGACTTCTGGAAAAAGATATTGCTCTGATTGCCGTTCAGTTCTGTATGTTTGAGCAGGCCATGGAACGGGCCGGTGTGGATCTTCATACGGATCCCTATAACAATATCATTACAACTTTTGTGGTGGAATTATCCAGAAAACTGGGGAATCCGGCTTTCCGCCCGGCATTTACCATGCTGCTGGAGACTCTGGAGGAACGCCCTGTGCTGAAGAACAGATGGTTCACTGATTCATTTGAATCAGGTCATAAGGCCCTGGAGTCTTATCAGCTGAATGAAGATACCCGTATTCCGCGGGATATCCGGTTCCTGTGCCTTTCTCTTTACAGTGACGGGCAGTCGGGGGAGGTCATGCCGTATTCGGAAAAGTATGATTTATACGAGTATGTAACGGCTGATTCCGCAAGGAAAATATTTTTCCGGGACAACTATCCGATACTTTATGTGCGGCTTTTGAAGATGCTTAAGGAGGTAATCAGAAAAGGAACTCCGGAAGATCCTGCCGGTTTGATGAAGATGAAGCCGGTGGTGAAGGCAGAACAGAAAGTGGGCAGAAACGATCCCTGTCCCTGCGGTTCAGGCAAAAAATATAAAAAATGCTGCGGCAGATAGTATGAGATATTATAGTCAGGATAACTGTTCATAAACAGTTGCATTTTAAGGAAAGATGAGGCGAGACAAATGGGACATCTTACAACAAAAGATGCTTACAAAAATCTGGAGGAGCGAATCAACTGGTTTACACAGGGAGCACCGCCTTCTGATACTCTTTACCGGATTTTGCAGGTGCTTTATACAGAAAAGGAGGCAAAATGGGTAGCAAAACTGCCGGTTCGTCCTTTTTCTCTTAAAAAGGCGGCAAAAGTCTGGGGAACCACAGAGGCCAAAGCGGAAAAACTGCTGGATCACCTGTGTGAGAAAGCGCTTCTGGTGGATTCCTGGCACAATGGGGAACGTCATTTTGTTATGCCGCCGCCCATGGCCGGTTTTATTGAATTTGCTCTGATGCGGACCAGGGGAGATATTGATCAGAAATATCTCAGCGAGCTGTATTATCAGTATATGAATGTGGAAGAGGATTTTGTCAAGGACCTTTTCTTTGCCACTGAGACCAGACTGGGCCGTGTCTATGTGCAGGAGCCTGTGCTGACCAATGATAAAACCAATCATATTCTGGATTATGAACGTGCCAGCCATATTATTGATGAAGCACAGTTTATCGGTGTGGGAACCTGTTACTGCCGTCATAAAGCATATCATGCAGGACATCCCTGTGAAATCAATGCTCCCTGGGATGTGTGTCTTACATTTGATAATGTGGCCCGTTCTCTTGCAGAACACGGTGAATATACAAGGCTGATCTCCAAAGAAGAAGCCATGGATGTGCTGGAACGTTCCTATGACAGCAATCTGGTGCAGATCGGAGAGAATGTACGGGAACAGCCGGCATTTATCTGCAACTGCTGCGGCTGCTGCTGTGAAGCCCTGCAGGCGGCCAGACGGTTCAGCCCCATGCAGCCGGTGGCAACGACCAACTATATTCCTGAGATATCTGCAGACCAGTGTATCGGCTGCGGCAAATGTGCAAAAGTATGTCCGATTCTTGCCATTTCCATGGAAGAAGCAGAAGTGGGGCCGGAAGGCGGCAAAAAGAAAAAGAAAGCTGCTGTGGATACGGAGATCTGTCTTGGCTGTGGCGTCTGCGCCAGAAACTGTGCCAAAGGAGCCATCGAACTGAAACGGCGCCCGGTTCAGATTATTACTCCTGTCAACAGTACTCACCGTTTTGTGCTCCAGGCTATTGAAAAAGGCACGCTGCAGAACCTGATTTTTGATAACCAGGCATTCGCCAATCACCGTGCCATGGCAGCTGTATTCGGAACAATTCTGAAGCTGCCGCCGCTGAAGCAGGCTCTTGCCAGTAAACAGCTGAAATCCATTTATCTGGATAAGCTGCTGTCCATGCAGGGGAAGAAGATCGTCGAAGACCGGCCGGATAAGGGATGATGGCTGAAATCAAAAAAATGAAAATTGCCCAATTTTCCTGTTGATTTTTTATTCATTTTAGTGTAATATATAATCATACATATGAAAAAAAGGTGTGCCTGATAAGATACTTCAGAAGACTGCCGGAAACAGATTACTCTGTTTCCGGCTTTTGTTTTTCAGTGATATTTTTGCCGGAAGACAGAATTTGCACTGCAGCGGGAAATGGGTACATCTTTTTTTTATGAATGATCCGGGGGGATTATCTTCCTGGAGAGATTCAAATTTTTTGCATGCCGAAAAGGAGAGTTTGATTTATGTATGTGATGATTGATAATTATGATTCATTCGTATACAACCTGGCAATTTATTTTCAGGAGATCGGAAGAGATGTGGAAGTAATCCGCAATGATGAGATTGAAACACGCTATCTGGATGAGCTGGAGGAACAGGGTGAACTGGAGGGTATTATTATCTCCCCCGGTCCCAAAGGTCCCTGGGACTGCGGCAAATCTGCGGATATTGTCCGCCGTTATACCGGAAAAGTGCCGATTCTCGGGGTGTGTCTGGGACATCAGGTTATCGGTTATGTTTTCGGTGCAAAGGTGGAGAAGGGAACATGTCCCATGCATGGAAAGGTTACCGATATCCGCACCGGAAGGAGAAATCTGTTTGAGAATCTGCCGGGCAAGTTTAAAGTGACACGGTATCATTCCCTGGTGGTGACTGCGGATTCCATCCCTGATTGTCTGCAGGTGGATGCTGAAACTGAAGATGGTGTGGTGATGGCTGTCAGTCACCGCAGTGAGCCGGTTTATGGAGTTCAGTTCCATCCGGAAGCTGTTCTTACGGAATACGGTCATGATATTTTACAGAATTTCTGTGAAATCTGTGAAAAATACCAGCAGGAGAAAAGGAGCCGCATCGCATGATTTTGGAAAGCTATTCTACAAACCGATCACTTTTCGATATTTTCAGTTGTCTTTATCAGGAACCTGATGCTGTTTTTCTGGATTCCTCTTTGAAAAATCAGTACGGAAAGTACTCTGTTGCAGGATTTCTGCCGGAGATGAAAGCCGAGGAGAAAAACGGCGTATTTTATTTGAATGAACAGCCTCAGCAGATTGACTGCATGGGCTGGCTGAAACAGTATCTGGCTGATCATCGCGAGGAAAATCCTGCAGATCTTCCTTTTGTGTCAGGAGGTATCGGTTATCTGACCTACGATTACGGTAAACGTTTTATGGGGCTTCCTCATGTTCATGAAAAATATATTGATATGCCGGAATGCTGTTTTGTTTTTTACCGCATTTATGTGATTGAAGAGGTTATGACAGGAAAAATCACCCTGGCTGCACGGGATGAAGACGCAATCCGATGGCTGAAGGCGAAAGAGGCTGAAACCTGCGGATGGCAGCATCCTCAGAAACTGGAACCGGATGTTGTTCAGAAAAATGTGGTAACTTCCGATTTTACAAAAGAAGATTATAAAGATGCCATTCAGAAGATGGTTGACTATATTGTGGCAGGTGATATTTATATTACCAATATGACAAGGCAGATTCAGATTCATTCCAAAGCTGATCCTTATGAGATATTCCGTCTTCTTCGTCAGAATAATCCATCTCCTTTTGGGGGATATTTCCATTACAATGACGTGGAAATCATCAGTGCATCTCCCGAACGATTTTTTGAAATACGTAACGGAGAGATACGTACAAGACCTATTAAAGGAACCAGAAAACGGGGTGTGACACCGGAAGAAGATGAAGCTCTCCGGCTGGAATTGCAGAATTCGGAAAAAGATAAAAGTGAGCTTCTGATGATTGTTGATCTGGAAAGAAATGATCTGAGCCGCGTGTGTGAGCCCAACAGCGTAAAAGTGGAAGAATTATTTGTTACAGAAGCTTATGCTACAGTTTTTCATCTGGTTTCAACAATCTGCGGCCGGCTGCAGCAGGATAAAGATGTGGTGGATGTGCTGCAGGCCATGTTTCCGGGTGGTTCCATTACCGGGGCACCGAAATACCGTTCCATGGAAATTATTGATGAACTGGAACACAGCAGGCGGATGCTTTATACGGGCTCAATGGGGTATATCGGGTTTGACGGCAACTGTGATTTCAATATTGTCATCCGCACCATGGTTTATCAGGATGGATGCTATCATATCGGTGCCGGCGGAGGCATCACCTGTGAATCAGATACAGAATTCGAATATGAGGAAACCCGTCAGAAGGCTTATGCATTGATTCGTGCAGCAGAGCAGGCATCCCGCGAAAGAGGAGAGAATCATGTACAGTAAAGAAATGTTGTCCGGCAGTCAGGCTGTGGCAGATGATGGATTTTATTTTGGTCTGGGGGTTTTCGAGACTATTTTGATAACAGATGGACATCCTGTTCTGGAAGAGTATCATAAGGACCGGCTTCTTGCCGGCCTTAAAAAACTGGGCATTACTCTTCCCTGCTTTGGCTGGTCTGAGCTCCATCAGATGATGGGAGCGGTTATGATGGAATTTGAACAGGCAAATCCGGGAGAAAAACAGTATGTGCTGAAGGTTTGTGCCACTGCCTCCAATCTGAAGATTACGGCCCGGAAAAATACATACACAGAGCGGGATTATGAGAAGGGCTTCCATCTGAAAGTGAGTCCGATTCTCAGGAATGAAACTTCGCCGTTTACGTCCATTAAATCTTTGAATTACGGTGACAATATTCTGGAAAAACGCCGGGCTCACCGGGAAGGATTTGATGAACCTGTATTTTTAAACCGGAAAGGAATTCTTACGGAAGGAGCCACTACCAATCTGTTTGGTGTGCTGGACGGACAGCTGATTACTCCGTCTGTATCCTGCGGCCTGCTGCCCGGTACTGTAAGAAGGTACATTCTGGAGACATATGAGGTTTGTGAGATGGAAATCACACCGGAACAGCTTATAAAATGTTCAGAGGTGTTTGTGACAAATGCTCTCCTTGGAATCATGCCGGTTTCACGTTTTGAAAACCATGTGTATGAAAATCGTGATCTGATACATAAAATCCGTCTGGAATATATTTCCGGCTGTTGCAAACAGTAGGATTATGTGATATATTGTTTTTGACATATGACGGATATATCCGCATCATGGCTATTGGGTCTGTTATGTCCGGTATCTGTACGGATATTCTGCAATGCAGGCATGGTTAAATGTCTGTATGGACGTCAATAAGTAGTCAGAAATTATTTGGGAGGTAAGCATTAATGTTAAAAGAAGTTGCAGCTAAGTATTATCTGGAACAGGGATGTAACTGTTCTGAATCCCTTTTATATGCAGCCAGTGAATATTATGATCTGGGGCTGTCAGCAGAGACCCTGAAGGTTATGGGCGGTTTTGGCGGCGGTATGGGCTGCAAGACGACCTGCGGTGCATTGAGCGGTTCCATTGCTGCGCTGAGCTGTATGTTCCTGCAGGGAAAAGCGCATGATAACCCTGAAATGATGAAGATCAGCGGCGGATTTGTTAAAAAATTTGAAGAGAAACTGGGAGACACTCTCTGCAGCGTACTGGAAGCCAGAAATAAAAAGCCGGATGTCCGCTGCGTACTGACTGTGGAGCTGGCTGCAGAAACTTTGGAGGAATACATATCTGAACTGAAAGGTGAAAAGAAAGAAGTACCTGAATCGAAGCTGACGCCTGAAGACATTAAGAGGGTAAAAGCTCTGGGATTTCTTCAGAACAAGGGTACGGACTGTTTTAATGGGCGTATCATTACCCGCAACGGTAAGGTGACTGCAAAAGAAATGCAGAAGGTTTCTGAAGCAGCGGACCGGTTTGGTTCCGGTGAAGTGGTTATGACAACCCGTCTTACCATGGAAGTCAAGGGAATCCCCTATGATAATATCGAACCTTTCCGTGCATTTCTGGCAGAGGAAGGTCTGGAAACAGGCGGTACCGGCTCCAAGGTGCGTCCCGTTGTTTCCTGTAAAGGTACAACCTGTCAATACGGATTATGTGACACCTATGCTCTCTCTGAGAAGATTCATGAACGCTTCTACAAAGGTTATGAGACTGTAAAGCTGCCCCATAAATTCAAAATTGCAGTGGGAGGATGTCCCAATAACTGTGTAAAGCCCAATCTGAATGATATTGGTATTATTGGTCAGCAGCTGATGGAATATGATCCCGAGATCTGTAAAGGATGCAGAAAATGTGCTGTAGAAAAGGCATGTCCCATTAAAGTGGCCGAGGTAAAAGATGGCAAACTGAATGTGGGTGCAGACTGCAATCACTGCGGACGCTGTCTGGGCAAGTGTCCTTTCAAAGCAGTAACTCCCGGTGCATATGGTTACCGTGTAGTAATCGGCGGACGCTGGGGCAAAAAGACTGCTACAGGTCAGGCTCTCAATAAAGTATTTACTTCAGAAGAAGAAGTTATGAGTGTACTGGAAAAAGCAATTCTTCTGTTCCGTGAACAGGGTAAGACAGGAGAACGTTTTGCAGATACTATTGCAAGAATCGGATTTGAGAATGTTCAGGATCAGTTGTTAAGCGATGATATTCTGGCCCGTAAGGATGAGATCCTGGGTGCACAGCTTCATCTGACAGGCGGAGCAACCTGCTGATTTCAAAGAGCAGAAACAGGAGGACAAACTGATATGGGAAAAAGAATTCTGATTGTGGGCGGTGTCGCAGGCGGAGCTTCCACGGCAGCAAGAGCCAGAAGGCTGGATGAGTCTGCAGAAATCATTATGTTTGAAAGAGGACCTCATGTATCCTTTTCCAATTGTGCTCTTCCGTTTTATCTGAGCAAAACGGTTGCCTCCAGTGAAAAGCTGGTACTGATGACACCGGAACGTTTTCGGAAACAGTATGCCATAGAAGCCAGAGTTAATCATGAAGTAACATCTGTAAACCGGAAAGAAAAGACAATCCGGGTGAAAAATCTGGTAACCGGTGAAGAACTGACAGAAGCTTATGATGTGCTGGTATTATCTCCCGGTGCTGTACCGGTTGTGCCGGAAAGTATCAAAGGTGTTCACGGAAGCAATGTGTTTACGATCCGAAATGTGGTGGATATCAGGTATTTAAAGGACTATATCGATGCCGGTCAGATCAGGGAAGTCACGGTAGCCGGCGGCGGTTTCATCGGAATTGAGGTTGCTGAGAATCTGACAAAAGCAGGTATTCATGTAACACTGGTGGAAGCTGCCGATCAGGTGATGGCACCTTTCGATTATGATATGGCGCAGATTCTTCATAAGGAATTACTGGATCAGGGGGTCAATCTGATTACAGGCGACGGCATATCGGAAATTACGGACTCAGAGGTAATCCTGCAGTCCGGAAAACAGATTTCCTGTGGCTGTGTGGTCATGGCTATCGGTGTCAGACCGGAAACAACACTGGCAAGAGCTGCAGGACTGGAAATCGGAGAAACCGGTGGTATTCTTGTCAACCATAATTATCAGACCACGGACCCTTCCATTTATGCAGTGGGAGATGCCATTGAAGTATACAATCAGCTGACCTGTCGTCCCACGCGTCTGGCTCTGGCCGGACCTGCACAGAGGCAGGCAAGAGCAGCTGCCGATCATATGTACGGAATTCCTCACCAGAATAAGGGGGTTATCGGTTCTTCCTGCATCCGTGTATTTGATCAGAATGCCGCGTCTACCGGTTTAAGCGTTAAGGCGGCAAAACAGGCGGGAATTCCATGTGATTTTGTGTATGTGCTTCCTGCAGATCATGTGGGACTGATTCCCGGAAGTCATCCCATGCATTTCAAGCTGGTTTATGAAGTGCCAACCGGACGGATTCTCGGTGCACAGGCAATAGGCAGGGGTGCAGTTGACAAACGGATCGATGTCATTGCTGCCATGATTACCATGAAAGGGACTCTGGAAGATCTGAAGGAGCTTGAATTATGTTATTCACCGGTGTTCAGTACAGCTAAAGATGTGGTAAATTATGCGGCGCTGGTTGCTTTGAATCTTCTATATGGAAGATTCCGTCAGGTTCCTGTGTCACAGGTACGCAGTCTGGTGGAAAGCAATGCATTTATTGTGGATGTAAGAGAGCCCGGTGAATACGCAGCAGGTCATCTGATCAATGCGGTCAATATTCCTTTGAGTCAGCTCCGTGAACGTGCCGGTGAAATACCCGGAGATATTCCGGTATATCTCCACTGTCGTTCCAGTCAGAGAAGTTATAATGCGATCATGGCACTTCAGGGAATGGGATATGACAACCTGTACAATATTTCCGGTTCTTATCTGGGAATCTGCTGTTATGAATATTATACGGATTGTACTACCGGAAGAGAAAAAATTGTAACAGAGTATAACTTTAATTAGCTTTTATTATATTTTCATTGTTAATTTCGCATTATTTCTTTACAAAAGGGACGAAATGGTGTACAATATTAACAAAACCGGGTGGGCATACCCGGATAATGCCCGAATAGAATACTGGTCTTGTACGGGGATAAAGATCAGTATTTTTATCCGGGCAGATCTGAGGATTTTTTCGGATGTAACAGGGAAATTGGGGGATCTGTTCGGAGAGAGGGAGTAAAGAAAGGAGTTATACTATGAATTCACCTGCAGAAGTTGCAAAAAATTATGTGAACATAGGAAAGGGTAAGGTTAATACACCGGTTCCCAAGATGTTTATACTTGCTGTTATGGCTGGTATGTTTATTGCTATGGCTGGTGTCGGTGCCAGCACAGCATCATGTACTGTTGAGAATGCTTCACTGGGAAAACTGGTTGGAGCAGCAGTATTCCCTGGCGGTCTTGCCATGGTACTGATTGCCGGCAGCGAGTTATTTACCGGTAACACATTGCTGCTGATTCCTCTGATGGAAAAAGAAGTTTCCGTAGCAGGCGTTCTGAAAAACTGGGTAGTTGTTTACATCGGCAACCTGGTGGGCAGTATGATTGTTTCCGCAATCTGTGTATGGGGCGGACAGCTTGGTCTGTTCAGCAATGCTCTCGCTGTATCAGCTATGGGTACTGCAGCTGCAAAATGTTCCATGCCTTTTATGCAGGCACTGATTAAAGGTATCGGATGTAACTTCCTGGTATGTATCGCTGTATGGATGTCATTTGCAGCAAAAGATATTGCCGGAAAGTTCTTTGCATTATATCTTCCGATTCTGATCTTCGTTGTTGCCGGATTCGAACATAGTATTGCCAATATGTATTATATTACTGTTGGTTTATTTGCGAAAACCAATCCTGTATATCTTCAGGCTGCTGTTGACGCAGGAAAGGATCTGTCCAATCTGACATGGGGCAATATGTTTATTGCCAATCTGCTTCCGGTTACAATCGGTAATATTATCGGCGGCGGTGTTCTGGTTGGTCTGAGTTACTGGTTCGCATACTTACGTAAATCAAAATAAAACTGTTCGGTTCAGTTAAAGCTGAATAGTGCGGTATGGCTGGATGACAGCATAATTACTGCCTGGATTTGTCAGAATCCTGTGTATGCCCGGCAGGCTTTCTGATACGATATTATGTTACATTTTGAGCCTTCTGCATATGGAAGGCTCTTTTTTAGTAGTCTGAATTCTTTACGGTACGTTTACCAGCTGTTCAATATTTCCTTTATGTTCTGATGTTAGTCACAACTACAAAAAGTTAGCGTTAACTATTCACATGTTAGCATTGACTATTCGGGGGTCTATCAGATATACTTGGAAAAAGCAGAGCTAACGGGCAATTTTTGCATATTATTTAAGGAGGAATTTATGCCAAGACCTAAAAAGTGCAGAAAAGTCTGCTCCATGCCTGATTGTGGGGTGTTTGCACCTGCAGACGGTGCAGGGCGCAATTTTGAATCGGTTGAGATGAGTATTGATGAATATGAAGTGATACGGCTGATCGACCTGCAGGGGTATACGCAGGAAGAGTGTGCGGTCCAGATGGATATATCCAGAACAACTGTAACAGGGATCTATAATGAAGCCCGCAGAAAGCTTGCACAGATGCTGGTCAATGGAAAGATACTCAGAATCACGGGAGGAGATATTGCTTTATGCAGCCATCGCAATGCAGAGTGTGCGAAAGGGCACACCGGCTGCTGCAGACGTCTGAAAGCTTTGCAGAAACCATAATAAAGGGGATTTGTAAACTATATGACAACTATATCAAAACAATCTGCCAAACCGGCTGATGACCAGGCTGTTGCCATGCGTGTATCAACTGTCAGTATTATTGTAAATCTGCTTTTATCGGTGATGAAATTAATTGCCGGAATTGTTGCCAATTCGGGTGCGATGGTCTCGGATGGTATTCATTCTGCTTCGGATGTGTTCAGTACGATCATTGTGATCATTGGCGTTAAAATTTCAGGAAGAAAATCTGATCAGGAACATCAGTATGGTCATGAACGTATGGAATGTGTGGCTTCACTGATTCTGGCGGTGATTCTGTTTCTGACCGGTCTGGGAATCGGAAGAGAAGGACTTCTCAACATTATGTCAGGTGATTACGGACAGCTGGTGGTTCCCGGGATTTTTGCTTTGATTATGGCAATTATTTCAATCGCTGTGAAAGAATGGATGTACTGGTATACCCGTGCAGCAGCCAAAAAAATCAATTCCGGTGCATTAATGGCCGATGCATGGCATCACCGGTCGGATGCTCTGTCATCCATTGGTGCATTTGCCGGTATTCTGGGTGCAAGAATGGGTTATCCGGTTCTGGATTCTGTAGCAAGTCTGGTCATCTGTCTGTTTATTGCAAAAGCAGCATATGATATTTTTAGAGATGCAATTGACAAGATGGTTGATAAATCCTGTGATCAGGAAACTGTACAGAAAATGACCGATCTGATTTTGAAGCAGGAAGGTGTGGAACGGGTGGATGATATCCGAACCAGGTTATTTGGTTCCAAGATTTACATGGATATCGAGATCGGATGCGATGGAAAGTTATCACTGAATCAGGCGCACCGGATTGCGGAACAGGTACACGATACCATGGAATCCAGCTTTCCGCTGGTAAAGCACTGTATGGTTCATGTGAATCCGGTACAGCGCTGATGAAAGCGTAAAGCAGCGCAAACAGAGTTTACGGGTGTTACAAAATCAGTAATGAATACATTTCTTAAGTTCTGCAACAGCAGAATTGGCGGTGTTCTTATTCCATACCATAAGAATGCCGCCTTTTTCAGCGGAAAGCTGGTAACGGCAGAAACCGTCTGTGTTGATGCCGGGAAACCAGGAAGCGGAGACGAAAAAATATCCCTGTCCGCGAATCAGAGAAATATATGCTGACTGCAGATTTTCAGCCACTACAACGGACTGATAGGGAATCTCGTGTTTCTCGCACAGTTCACGTACAAAACTGTCGTAATCAGGTGCAATCTCCTCCGGCAGCGAGAGCAGGGTTTCGTTTTGCAGCAGATCTTTTGAAAAATACTCATGTCCTGAGATGACATGTGATTTGCCGATACAGAGTTCAATGGGAGAAGCACAGAATAAACGGGACAGATAACCATTTGAATTGTAGTAATCATATTCATAGGAGGGGGCAAAAACCACATGATATTTGTCACCGGCAATTCCCCTGCGAAGTTCCAGCGAATCAGCTTCTTCCATACAGATCTCAATATCCGGATAAGTCTGGGCGAACTCCTGAATAACAGGAAAAATCTGTGGAGAGCCGGAGAAAGTTCGCGGCAGACCAATCTTAATATATTTGTTCTGGCTCAGAATCGAACAGGCTTTTTCATAGCCGGCCTGTGTAACGTTAAGCGCTTTTGTCCATTCCTGATACAAAATTCTCCCTGAATTGGTCAGCATGGCTCCTCTGGGATTACGGATAAAAAGATTCAGTCCGGTTGTTTCTTCAAGTTTGGAAATAATCTTGCTGATGGAGGGCTGCGATATATGCAGTTCCGCGGAAGCCTTGGTGAAATTCCCGTATTCTGCTACTACAATGAATGTGTAAATCTGATTTAAAGTAATATCCGAATTACCATTATGGTAAATTAAATCCATAAAATTCTCTCCCCTGTATAAAACATATCTTTTTACATCATATCTGAAAAAACGGCAAAAAACAAGAGAAAATTTAAAATCCATGTAAAAGCAGACAACTGCTGTGAGTCAATTTTTCCGTATTCCATTTTGTTATAGATATTTCGGATTCGGTATTCTGAAAAGTATTGAAGTTAGTTTTGCATAATGTTAAGATGATACTGCAAATTACAATTTTTTATCAATCTTTGGCAGGTGTGCCATATGAAAAACTTTGAGTTTTCATTCTGGCTCCGAACATCCAATGATAATAATCAAGGAGACAACTATATGAAAAAGAATGTGTACATTCTGGAAGGTCTGGACTGCGCAAATTGTGCTGCCAGGATCGAACAGAAGCTCAGCGCTTTAAAAGGTGTTGAAGAAGTCAGCATTACTTTTGCAACCGGTCAGATGCGGCTGACAGCAGAAGATCCCGATGCATTGCTGGATGAAGTGGAAAAAGTCATCCATAAGCTGGAACCGGATGTAAAGGTAGTTAAAAAAGAGCGTCGTAAACGAGATGCATCGCTTGATGACCATCACGACCACGACCACGATCACGGAGACAGCTGCTGTGGTCATGACCATCACGACCACGACCACGATCACGGAGACAGCTGCTGTGGTCATGACCATCACGACCATGCCCATGATCACGGAGACAGCTGCTGCGGTCATGACCATCACAACCATGCCCATGATCACGGAGACAGCTGCTGCGGTCATGACCATCACGACCATGCCCATGATCACGGAGACAGCTGCTGCGGTCATGACCATCACAACCACGAACATGAACATGGTCATCATCATGTTCCGGGACATCCTGCTGATTGTGATTGTGAGCTGTGTCATCCTCATACAGAATACTGTGATGTCTGTGGAGAGAGCCTGGCAAACTGCACCTGTAATATGCCTGATGATGGCTGTGTGAAGAAGGTGTTTATTCTGGAAGGACTGGACTGCCCCAATTGTGCAGCTAAAATAGAAGCAAAAATACGAACACTCAGTGAAGTGGAATATGCATCGGTTACTTATGCCAATAAGCAGCTCCGTGTTTCTGCCAGAAGCGGAGAAGGTCTGCTGAATCTGATCCAGACTACAATTGATTCTGTTGAGGATGGTATTACGGTTATTGAGAGAAAACGGAAAGTAAGATCTGTATCCAATACCACCATTTATATTCTGGAAGGACTGGATTGTGCCAATTGTGCAGCCAAAATAGAGCAGAAACTGCGGACTTTACCCGAGATTGATGATGCTGTTGTTACCTTTGCGACAAAGCAGCTGAAGGTCAGCGCGGGAAATTCCGGTGAGCTGACGGAATTTCTTCAGAAAACCATTGATGCCATTGAAGATGGAGTAACAGTTGTTAAAAAAGATGAAGTGAAGGCTGCAGCGGAAAAATCGGAACCGAAAAAAGAAAAGATGGATCCCATGAAGGTTTCCCTGATTCAGATTTTTGCAGGTGCAGCATTATTTCTGGTTGCGGAGATTCTGGAGAAAGCAGTTCCGGCAGTACCCCATGCGGCATTGAATATCCTTCTTGTGGCAGCCTATCTGGTATTGGGTGGAAAGGTGCTGATGACTGCTCTGCGCAACATTAAAAAAGGACAGGTGTTTGATGAGAATTTCCTGATGAGTATTGCGACACTCGGTGCGTTTGCAACTAATCAGATTCACGAAGCAGTCGGTGTCATGCTGTTTTACCGGATCGGTGAATATTTTGAACAGCGTGCAACCAACCAGAGCAGGAATCAGATCATGGACGCAGTCGACATGAGACCGGAAGTTGTAAATCTGGTTGTTGGTGATGAAATTCGTGTCATGGAGGCGGAAGAAGCCAATGTGGGCGATATCCTTCTGGTCCGTCCCGGTGACCGCATTCCTCTGGATGGCGTGGTTATTGAAGGCGAAAGCCGTATTGATACTTCACCTGTTACCGGTGAACCTGTTCCGGTAAAAGCCGGGTTTGGTGACAACGTGGTTTCCGGCTGCGTAAATACTTCCGGTGTTCTGAAGATCCGCGTGGAAAAGGTTCTGGAAGAATCCATGGTAACACGTATTCTGGATTCCGTGGAAAATGCAGCTGCAAGTAAGCCGCAGATTGATAAATTTATTACACGTTTTTCACGTATCTATACTCCATTTGTTGTATTCATGGCTCTGGCTGTTGCCATTCTGCCCAATCTGGTCAACCTGATTCTGAATACTCAGCTGATGGGTAAGGAGCCTGTTTACTGGGTAACGACAGCTCTGACTTTCCTTGTTATCAGTTGTCCCTGTGCACTGGTTCTTTCTGTACCGCTGGCATTTTTCTCAGGTATCGGTGCAGGTTCCAAAAAAGGCATTCTTTTTAAAGGCGGTGTTACCATTGAGAGCCTGACCAATGTAAAAGCTGTGGTTATGGATAAAACCGGTACGATTACCGAGGGGAATTTTGTGGTTCAGCAGGTTGTTCCTTTTGAAGGCAGCGGGTTAAATCGGGATCAGCTGTTATCCATGGCTGCTTCCTGTGAACTTTCGTCCACTCATCCCATTGGAACCAGCATTGTAGCTGCAGCTCAGGCTGATCAGCTGGTAATTGAAAGACCTTCCGATATGCAGGAAATCGCCGGTAAGGGTATTAAAGCAGTACTGCCCTGCAAAACGGTTCTTTGCGGTAATCGTAAATTAATGAAAGAATTTAACGTGGATTTATCCGAATACCGGAAAGAAGGCTTCGGTACGGAAGTTCTGGTTGCTGTAAATGGAAAATTCGCAGGTAATATCATTATTGCAGATACCATCAAGAAAGAAGCCGGAGAAGCGATTGCTAAAACAAAAGCAATGGGAGTTGTTACAGCCATGCTGACCGGGGATGCCAAAGACAGCGCAGAAGCTGTGGCAGCTGAAACAGGAATTGATGAAGTACATGCCAAACTGCTGCCTCAGGATAAACTGGAGCATCTGATGAGCATTCGTGCAAAGCACGGTAATGTTATGTTTGTCGGTGACGGTATTAATGATGCTCCGGTACTGGCAGGAGCCGATGTGGGTGCAGCCATGGGAAGCGGTGCGGATGCAGCCATAGAAGCGGCTGATGTGGTATTTATGACTTCCAGTATGGATGCAATTCCCGAGGCTATTGATATTGCAAGAGCCACCAGTCGTATTTCCTGGCAGAATGTGTACTTTGCACTGGCTGTCAAAGCGGTTGTCATGCTGCTTGGTCTGTTTGGATATGCAAATATGTGGCTGGCTGTATTTGCCGATACCGGTGTATCCATGTTATGTCTTCTGAACTCCATGAGAATTCTGTATCGTAAATAGGTCAGAAATCAGTTTTATAAAACAGTGGGCGGCATATCAGTTTTGTTAACTGATATGCCGCCTGCTGTCTTTTAGGAAAAGTATTCGGGATTATCCCGTCAGTTAATTATTCTTCATTGGAATCTGATTCCGAATCCGGTAAAATACCATGGAACAGCGCAAAATGCTTTTTCATGGCATTAAAGGTCTCCACGCTGATGACATGCTCCATACGGCATGCATCTTCCATGGCGGTTTCTTCGCTGACACCCATATAGATGAGCCAGCGTGACAGAAGCTTATGTCGTTCATACATTTTTTCGGCAATTTCCCGTCCTTTATCGGTCAGGACCAGATGACCTTCATTTTCAACTATTATGTAGCCGTTTTCTCTGAGATTTTTCATGGCAACACTGACACTGGGTTTGGAAAAATTCAATCTGTTTGCCACGTCGATTGATCTGACATATCCGTTCTCTTCCTGAAGCATGAGAATTGTCTCCAGATAATTTTCAGCAGATTCAAGAATTTTCATTAAAATCTGGCAAAGATTTCATAAATAATAAAAGTAAATTTACGAAAACTGTGCCAACCTCCTTTCTGATTGCAGTTTGCTGCAATATTACTGCTGTCTGCCGTCCGTATGGAATGCAGGACAGTCCGTTATTGTTAAATACTGTATCTTATACATCACAAATTGTAACAGCCCGGCAGATTGTCTGACAGTTACTTCTAAATCTGCTTTAAGGATAACATATGAGATAAAAATTTTCAATACTATGGTAATGCAGGAAAATACAGCTGCTGAATTTTTGAAGCAGATGCCGGTTCTGTGCAGCCCGGATTCGGTGTAATTTCTTGCGCAATCAGGATATTGCAGGTATAATGGCAGAAAGGGGGATGAGGTATGGATAAAGGATTAGGAAAGAAACTGAAAAAACTGCGGACGGAGAGAGGCATGACACAGGATATGGTAGCCCGGATTCTTCATACGACCAGACAGCGTTACGCACGTATGGAAAATGGGCAGGCAGATATTCCGTTTCAGGATATTCGTATGCTGGCAGATATGTTCGGTATTTCTGCTTCAGAGCTTACTGCGGAAGATGAGAAAGATAAGGTCAGAAGCATTCTGCAGCACCAGAGACCGGAGCTTTTACGTGTCAAAGGAATGGAAGAACTGCTGTCTTTACTGGATCTGATTGAGGAGCAGGAGCGGATCTACTGTACCAGAAAAAACAGGCAGGAACCGTCACAGACAGCCGTGAGTGAATTACAGGATCCTTCTATGTATGAAATGATGCGGAAGGTTCGGCGGCCGGCATTGGGAAATGGTTATTGTGGGAATCTTCTGACAGTACTGGAGAATTCCGGTCTGGAAATAATCCGTTTTCCATTTTCGGAAGAGCTTTCCGGAATTCTGATTTTTAATGGCAGAAAATATACTCTGATAACCAATTCTGCGCATCCATATGAGGAAGAGATGCGTGCAGCAGCGCTTCTTGCCGGAGACTTTTTCACAAAAGTGGAGAAACACCGTCAGCTTTTGTATGTACTGACCCGGGGAGATTTTGAAACGGTATGGCAGAAGCACAGTGAGATGGCTGATTTTGCGGAAGAATTGCTGATACCCGGATATGAATTGAATTATTATATCCGCTATGAGCTGCAGATTATCCCTTCACAGCTTCGTGCGATTCATGCTGCGCAGATTCAGAATCATTTTCAGGTATCCTATGAAACCGCCGAAAGGGTATTTTTAAAAGAACAGCTGGTTTCACAGGAACAGATTAAAAAAATCCACAAGGGACGGAGGTATTATGGGGAGGAACGTCTGGCAAATATGCTTGGATTTTCGCTGGAGTATCTTTATAATTCCTGGAATCGGGTCAGGGTTCCTCACGAATATGTGGAACATGCACTGAGTAATTACGAAAACGGGTATATTCCGTTTGTACAGCTGAAAAGGATTATGGATGTGATCCGTGTTCCCATCGGACAGCTGGCGGGACTGAGGAAACCGCAGGATGACCGGGATGACTGGGATGACAGCTGGGAATAGCAGGATATTCATTATTTCAGGCTTCTTCTGCCGATGGCGCCAATGCTCTGATACATCAGAACTGCTATGATGCAGAGTATCAGGATGGCGAGCATAACCATATCCATCTGAAATACCTGAGAACTGTAGATGATCAGATATCCCAGGCCTGCTCTGGCTGCCATGAACTCCCCGATAATCACACCCACCAGACAAAGTCCGATGTTGACTTTCATGGTGCTTAATATCAGCGGGATGGAAGAAGGAATCAGAAGTTTGAATAAAATATCTTTTTTTCCGGCTCCCAGAGTCTGCATCAGACGGATTTTATCAGGATCTGTTTTGTAAAAACCTCCTGTCAGAGTGATGGTGGACGCAAAAATTGCCAGGAGGGTTCCGGTCACAATAACGGTTTTTACATTATTCCCCAGCCATACGATCAGTACAGGAGCCAGAGCAGATTTGGGCAGGCTGTTCAGCATAACCAGTGCCGGCTCCAGAATCTCATAGAGAGTGCGGGCGGACCAGAGGAGTGCTGCCAGGATCAGACTGACGGCAGATACGATGAAGAAGCTCAACAGTGTTTCTCCTACGGTTATACAGATATGATAACAAAGTGCCTGTTTGCGGACTGACCGGAAAAAACATGCAGCCATACGGGAAGGAGAACTGAAAATAAAATCATTGATCAGTCCGGTCCGTGCACAGATCTCCCACAGAAGTAAAAAAACGGCCAGCAGAAGAATTCTTGAGGCACGAATCAGAAGGATTCGTTTCCGGTATTTTTTTAAAAAAGCTATCTGATAAGAACTGACTGTATCTTCAGGCGAACCGGGTTCTTTTTTAGAATGGAGAGTCATGATCTTTTTTCAGCTCCTTCCATACAAGATTAAATAAAACGGAAAAATGAGGATGTTCTCTTCTTTTCTGAGGACTGATAATCTGCTCCGGAAATGATACGGGTATATCTGCTTTCAGTGAACATGGTCTTTCTGAGAGAACCAGAATCCGGTCAGCAACACTGACTGCTTCTGAAAGGTCGTGAGTTACCATTAAAACTGTTTTTCCGGATTTCCGGATTAATGTGGCAATATCATTGGTAACCTCCAGTCTGGTCTGATAATCCAGAGCGGAAAAGGGTTCATCCAGGATCAGCAGTGACGGTTCAGTGGCAAGAGTCCGGATCAGTGCTGCTCTCTGCCTCATACCTCCGGAAAGCGAAGAAGGGGGGCTGTCTGTGAAATCTTTTAAACCATAGAAATCAATCATTTCTCTGATACGTGAAATAATTTCCGGGGTCCGGTTATGCTGAAGCTCCGGTCCCAGCATGACATTCTGATACAGATTGCGCCATTCAAAAAGGTGATCTTTCTGTAACATATAACCGATTCGGGTACTTTTTTCGCTGCAGCCGGATGCAAAAAAGTTTTTGTTCTGTTCTGATTTCCGGCTGTTTGCTCCGGCAGATTGGTCGAACAGACGGATCGAACCGGTTTCCGGCTTCAGAAGGCCGCAGGCAAGAGAAAGCAGAGTTGATTTACCGACAGGTCTGCAGGGGAAACTGATGATGAAATGGAGTGAAACAGAGAACTGCTTCTTGACGATGCTTCAGGATTCTGATAGAATGCTTTTGAATTAAGGAGGTAATATTTTGCTGAACAAATATTTATGGGTATTCTTTATTTCCATGGTTCCGATCATTGAGCTTCGAGGAGCAATTCCCGTGGGTATGGGTATGGGACTTCCTCTGGTTCCCACATATATTATCTGTATTATAGGAAACATGCTTCCTGTACCGTTTATTTTCTTTTTTGCAAGAAAGGTTCTGATCTGGGGAGCAGATAAGCCGGTTATCGGCGGATTTTTTAATTTCTGTCTGGAAAAAGGTGAGCGGGGAGGCAGAAAGCTTCAGGCAAAAGCCGGAAAAGGACTGTTTGTGGCTTTATTTTTATTTGTGGGTATCCCGCTTCCGGGAACCGGTGCATGGACCGGAACTCTGGCAGCGAGCTTCCTGGATATGGATTTTAAATCAAGTGTGGTTGCGGTCATATGCGGTGTTCTTATGGCGGGCCTTATTATGGCGGGAATCAGCACTGGTGTGCTGGGTGCACTGAGCTTTTTATTGTAGAGAAGACAGGCGGATAAGACAGGTGATCAACTGCGTCTTATCCGTTTTTTGATTTTGGGGCGGTACATACGCAAAAGTTTAAAACGGAGGTACAATATATGCCGCATATTTTACTGGTGGAAGATGATAAAAGTATTGTTGATAATCTGGGAGATTTTCTGAAACAGGAGGGGTTTCAGGTATCCGTGGCCATGAGTCAGTCACAGGCTCTGGATATGGTCTGTCAGTCTGCCTTTGATCTGCTTTTGCTGGATATTTCGCTGCCCGACGGCAACGGTTATGCCGTATGCACGGCAGCGAAATCCTGTTCAGATACGCCGGTCATTTTTCTGACTGCCTCCGGTGATGAATTCAGTGTGGTGACGGGCTTTGATCTGGGTGCTGATGATTATATTGCAAAGCCTTTCCGCCCGCGGGAACTGATTTCACGGATCAAAAATGTACTGAGACGTTATCATCGAATGGGAAGTACCTTGGAATACGGCGGAGTATCCATTGATCCCGTAAGGGGAGTGGTGACCAGGGATGGTGAGGAACTGATTCTGTCTGCTCTGGAATACCGGCTGCTTCTGGTGTTTTTTAACAATAAGGGAATCATTATGTCCAGAAATAAACTGCTGGAAGAAATATGGAATATTGCGGGTGAATTTGTCAATGACAATACATTGACTGTGTATATCAAAAGATTAAGAGAAAAGATTGAAAAAGACCCTCAGAAACCGCAGATTATTAAAACGATCCGCGGGCTGGGATATCGGGTGGGAGAATGATGAAGAGGAAGAACCGGAGCGATCAGAACGGCGGCTATGGCATGAAGTTTCTGAGAAATCCTGAAATCAGGAGGAGTCTGGTCATATGGACAGCGATGACAGCAGCCTTCAGTGTTTACGCTGCATGGCTGGATATACGGTTTGGACTGGCAGCAGCCGTTTTTGGCTTCTGCCTGATGGGAACAGCAGTGCGGAGTACATATAAAAGATACAGACTGATGACAGATATGAGTCTGGAAATCGACCGGATTCTTCATGGCAGCAGTCATTTTGACCTGAGCCTTTTTTCAGAAGGGGAATTGTCGATTCTTTCCAGTGAAGTCTACAAAATGACAGTCCGGCTGCGGGAACAGGCGGATGCGCTGCAAAAGGACAAAATCTATCTGGCTGATTCTCTGGCTGATATTTCTCATCAGATACGGACACCGTTAACATCCATGAATCTGATCGCCAATTTCCTTTCAGAGGAGGAACTCAGTGATGAACGGCGGATGCAGCTGACCAGGGATCTTCTGCGGCAGCTTTCCCGTGTTGACTGGCTGATTACAACTCTTTTGAAAATATCAAAACTGGACGCCGGTTCCGTTCAGATGGTCAGAGAGCCCATAACTGCTCTGGATCTGGTGAATAAGGCTGCTGATCTGGTGACGATTCCCATGGAACTGCGAAACCAGAAGCTGGTAATCCGCGCTGAAAAGGAAGGACATTTTTCGGGAGATATGCCCTGGTGTGTGGAAGCAGTGGGAAATATCCTGAAAAACTGCATGGAGCATACTCCTGCAGGAGGCACGGTGACAGTAGTTATTCAGGATAATTCTCTTTTTACGGAAATCACGATCCGGGATAACGGCACAGGTTTTGATGAGAAGGATATTCCCCATTTGTTTGAACGGTTCTACAAAGGGCAGAATGCTTCTGAAAACAGCTTTGGGATTGGCCTTGCTTTGTCCCGGATGATTATTCAGCAGCATGACGGAACAATCCGGGCAGGAAATACCATGAGCCATGAAGAGGAGAGTCTGCAGAATGGTGCAGACTGCCCGGGAGCTGAATTTGTGATCCGGTTCTACAAAACGACCATATAATTCCATGGAATTAACGAATTGAAAGAGGGGCTGCTGCGGGTACAGCATAAAAGATACAAAAGTGACAGTTTTGTTATTTTTCAGTCACCCCTGTGTCACCCTGATCTGTTATGATAAATTCATTCCTGTTATGGATGAACAGCGGTGAAAAGGAGTTTATGAAATGGAAATTTTACGTGTTGAAAATCTGACAAAGATATACGGTAAAAACGAAAATCAGGTCCTGGCTCTGGATCATGTGTCATTTTCCGTGGAAAAAGGGGAATTTATTGCTATTATCGGACCTTCCGGTTCCGGTAAATCAACCCTGCTTCATATACTGGGGGGTGTGGATGTGCTTACTTCCGGTAAAGTCTATATGGACGGTCAGGATGTGTATGCGCAGAATGAAGAACAACTGGCCATTTTCAGGCGCAGACAGGTGGGGCTGATCTATCAGTTTTACAATCTGATTCCTGTTCTGAATGTGACGGAAAATATTACGCTGCCGGTACTGATGGACGGACGCAGGGTCAATACAGAGCGTCTGGAGGAGCTTCTGCAGATTCTGAAACTGAAGGGCAGGGAGAAGCACCTTCCCAATCAGCTTTCAGGCGGGCAGCAGCAGAGAGTTTCCATCGGCAGAGCCCTGATGAATGCACCGGCGGTGGTTTTAGCGGATGAGCCCACAGGAAACCTGGATTCGAAGAACAGCCAGGAGATCGTTGATTTACTGAAATACTCCAATAAGAAGTACAATCAGACCCTGATCGTCATCACTCATGATGAAAATGTGGCGCTTCAGGCGGACCGGATCATTGCCATTGAGGATGGAAGGATCACCAGAGATGAGGTGATCCGAAGATGAGTATTTTTGCAAAAGTAACACTTGAGACGTTAAAGAAGAACCGTGTACGTACTATTGTCACGATTATCGGCATTATTCTGTCCACGGCCATGTTTACGGCTGTCACCACCAGCATTGTCAGTATTCAGTCCTACATGAAAGAATGTACCATTTATTCAGTCGGAAACTGGCACGGAGGCTGGATCAATATGTCTGCGGATCAGCTGGAGGATTTTAAACAGAATGAAGATGTAGAAAGTATGGCTCTGGCGCAGAATATCGGTTATGCGGATATCGGCAGCCGGAATGAGTACAAACCTTACCTTTTTGTTATGGGGGCAGATGATCTGTTTCTGGAAAGAATGCCCATTCACCTGACACAGGGGCGTTTTCCCGACAACAGCAATGAAATCATTCTGCCGGATCATCTGTTTGAAAATGGAGGAGTGGAACATCATACAGGTGACCGGCTGACGCTGGGGCTGGGGGATCGTTACTGGGAAGACAGCAGGCTGGATCAGAGTATGGGATATTCGCCCGAGGATGAGGAAAGTTCCGGAGAAATTCTGAAAGTACGGGAAACCAGGACCTATACGGTGGTCGGTTTCTACGAACGGCCGGATTTTGAGGATTACGAGGCGCCGGGCTATACTGCCATTACCCTGTGGGATGACAGCCGGCCTTCCGATACCATTGCGTCATATTTTCGCATGAAGGATCCCAGAAAAGCCATTCTATTTGCTTCAGAATCTGATGACAGAATGGTTTTCCTGAATTCCAATCTGCTGCGTTATGAGGGTGCATCTTCTCATGGGACATTTTATGCTGTTTTGTACAGTATGGCAGCGATTCTCATGGGGCTTATCATGTTTGGTTCGGTTTCTCTGATCTACAATGCTTTTTCCATCTCCGTCAGTGACCGGACAAGACAGTTCGGACTGCTGTCTTCTGTTGGTGCCACTAAAAAGCAGATTCGGAAAATGGTATTTGCTGAGGCTTCCTATGTGGGTATACCCGGAATCATTCTGGGGATTTTAAGCGGAATTGCGGGAATCGGAATCACCTTTTACTGCGTAGGCAGCAAATTTTATGTGGTATACGGAATTAAAGAAGTAAGCCTGAAGCTGGTGGTTTCTCCAGGGTCCGTAATCTGTGCTGCAGTAATTGCCTATCTGACTGTACTGATTTCCGCATGGATTCCTTCCCGGCGGGCCACACGCGTTACAGCCATGGATGCAATCAGACAGAGCCAGGATATTCAGATCCGGGCAGAACAGGTGAAAACACCATCGGTTGTCCTGAAGCTGTTTGGTCTGGAAGGAACTCTGGCACAGAAGCATTTCAGAAGAAACCGGCGCAGATACCGGGCGACCATATTTTCATTATTTGCCAGTGTGGTTTTATTTATCTCCACCAGCAGTTACTGCAGTTATCTGAATGATATGGTAAGCGGAGTATATGAAACTTACGATTATGATATCCGCTGTGAATGGACGGATTTCGGGGAAAAAGAGGATGATTTTCCCACTCTGGAGCAGGGAGCAGCCATTCTGGGGCAGACCGGGGGAGTAACCCGCTGCAGCTATGCGAAAGAATACTGGACAAATATTGATCTGTCTTATGAACAGATTCCGGAGGATTCACGGGAAAGAATCAGAGCAGGAGGGGATGAATCGAAAACTTTCTGTTCGATGAACTTGATCCTTTACGGGGTGGATTCGGATAGTTTTGATACCTGGCTGAAGGAATTGGGGCTGTCGCGTGATGATTATCATGATCCTGCACATCCTCTGGGAGTTGTTATGGCACAGACTCAGTCCTTTAACTCCGAAACACAGCGGTATGAGAAGGTGACCATGCTGAAACCGGAAATCCGTTCTCTGTCTGTTCCCATACTGGATCGGGAAAAATGGGAAAAATGGATGAATTCTCTGGAATCCGACAATGTGGAAGGAGAAGATTTCGAAAAGAAACAGAGAGAATTCTGTGAATATCTGGACGTGGAAATCGGGGCTTATGCTGAATCCCTTCCATTTGGATTAAACCGCTCCATTTCGAACTGTATTTGCCTGGTTTACCCCATGGAGATACTGGATTCCATGGAAACCTTTACAGCCGGAGAAAGCATGTCGGAACTGATCTATTTTAAAACGACAGATCACAGAACCGCCATGGAAAATCTAGCGGAAACAGCAGATAATAACGGGATTCCTTCCGACTGGCTGATTGATGTTTATGAAAGCAGCGATAATGAGAAAAATCTGGTAACGATTATCAATGTATTCTCATACGGATTTATTATCCTGATTTCACTGATTTCTCTGGCCAATGTATTTAATACTATTTCCACAGGTATTCTTTTAAGAAGAAGGGAATTTGCCATGCTCCGGTCAGTGGGGATGACGGAAAAAGGATTTCGGAAAATGTTAAGCTATGAATGTATTCTTTATGGTTTCCGGTCTCTCATACTGGGAATTCCTGCTTCCTTTATCATTACCTGGCTGATTTTCCGAAGTGTTATGAGTGGATATGACACGAATTTTTATCTTCCCTGGACTGCGGTAGCCATCGCGGCAGGCAGTGTTTTTCTGGTGGTATTTTCAACTATGGTATATGCCATGAGCAAAGTAAAAAAAGAGAATCTCATTGATGATCTGAAAAATGAAAATTATTAATTTTCCATCTTCCGGTTTTCAGAAATCCGGATTTCTCATATACTGCAATAAGAAATCCGGTTTGCAGGCCGGTGGAGGGAAAGGCAGTGATCCGTGTGCGGATTGCTATTTACAGCCGTAAATCAAAATGGACCGGGCGGGGAGACAGTGTTGAAAATCAGGTTGCCATGTGCAGGGAATATGCAGATCGCTGTATCAGGGAATCGAAAAATGCGGAAATCCTGGTTTATGAAGATGAGGGTTTTTCCGGGAAAAATACAAAAAGGCCTGAGTTTCAGAGGATGATGAATGAGATCCATGTGAAAAAATTTGATTATCTGATCTGTTACAGGCTGGATCGGCTGGGGAGAAATATGATCGATCTGGCAACACTGATCGAAGAACTGAACCGGAGGGAGATTTCTTTTATCAGCGTTAAGGAGCAGTTTGATACCTCCACGCCCATGGGAAAGGCAATGCTGTATTTTGCAGGTATTCTGGCCCAGATGGAACGGGAGCAGATTGCCGAACGGGTGCGGGATAACATGCTCATGCTGGCAAGAAGCGGCAGATGGCTGGGAGGCAATACTCCTCTTGGTTTTTTCTCCACGGAGGAGAAAATAATGCAGATGGACGGGAAAACCCGAAAAACCTGGTATCTCCGGGAAAATGAGCCGGAAATCGATCTTGTCCGTCTGATTTTCCGGCTGTATCTGGAATATCAGTCCCTGGTCAGAGTGGCGGAATATCTCCAGATACATAACATCTGTACCCGCCGGAAAAATGAATATACAGTGACCGCAGTCCGGGATATCCTGCGCAATCCGGTTTACTGCGCGGCAGACAGGGAAGGTTATGAGTATTTCAGACAGCTGGGCTGTCAGGTCTGTTGGGAAGAATTGGATAAAAAGTCTGCAGACAGACCGCGGGGGTTGATCTGCTATGCTAAAACCACCTCGGGACACCGGGAAAATCCGCCGGATAAATGGATTCTGGCTCCCGGAAAGCATCGCGGGATCATATCCGGAGAGGATTTTGTGAAGGTACAGAAGCTTCTGGAAAATAATAAAAGAAAAGGAGACAGTTACCGGATCCGCAATGAGATTGCTCTGCTTTCCGGGATTCTTTTCTGCAGCTGCGGTCAGGCCATGCGGCCCAAATATTACGCAGCAAAACGAACAGGAAGTGATGGAAAACGGCGTTTTTCCTATATCTGCCCCCGTAAAAATCTGACTCACGGTCATAATTGCTGCGTTTCGAATCTGCAGGGAAATACAGTGGATGAGCAGATCAGTGATCTGGTACGGATCAGGCTGACAGAGATTACAGACTGGCAGGAAATCCTGAAAGATACATACAGCCGGCTGGAAAAAAATGTGGGCAGTATCCCTCTGACAGCGGAATCGGATATTCTGAACCGCCGGATTAAAGAAAAACACAGGCAGATCAGCAATCTGTTGTATACGTTGTCCTCATCCTCTCATGCACCTGAATTTATCCGCCAGGTTGAAACAGAAATTCTGGAGCTTCAAAGTCAGATCAAACAAATGGAGGAACAGAAGTTCCGGGATAAAATGGAGATAAAATCTGACGAAAAAATATCAGAGATACAGCAGCCTTTCAGTCTGCAGCTCACTTCTTTGGAAAGTGTCTATTCCCATTTTAACGTTCATCAGAAACGGGAACTCATCCGGGCCGTGCTGGACAAAATTATCTGGGATGGTAAGCGGATTGCAATCATTTTAAAAAAATAAAAGTTATATGTAGTTTCAGGGCCGCAGCCCGCCTGTTCCTTTACCGCACCCGCTGGGTCCTACCAGAACCGTAAATTCACCCTGATGCACGGAAAAACTCAGATTTGCAACCGCAGGGGTTTCGCCTTTGACAGAATGGTAGGAAAAAGAGACAGAATCAAAAGATAGTACTGGTTCCATGCAGGCCTCCACAGCTTTTATAGTATATTTTATGTCCGGTTTGTCAGAATGTGCCGTTTTGGGCTGTATCTGTCCGGAATTCTGAAATGATATTTTTCCTGAATTATCTTGAAGAGATCATGAAGGTGTGTTACTATTGGAATGCATTGCTATGAATAGTTACATGCTCAGGGAGGTGAGATTTTGGAAGGGCAGTACAGCAGAACAGAATTATTGATCGGTGAGGAAGGCATGCAGAAACTGAAACAGGCTCACGTGGCGGTTTTCGGAATCGGCGGAGTGGGAGGTTATGTCACGGAAGCACTTGCCCGGGCAGGTGTAGGTACTCTGACTCTGTTCGATCATGATACAGTATCTGTTTCCAATTTGAACCGGCAGATTATTGCCGGCTATGACTCCATTGGCCGATACAAAACCGAGGTCATGAAGGAAAGGATTGCCAATATTGATGATTCCATATGTGTGGAAGAAAAAAGGGTTTTTTATCTGCCTGAAGTGCGTGATCGGTATCCGCTTGATGCCTATGATTATGTGGTGGATGCCATAGATACGGTTACGGCCAAGATTGATCTGATTGTTGAGGCACAAAAGCATGGTGTACCGGTTATCAGCAGTATGGGAACCGGCAATAAACTGAATCCGGCGGCATTTGAAGTTGCGGATATCTATAAAACCTCTGTATGTCCTCTGGCGAAGGTTATGCGCCGTGAGCTGAAAGCCAGAGGTGTGAAGAAACTGAAAGTGGTTTATTCCAGAGAAGTTCCCCGGAAAAGCGGCGTTATGGAGAACGGAAAGGCTGTTCCGGGAAGTATTTCCTTTGTCCCTGCTTCTGCAGGACTTCTGATTGCATCTGAAGTGGTGAAGGATATTCTGATGCGTTGATGCTATATCACAATTATTTTCTGCCGGTACTCATGTACCGGCTTTTTCTGCGGATATTTCAGACTTTTTACACATTCATAAAGATTTGCGGCCCGGGTGTCCATGGCATAGCTTAAAGCAGCGGGCCCGGACAGATTATCCGGCGGCATGGATTTTGTGAGAATCGGGATCCGGCCCTGTAAGGTCATATCCTTCAGCAGATCGGTATGACTTTTGTTGAAGCCCAGTACTCTTGCATAAAAGGCAGATCCGTTTTCTTTCAGGATATCGATCTGTTCCCGGTAAATGTCCAGCAGCAGATGTATCAGGCAGCGGTCAATCCTGCTTCTGGTAAATGCTGCTGTTTTCAGATGTTCGGCCAGTTCCTCATAGCAGGTACAGGTGAAATGACACGCTTTCAGGCGGTTGGCAAGCTCCGTGGGAAAATCTTCAAAAAGTTCAGCGGAATCGGACTGCGTGAGAAGTTTTGTTTTCAATATGGGCCAGAAATCATTCATATCCATGGGATAACTGACGCCGTATTCCCGCTGCATCTGCAGCAGGGCCTGATCGCTGCTCAGATAAGGACGAATTGACGGCGGGAAAGCTGAATCGTCTGCAGCTTCCCGCAGCAGTCTGTATCGAAGTGCGGAAGCACTGGCAAATTCCCGATTCAGTTCTGTACTGTGAAAACTTCCTCTTCGTGCAATTGTTACCGGTATGATTCTGCTGTTTCTTTTCTTAAGAGCCATCAGATAGGAGATTCCAAGGATATTATTGGGAAGATCCAGAAAATCACCGCTTTCACCGGTGGCAGCTTCCCAGGCTGATTTCCGTGCTTTTGGGAATGATTTACCCCGGGAAAGCTGTTCTTTCAGTACTTTTTTAAATTCGGGTGGTTCTTCCAGAAACAGAGAAGCAGCCTGCATGAGAAGCGGAAGATTCCCTGCTTCCGATCCGAAACAGAGATAATCGATACATCCCAGAGACTCCAGTATGGCGATTCCTCCTTCCGCAAAATCAGAGGCAGAAGCAGTTGCCATCCATACAGGCAGTTCCAGAACACAGTCAGCGCCTCCATCCAGAGCAAGGCGGGTACGCATGTATTTGTCCATTATAGCAGGAGCTCCTCTCTGAACAAAATCTCCGCTCATGATTACCACAACGTGTTTTGCTGCGGTAATACGTCTGGCTTCTGAAATCTGATAGGCATGACCTGTATGAAAAGGATTATATTCCGCTATAATACCAACTGTACTCATGAATTGATTCCTCCGTTTTTGTGTTTGAACATAATTCAGCGAATCTTCTGACCGGAAAGTAACGGGTCTGTGAAAATCATATATGAATTCAGTATATCATACCAGGTCAAGGGGAAGCAAAAAGGCATCTTTATTATAGGATATTGATTGTACTTTTAAACCAAAAAGTGTATAATTGTTTTCAGATAAACTATTAAGCGCCGCAGATTGTATGCGGAAATCCATCCGCATGGAGGAAGTTTATGACCAATGAAGAATTTATTTTAATGCTGTCCGGGAAATATTACAGACCCCTGTATCAGTACGCCAGAAAAATCTGTGATGATAAAAGTTTTGCGGAAGATATAGTCCAGGAAACCTTTCTGATTGCCTATCAGAAAGCGGAAGAACTTAAGACGCATGAAAATATTTCCGCCTGGCTGTATCAGACTGCCAGATACCGCATGCTGCATGCGCTGGAAGAAAAACTGTATTATGAGGAGCTGAGTACCATAGCGGAAAAAGTCGGTGATCGCAGCAGATTTGAAGAAGGCTGCATATCTGAACTGGATCTCTATCCGAAAATAGTTGAAAAACTGAATCCGCAGGATCTGCGTCTGATTCTCCGTCATTACGAAGAAGGTTACAGCTACAGTGAGCTGGCTGAGGAGTATCAGACAAGTACCGGTTCCATCAAGATGAGGATGCAGCGTATTCGAAAGCAGCTGAGGGAAAATCTGAGTGAATATCTGTGTCTTTAGCTGATATTTTTAATGTAAATCAAACGAAAGCGGGGGAGCGATTTTTGGAATTGGAAAAACACATAGTCGATACAATAAAGGAATGGCAGCTGAAACTGGGAGATATTGACGATCATGTCTGCCTGTACTATCCTCTGGATTCCATTTGCAGCTATCTGGGAGTTCAGCCGCAAACGGACAGGGATTCTCTTCTTTATCTGACAGGGCGGTATCTGAAAGAGTATGCACCATATCTGGGCAATGTCCGGCTCAGCTGTCCCGATGACAGGATGTGCATAGATGTTCCGGCAGAAGGATGCCGTTTCGTGAAACAGAATGTGGAAATACCGGAATTTCTCAGAGAATTTCTGTCCGTGCTGAAGGAACAGGACATGGATAAAATCAAAGCATTATTTTATAAATATGCCGAATCGGGGAATGGAGCGGCAGTGGAGGACCGGGAAGCTGACGGTCTGGGCACGGTTCTGTATTTTGACCGGGATGATATTGATCCGTATGTGTACTGTATCGATCAGGACGTTTTCGGAATTACCTATCATAGATTTGCAAAAAGTGATTATGAAAAGCTGAAGGGATAAAATGATGGACATTTTCTGCATTTTACGGGATTTGGAAAAGGCTGGATTTGAAAAAATGCAACATTTTTTGTTGTCACATACTGGAAAATGCAGTATAATTAAGTCATGAATGTCCGGTATTTCATTAAGGGCATAACTTTTCGATGAAGAGTAGAAAGGAGTCAATCCAATGGGATTTATTGACACAATCAAAGCAAAAGCTGCTGCAAACAAGAAAAAAATCGTACTGGCTGAAGGTATGGACAGAAGAATCTATGAAGCTGCTGCAAAGGTAATTGCTGAGGATATCGCTGATATCATTATTCTGGCAAGCCCTGAAGAAGTTGCTGCTAATTCAGAAGGTCTGGATATCTCCAAAGCAACCATTATCGATCCCAAGACATCTGATAAACTGGAAGCTTACGCTGTTAAACTGGCCGAACTGAGAGCAAAGAAAGGTGTTACCGTTGATCAGGCAAGAGATATGATGACATCTGATTATATGTTCTATGCCTGCATGATGGTTAAGATGGGAGATGCTGACGGCGTTGTATCCGGCGCATGTCATTCAACAGCCAACACACTGAGACCTTCACTGCAGATCGTAAAGACAAAACCCGGCTGCAAACTGGTTTCCGCATTCTTCCTGATCGTTGTACCTGATTGCGAATATGGTGAAAAGGGTACATTTATCTTTGCTGATTCCGGTCTGGAACAGAATCCCGATCCTGAAAAGCTGGCTGCAATTGCTGCATCTTCCGCAGAGTCTTTCGAACTTCTGGTTGGTGTTGAACCTAAGGTTGCCATGCTGTCTCATTCTACAAAGGGTTCTGCAAAACATGCAGATGTTGACAAAGTTGTTGAAGCTACAAGAATTGCCAGGGAAACATATCCCGGTATCAAACTGGACGGTGAATTACAGCTGGATGCTGCAATCGTTCCCAGTGTAGCTGCTTCTAAAGCTCCCGGCAGTGATGTGGCAGGTCAGGCCAACGTTCTGATCTTCCCCGACCTGGATGCCGGCAACATCGGCTACAAACTGGCTCAGAGACTTGCTAAAGCTGAAGCTTACGGTCCTGTTACTCAGGGTATCGCAGCTCCCATCAACGATCTGTCCAGAGGCTGCTCAGCTGATGATATCGTAGGTGTAGTAGCTATCACATCTGTACAGTGCACAGCTAAATAATATATTTTGCTTATCACAGTAAAATTACATAGAAGCCCTCATGGAGTCGGTTCCTGGGGGCTTTTTCATGTGCCGGAGTGAATCGATACAGCCGCCTGTATTGTTCTGTTTTCTCCTGGAAAGTCACAGTGAAAAAAATATAACGTAAAAAAGGCTGATTCTGTAACAAAATCGGCCTTTTTTGCGTTTAAAAAGTGCATAATCCGGATACACTATGCAATATACCGTCGAATTTATCTGATTCAGAGAGGAGAGGTTTCTTTGAAAACTAAACTGGTAAGGTATATGGTATTCTGCTGTATATTTTCAGCAGGCATAATTCTTTTATATCATACAGGAGATTATTTTCCCGGAGTGCGGGCAGAAAAAAAACAGGCGGAGTGTGAAGAAGCAGAATATGAACAGACGGAATATGAAATACCCAGGGTGGAAGCAGGAATTCAGATTTATCTGACAGAGAATAATAAAAATGCAGCCCGTCAGGCATTTTGCAGACAGGTGGAATCCATACGTACAGAACCCGCCATGGCAGTCCGTCAGGCAGATACTTCCGGTATAATAATCAGTTCTGAAGACTATGACTGCCTTTTGAAAATTGTGGAATCAGAAGCGGGAGTCTGTGATCAGAAAGGAAAAATACTGGTTGCAAATGTAGTTTTGAACCGGATGAACAGCCGGTATTTTCCGGATACAGTGGAAGAAGTGGTTTATCAGGATAATCAGTTTTCTCCTGTAGAAAATGGTTCCATAGACCGGGTAACGGTTTCAGAGGATACAAAAAAAAGCGGTTTCTCTGGCACTTTCCGGTACAGATTATTCACACGGGGCTCTGTTTTTTGCAGCCAGAAGTCTGGCGGATGAGGATAATATGGACTGGTTTGATAAAAGTCTTTCCTATCTGTTTGAGCATGACGGCCACGAGTTTTTTACTTTAAAACAGGATACAGACGAATAATATTTAAGGAATTTCTTTACAGAAATCTTCTTGTGTGCTATGATTTATTCGATTCTTTGCTTTACTGAAGCGTAAAGTCAGAGTGTTGTTGTGAAAAAAGGTACAATGTCCGATGAATTGGTACCAATTTATTATGGATAGCAGGGAGATATGTTATGAAAGAAATTTTATACAGAAGCACACGGGGCGGTTTTTCCGGTGTTAAAGCGTCTGAAGCGATTCTGCAGGGTCTTGCGGAAGATGGCGGTTTGTTTGTTCCTGAGACAATGCCGGTTCTGGATGTAAAGATGGAAGATCTTGCCGGAAAGAGTTATCAGGAGATTGCATATGAAGTAATGAAGCTGTTTCTGACTGATTATACGGAAGAAGATCTGAAGTACTGCATCAGTCATGCGTATGATTCCAAATTTGATACAGAGGAGATTGCTCCCATCAGAAAAGCGGATGGTGCATATTATCTGGAACTGTTTCACGGTTCTACCATCGCTTTTAAGGATATGGCACTTTCCATTCTGCCTTATCTGATGACCACAGCGGCCCGCATGAATCATATTCAGGATGAAATCGTTATTCTGACAGCAACCTCCGGCGATACAGGTAAAGCGGCTCTGGCAGGATTTGCGGATGTGCCCGGTACCAGAATCATTGTATTTTTCCCCGATGGAGGTGTCAGCCCCATCCAGAAAAAACAGATGGTTACACAGAAAGGAGCTAACTGCAAAGTAGTTGCTGTTAAGGGTAATTTTGATGACTGCCAGACCGGTGTCAAGAATATTTTCAATGACAAATCAGTAAAAGAAGTGATGGCAAAGGGCGGTTTCCGTTTCTCCTCTGCCAATTCCATCAATATCGGTCGTCTGGTGCCTCAGATTGTCTACTATGTATACAGTTATGCGACTTTATTAAAACAGGGTGCAGTGAAAAACGGTGACCCGTTGAACATCGTTGTTCCCACGGGTAATTTTGGTAATATTCTGGCTGCATATTATGCAAAACTGATCGGTGTACCGCTGGGCAGACTGATCTGTGCTTCCAATGAGAACAAGGTTCTGTTTGATTTCTTCCGCACAGGCGAATATGACAGAAACCGCGAATTTATGCTGACCAGCTCACCTTCCATGGATATTCTGATTTCCAGCAACCTGGAAAGGCTTATTTTCCGTATTGCCGGCAATGATGCCGAAAAGAATGTGGCAATGATGAAGGCACTGAGCAGCAATGGTAAATATGAGATCACGGATGAGATGAAAGCACAGCTGGCTGATTTTTATGCGGGCTTTGCAGATGAAGCTCAAACAGCTGAAGAAATTGCAGCATTATATAAGGGTGCGCATTATATCATTGATACTCATACAGCAGTTGCCAGCCATGTATACCGTAATTATCGTAAAGAAACCGGTGATGATACTCCTGCCGTAATTGCATCTACTGCAAGTCCTTACAAATTCACCAGAAGTGTCATGACAGCCATTGATCCGAAGTATGATGCCATGGGTGATTTTGAACTGGTAGATGCACTTTCAGAGCTTTCAGGAGTTGCGGTTCCCCGGGCTATCGAAGATATCCGCAGTGCCGAGGTGCTTCACAACACAGTCTGCGAAATCAGTGAGATGGAAGATGTGGTCAAGTCATTCCTGGGATTATAGGGCACAGGTAAGAAAGATCCGGGTTTTAAAATTTTTTTTGTATAATTGTTACTAAAAAGAAAAACTGCAGAATATAAAAATGAAACTTTTAACCGGAATGCACTCAAAAAAATACAAAGTCAACTCATGCACAATGTATAAATAATTAATAAAAAAAGGCCGTCCTTATACTTTTTATCAGAAGAGCAGGACGGCCTTTTTTTCTGATATTTTCGGACAAAAAGGGCATCTGTTGACTTTTTTATCCTTTTGTGAGAAAATATGGTCGTTATATTTAATACGGAAATATAAGCGTATACTGTATGCTATTATTAAGGAAACGAGGTATATGTAAGATGGCAGATATTAATTTAAGTAAATATGGTATTACCGGAACTACAGAAGTTGTTTACAACCCCTCTTTTGATTTATTATTTGAAGAGGAAACAAAGTCTGATCTGGAGGGCTTTGAAAAGGGCCAGGTAAGTGAACTTGGTGCGGTTAATGTAATGACCGGCATCTATACAGGCCGTTCACCGAAAGATAAATTCATTGTTATGGATGAAAACTCAAAGGATACTGTATGGTGGACCTCTGATGAGTATAAGAATGACAACCATCCCGCTTCACAGGAAGCATGGAATACTGTAAAGGATATTGCACTGAAAGAGCTTTCCGGTAAGAAGCTTTATGTGGTTGATGCATTCTGCGGTGCCAACAAAGATACACGTATGGCAATCCGTTTTATCATGGAAGTTGCATGGCAGGCACATTTTGTTACCAACATGTTCATCCAGCCCACAGCAGAAGAACTGAAGGATTTCGAACCTGATTTTGTTGTTTACAATGCTTCTAAAGCAAAAGTTGAAAATTATAAAGAACTTGGTCTGAACTCTGAAACAGCAGTAATGTTCAACATCACAAGCCGTGAACAGGTTATTGTCAATACATGGTACGGCGGTGAGATGAAGAAGGGCATGTTCTCCATGATGAATTACTATCTGCCGCTGAAGGGTATCGCTTCCATGCATTGTTCTGCCAATACAGATATGAATGGTGAAAACACAGCGATCTTCTTCGGTCTTTCCGGTACAGGCAAGACTACTCTGTCAACTGATCCCAAGCGTCTTCTGATCGGTGATGACGAACACGGCTGGGATGATAATGGTGTCTTCAATTTCGAAGGCGGCTGCTATGCCAAGGTTATTAATCTGGACAAAGAATCCGAACCCGATATTTACAATGCCATTAAACGTAATGCTCTGCTTGAGAACGTTACTCTGGATGCAGAAGGAAAGATTGATTTTGCAGATAAGAGCGTAACAGAGAATACCCGTGTATCCTATCCCATCGATCATATCGAGAAGATTGTCCGCCCTGTATCTTCAGCGCCTGCAGCAAAGAATGTAATCTTCCTGTCTGCTGATGCTTTCGGCGTACTGCCTCCGGTATCTATCCTGACTCCTGAACAGACACAGTACTATTTCCTGTCAGGTTTCACAGCAAAGCTGGCCGGAACAGAACGTGGTATTACAGAACCTACACCCACATTCTCCGCATGTTTCGGACAGGCTTTCCTGGAACTGCACCCTACCAAGTATGCAGAAGAACTGGTTAAGAGAATGGAAATGAGCGGTGCCAAGGCATATCTGGTTAATACAGGCTGGAACGGCACAGGCAAGCGTATCTCCATTCGTGATACCCGCGGTATTATTGATGCGATCCTCAATGGTGATATCCTGAATGCACCTACAAAGAAGATTCCTTACTTTAACTTCGAAGTTCCCACTGAACTGCCTGGTGTAGATACCAATATTCTGGATCCTCGCAATACTTACGCAGATGCTGCTGAATGGGAAGAAAAAGCAAAGGATCTTGCACAGAGATTCGTTAAGAACTTTGCAAAATACGAAGGTAATGAAGCCGGCAAGGCACTGGTTTCAGCAGGCCCTCAGTTATAATCTGAATATTTTGTACAATCTGCTGTCTGCAGTTTGTTGTTTCGCTGCCCCGGACTTCTCTTTTCATGGAGAGAAGTCCGGGGTTTTCTGTATCCATTTTATACACTTTTAGTGTGAGAACATAAAATAAAGAGTACCGGAAACGGCAAAAATAAAGAAAAACGCATGGATAAATATTTGATATATTGCCGATAACATGGTATACTATATCGTAGTAAAGTGTAAATTTAGATTTGATTTATAACGGAGGAGAGCAGATGCGATACCTTTCAGCTGCTGAAATATCAAAAAAGTGGAATGTGTCAGAGCGCAGCGTCAGAAACTACTGTGCTCAGGGGCGAGTAAACGGTGCATTTCTCACCGGCAAGACTTGGAACATTCCGGAAAACGCAGAAAAACCGGAGCGTTCAAATAAGCGGAAAGAAAAACCGATAACATTGTTAGGTATTTTGCAGGAACAGAAAGCAAGTAAATATTCTGGCGGCATTTATCATAAGACACAGATTGATTTAACATACAACTCCAATCATATCGAAGGCAGCCGCCTGACTCACGATCAGACCAGATATATTTTTGAAACTAACACTATCGGTGTGGAAAAAGAAGTGCTGAATGTAGACGATGTGATTGAAACAGCAAATCATTTTCGTTGTATTGATATGATTATTGACAATGCAAAAGCGGTACTGACAGAGAAGTTTATTAAAGAGATTCATCTAATCCTGAAGAACGGAACCAGTGATTCCAGAAAAGATTGGTTTGCTGTAGGCGAATATAAAAAGATGCCAAATGAAGTCGGTGGTATGGAAACTGCACTTCCGGAAGAAGTTGCTGATAAAATGAAAGTGCTGTTGGCAGAGTACAATGGCAAAGAAGAAAAAACTTTTGAAGATATTCTGGATTTCCATGTGAAGTTTGAAAGAATCCATCCATTTCAGGACGGTAACGGTTGTGTTGGCAGATTGATTATGTTCAAGGAATGTTTGAAATATAATATCGTTCCGTTCATCATTGAGGATAATTTGAAAATATTCTACTATCGTGGCTTGAAAGAGTGGAATAATGAAAAAGGTTATCTGACAGATACCTGTCTGACTGCACAGGATAAATATAAAGCTTATCTGGATTATTTTAGGATTGCTTATTAAAAAGTAATTTCCAAAGTATCAAAGGTTTATCCCAAGATGTCAGATTGATACTTTGGCGACAGTTCAAAATGAATTGATTGAGCAGGAGTTTTTTAGGAAGTTCAGGAAAAAGTTGAAAAAGGTGATTGACAAATCAAAAAAAACGTTTATACTATAAACAGTTAATGCGACAGTGCTTTACAACAGAAAAGTGATGTGCATTTTATAATTAAACAGAAGCCAAAACCATTGAAGCGGAGATAAAAACAGAGTATGAACTTACAGAGAGACCGGGCAGGTGAGAGCCGGACAGTACACAGCCTGTTAAATGGACCGCTGAGGGCGCCTAATAAGCGACGTGAGGGCATACGTCAGTTGCCGGGGATATGATGGTATCCTGATAAGAGCATAACTGTATTGCAGTTATGAATCAAGGTGGCACCGCGGAATTATTTCGTCCTTGATAAAGTATGATTCAGTACTTTATCAGGGACTTTTTTCGTTGTATAAAAAAGCCCGGGAACTGAAAAAAATGAAAAGGGGGATTCTGAAATGAGACCGTCACTGGATGAAATTAAGGCAATTGCAGCAGCCGATTCTTCCTACCGGAAAGTACCGGTCAGTATGGAGCTGTATGCAGATTTTACAACACCGATAGAAGCTATGAGGATTTTGAAAAACATAAGCGGTCATTGCTATATGCTGGAAAGTATGGAGGACAATAAAAACCGGGGCAGGTATACTTTTCTGGGATATGATCCGATTCTTGAAATAACCTGCACCGATGGACTGCTGAATATCAAAAGCGGGACTTCTTTTCAGACAGAAACCTCCCATCCGGAAGAATATATCCGGAAAATCATTACGGAGAATAAAAGTCCCAGAATTATCGGCCTTCCTCCTTTTACCGGAGGTCTGGTAGGATATTTCTCCTATGATTACATTAAATACAGTGAACCCTCTTTAAATCTGGACACGGTAAATCTGGACGGCTATAAAGATGTGGATCTGATGTTGTTCGATAAGGTGATTGCTTTTGACAATCTGCATGAAAAAATCATCCTGATTGTCAACGTATCCATTGATAACATTGATACGGAATACAATAAAGCATGTATGCAGCTGAAAATGATGGCAGATCTTCTGAGAAACGGTGAAAAAGCTGTAATCGCTCCAGGTCACCTGAAATCGGAATTTAAAGCCGGTTTCAGCAGGGAAAAGTATTGCAGCATGGTGGAAAAAGCCAGAGATTATATCCGTGAAGGAGATATTTTTCAGGTTGTTTTATCCAACCGGATTGAAGCGGATTATGAAGGAAGTCTTTTTGATACATACCGTGTACTGAGGGCAACCAATCCTTCACCGTATATGTTTTATTTTTCCAGCGATGATATTGAAATTGCCGGTGCTTCTCCGGAGACTCTGGTAAAACTGGATCAGGGAATTTTAAATACTTTTCCTCTGGCAGGAACAAGACCAAGAGGAAAAAATGCGCAGGAGGATGCAGGACTAAGGAAAGAACTGCTGGCAGACGAAAAAGAATGTTCCGAACACAATATGCTGGTGGATCTGGGCAGAAATGATATCGGAAGAATCAGCGAGTTCGGCTCGGTTTATGTGAAGAGTTATATGGATGTGCTGATGTATTCCCATGTGATGCATATCGGTTCCACAGTTGAAGGAAAAATCAGAAAAGATATGGATGCACTGGATGCCATAGGAGCTGTGCTTCCGGCAGGAACCCTGTCGGGTGCTTCGAAAATCCGGGCCTGTGAAATCATCAGCGAACTGGAACAGAATCGACGGGGAATCTACGGAGGAGCGATCGGATATATTGATTTCACGGGAAATCTTGATACCTGCATCGCCATTCGAATCTGTTTTAAGAAAAACAATAAAGTTTTTATCCGCTCAGGTGCCGGAATCGTAGCCGACAGTATCCCGGAGAAAGAGCATCAGGAGTGTCTGAATAAGGCAAAAGCAGTGATTCGGGCACTGGAAATTGCAGATGGAGGACTGGACAGATGATTTTATTAATTGATAATTATGATAGCTTTTCCTACAATCTTTATCAGCTGATCGGTACACTGGATCCGGATATTCAGGTTGTGCGGAATGATAAAATTACAATTCAGGGAATCGAGAAGCTGAATCCCTCTCACATCATTCTTTCACCGGGTCCCGGAAAACCTTCAGAAGCTGGAATATGTAAAGAATGTGTACGGTATTTTGCAGGAAAAATCCCGATTCTGGGTGTATGTCTGGGACATCAGGCAATTTTTGAAGCCTTTGGAGGTACTGTTACCTATGCCAGAAAGCTTATGCATGGAAAACAGTCACAGGTAACCGTGGATCTGGAATCTGCAATTTTTCACAACATGAATTCCACCATCGGCGCTGCCCGTTATCATTCTCTTTCGGGGCGCAAAGAGACAACGCCGGATTGTTTAAAAATTATTGCTTCCAGTGATGATGGAGAGATTATGGCTGTGGAACATCGGGAATATCCCATATTCGGGCTTCAGTTTCACCCTGAATCCATACTGACGCCTGACGGGAAACAGATACTGGAGAATTTTCTGGAAATCAAAAATTATAATAGAAAAAAGGCAGATGGAGGTACATTAATGATCAAGGAAGCGATAATTCAATTGACAGATAAAAGAGATCTGACATATCAGATGGCTGAAGCGGTTGTAGATGAGATTATGAGCGGGGAAACGACAGATGTACAGACCAGTGCGTTTCTGACAGCTTTAGCCATGAAAGGTGAAAATATTGAAGAAATCACCGGCTGTGCCAATGGCATGAGAAAACATGCCCTGCAGCTGAAACATGATTTTCCGGTGCTGGAAATAGTGGGTACAGGCGGTGATCGTTCCAATTCTTTCAATATTTCCACCACCTCTTCTCTGGTTATTTCCGCAGCCGGTGTTCCTGTTGCCAAGCACGGTAACAGAGCTGCATCCAGCAAGTGCGGTGCAGCCGATGTTCTGGAAGCTCTCGGAGTTGACATCACAATTTCTGTGGAAGAAAGTGAAAGACTGCTGAGAGATATCGGAATCTGTTTTCTGTTTGCCCAGAAATATCACACTTCCATGAAATATGTGGGACCGGTCCGCAAGGAACTGGGAATCCGCACTGTATTTAATATTCTGGGGCCTTTGACCAACCCGGCAGGTGCAACCATGCAGCTGATGGGAGTCTACAGTGAGGAAATGGTTCTTCCTCTGGCACAGGTTCTGTCAAATCTGGGAGTCAGTCGTGGAATGGTCGTATACGGACAGGATGGTCTGGATGAAATTTCTGTCAGTGCTGACACTACCGTGTGCGAGATTAAAAACGGCAAATTCGAGTCTTATGTAATTACTCCCGAGCAGTTTGGCTTGAAACGTTATAACAAAGAGGAACTTGTGGGCGGGGCACCGGAAGAAAATGCCCGGATCACAAGAGAAATTCTGGACGGTAAAAAAGGAGCCGGACGTGATGCCGTATTAATGAATGCCGGAGCGGCTCTTTATGTGGCCGGAGCTGTATCAACCATGGATGAGGGAATCCGTCTGGCGGCAGAAACCATCGATACAGGAAAAGCCAGAGAAAAACTGGAACAGTTTGTCCGGGAATCCAATAAAGGTGCTGCGTGAAATTATTGAAACACTCAGATAAGGAGCATCCATATGATATTAGATGAAATTGCTGAAAAAACCAGAAACCGTATTGCTCTGGAAAAAGAGAAGTGTTCACTGGAAAAAATCCGGTCCATGGCGGAAATGCTTCCGGTCAGTTATGATTTTCCATTTGAAAGGGCACTGCAAAAAGACGGAATGTCTTTTATATGTGAAATAAAAAAAGCCTCTCCATCAAAAGGAATTATTGCGGAGGATTTTCCTTATCTGCAGATAGCCGGAGAATATGAACATGCAGGAGCAGATGCCATCAGCTGCCTGACAGAGCCATTTTATTTCAGAGGTTCCGACCAGTACTTGAAGGAAGTATCAAATGAGGTATCGATTCCGGTTCTCAGAAAGGATTTTACAGTGGATCCATATATGATCTATGAGGCAAAGATCTGCGGTGCCTCTGCAGTACTGCTGATCTGCGCCATTCTGAATGACAGGGAACTAAATGAATACCTTGAGCTGGCTCACAGTCTGGGATTGTCTGCTCTTGTGGAAGCTCATACAGAAGGAGAAGTAAGACGGGCAATTTCAGCGGGTGCCCGGATCATTGGCGTCAACAATCGGGATCTGAAAACATTTACCGTGGATCTTGATACCAGTATCCGACTGCGCAGCCAGGTTCCCGACTCCCTTCTTTATGTTTCAGAAAGTGGAATCAAAAACGCAGAACATATTGCACGGCTTAAAGAAAACCGTGTGGATGCGGTTTTGATCGGAGAAACACTTATGCGCAGTTCCGATAAAAAAGCAGCTCTGGATCAGTTAAGGGGAATCTGCTGACAGAAAAGAACCACTGAAAAATCACAGGAGAAAGGAGATTATCTGTGAATCGAATCAAAATATGCGGCCTTCGCCGGGAGGAGGATATACGATTTGTCAATGAGATTCATCCAGACTTTGTGGGATTCGTATTTGCCCCCAGCAGGCGCAGGGTAACTCCGGAAGAAGCCGGACATTTGAGGAAAATACTGAGACCGGACATTCCTGCGGCAGGTGTATTTGTTAATGCATCAGAAGAAGAGATTCTTGAAACGGCAGAAAAGCGGATTATCCAGATGATTCAGCTGCACGGACAGGAAAGTAAAGATTTTATCCGGCGAATACGGAAAAAAACTTCACTTCCGATTATTAAGGCTGTGACGGTAAACACAAAGGAAGATATTCTGAACTGTCTGGATCTGGAGGCAGATTATCTGCTTTTTGATCAGGGAGCGGGAGGAACCGGAAAAACATTTGACTGGTCTTTAATTGAAAAAAATGGCATAAAAAAGCCCTTTTTTCTGGCCGGAGGCATTTCGGAGGCCAATGTGGAAGATGCCATATCCCGTTTCCATCCTTATGCGGTAGATGCCAGCAGCAGTGTGGAAACCGATGGTGTGAAAGATTATGTAAAAATGAAAAGGCTGACTGAACTGGTTCATCAGATGAAGGAATGAAACAGTCAGTATTATGGAAAGGAAAAACCAATGTCAAAAGGAAGATTTGGAATTCACGGTGGACAATACATACCGGAAACATTGATGAATGAGATTAATCATCTGGAAGAATGCTATGAATATTATAAAAAAGATCCGGAGTTTAATGCAGAATTGAATCAGCTTCTCGCCGAATATGCGGGTAGACCTTCGCTTCTGTATTATGCAGAAAAGATGACGAAGGATCTGGGAGGTGCCAGAATTTATCTGAAAAGGGAGGACCTGAATCATACAGGTTCCCATAAAATCAATAATGTTCTGGGACAGGCACTTCTGGCGAAGAAAATGGGTAAAAAAAGAGTCATTGCGGAAACAGGAGCCGGGCAGCACGGTGTTGCAATTGCAACAGCAGCTGCACTGCTGGATCTGGAATGTGAAGTATTTATGGGAAAAGAAGATACAGATCGCCAGGCACTGAATGTATATCGTATGGAACTGCTGGGGGCTAAAGTTCATCCCGTGGAGACAGGTACCATGACTCTGAAAGATGCAGTAAATGAAGCCATGCGTGAATGGGTTTCCCGCGTGGATGATACGCTGTATGTGCTGGGTTCTGTTATGGGGCCCCATCCATTTCCCACGATGGTCCGGGATTTTCAGTCTGTAATCAGTAAAGAGGCCAGAGAACAGATTCTGGAAAAGGAAGGAAAGCTTCCTTCTGCAGTACTGGCCTGCGTGGGTGGCGGCAGCAATGCAATGGGTATGTTTTATAACTTCATTAATGATAAAGATGTGAAGCTGATTGGTTGTGAAGCGGCCGGACGCGGTATTGAAACCGGTAAGCATGCGGCTACTATCGCGAAAGGGCAGCTGGGTATTTTCCATGGAATGAAATCTTATTTCTGCCAGGATGAATCCGGTCAGATCACACCGGTGTATTCTATCTCTGCCGGACTTGATTATCCTGGTATCGGACCGGAACATGCTTATCTGCATGATACAGGAAGAGCACAGTATGTACCGATTACAGATGATGAGGCGGTCGATGCTTTTGAGTATCTGGCCAGAACGGAGGGAATCATCTGTGCCATTGAAAGTGCCCATGCAGTTGCACAGGTGAGAAAAATGGCGCCTTCCATGGGTAAAGACGAAATTATTATCTGCTGCCTGTCAGGACGGGGTGACAAAGATGTGGCGGCCATTGCCAGATACAGGGGGATTGATCTTCATGAGTAGAATAAAAAAAGCATTTGAAAATAAAAAGGCATTTATTGGATTTTTAACAGCTGGAGATCCCAGCCTTGATAAAACGGAAGAATATATTCTGACCATGGATAAAGCCGGAGCAGATCTGATTGAGATCGGTATCCCTTTTTCCGATCCGATTGCGGAAGGTGTTGTCATCCAGGAGGCCAATATCCGATCGCTGTCAGCCGGAACTACTACGGAAAAAGTATTCAAAATGGTGGAATCTGTACGTAAAAAAACGGATATCCCGCTGGTATTTATGACTTATCTGAACCCGGTACATTATTATGGATATGAAGCCTTCTTCAAAAGGTGCAGTCTGGCAGGGATTGATGGAATTATCATCCCGGATCTTCCTTATGATGAAAAGGGAGAAGTGGCGGATATCGCAGAAGCCAGCGGAATTGACCTGATCTCCATGATTGCACCGACCTCCGCGCAGAGAATCCGGATGATTGCCGGTGAGGGAAAAGGGTTCCTTTATATTGTTTCTTCTCTTGGAGTAACCGGTGTCCGCAGCAACATCACTACAGATCTGGATTCTATTCTGAAGCTGGTAAAAGAAGCAACCGACTGTCCTGCCGCCATTGGATTCGGTATCAGCACACCTGAACAGGCGCGTACCATGTCCCGGATTGCAGATGGAGTAATTGTAGGCAGTGCCATTGTAAAAATTATACAGAAATATGGTTCTGATGCAGCACAACCTCTCTACGATTACGTAAAAAGCATGAAAGAAGCAACTGTGCAGTAAAAAACGTCTGCCTGTCCTTCCGGTCTTATCCATCTGTGATGATCCGGGGCTTCAGATGGATAAGTTACAGAAATTCCGTCATATGCTTTCGATACCAGAGAGGAAGATGATTCCGCTGGCAGACAGGATTTTGCCGCTCTTTAATGGCGATGGTCTCATGAAACGCTTTGAAGCAGGCTTCCCAGTCTGCTTCCCTGGCGTCTTTCACCAGAACCTGCTGGAATTCTTCAGAATCCAATGGCGCCAGATACCAGCCGCCGTTGCGGGGATGAATGGCGGCCAGATCGAAAGTATCTGCAAAAATCAGATAATTCTCAGATGGAAGCCGGTCGGTGAAATACGGAGCAATTAAAGGAAGAACATTGCTTTTGGGAGAAATCCGGGCAAATAGAATGCCCTGTTCTGACTGGCTGAATCTCAGAAATTCTCTGAAATAATGTGCCTCATTATTGACTTTTCTCTGCAGTTCAAATACGTCTGCCACCTCCGGAAGTGCCAGCATATCGCAGATGCCGGGTCCCCGGCTGAATCCGGTCAGCATAAACCGGAGAACCTTATCTCCCCGGTCTTCTGCATCAGACAGCAGAGCACTGCAGATCATGTGACCTGCCTCCCCGGAAATGTGTCTGTTGACTGCATCAATAACTTTTGATGCGGAAAGATAATCAGATGCAACTTCCCGGTATTCCGTAAAAAGCTCATAAGCCAGCTGCTTATGGGTTCGGATCCGTATCCTCCGAAGAGGAGCCCTGTCCGCATTGGCCTGATAAATTGCAGTCAGAAGTCCGTCCAGTGTGTCTTCACAAAGATAAACGATTGACAAATCCATAACTTCCTCCTTTTGCCCATTATGCTTTCTGCATCAGATCATAGTCATGAAACAGCGACATCTGCTGATAATTCATGTCCTGGGCAATTTCCCAGTTTTTCTCATGTTCATTGCTGATCAGACTTCTGGTGATGGTGTCCTGATCCATACGGACCGGGTACATCATCCTGCCCCGGCAGGTGATGAAATAATGTGCTCTCTTTAAAACAACTCCCATACGCTTCAGGGACTGAAAATCAAGGGAACAGTCTCTTCTTGCGGCAATGATACGCTTTGCGGATTTTACGCCGATTCCCGGTACACGCAGCAGCGTATAATAGTCAGCTCCTGTAATCTCCACAGGAAATTGTTCCAGATGGCGCAGAGCCCAGTCGCACTTTGGATCAAGGAAGATGTTAAAATCCGGCTTTTCTGCTGACAGCAGCTCTCCGGCATGAAAACCGTAAAAACGAAGCAGCCAGTCAGCCTGATACAATCTGTGCTCCCGCAGAAGAGGAGGATTCTGGCCGGGAGCCGGCAATGCGGAATCTTCATTCAATCCCACATAGGCAGAATAAAAGACTCTTTTCATATCATACTGCTCATACATGGATTCTGCTGCAGTAAGAATCTGATAATCTGTCTCCGGTGTAGCTCCAATGATCATCTGAGTACTTTGACCTGCAGGTACAAAAGCAGGATTGGCAGAGGAAACCGTCAGGGCCCGTTCTTTCCTGTGTGCAGGTGCTGCAGGCCGGAAAGAAGATGATTCACAGATGAGGTCAGCTTCTCTGGGGGACGAATAAAGGCTGTTCTCAGTTTGATAATAGATTTCTGACGTCTCCGGATTCACCTGACCGTGATCCTGCAGAGCTGTCCGGGAAGTTCCGGATAATCTCCGCCCGGAAGAAAAACGGTTTATTCTGTCTGTATGAATCTGTTCCTGTATGGAGCGCATGGGTTTCAGAATCGAAGAAGGAGACTTATGCGGGCAGAGCTTTTTCAGACTGTCTCCTGTGGGAAGCTCCATGTTGATGCTGACACGGTCCGCCAGATACCCCAGCTGAGTGATCAGCTCCTGCGGAGTTCCAGGAATAATCTTTACATGGATATAACCATTGAAATGATATTGATTCCGAATCAGAAAAATCGCCTGATAGATCTGTTCCATGGTATATGCGGGGCTTTTAAGTACACCGGAGCTTAAAAACAGACCTTCAATATAATTGCGTCGATAAAATTCAATGGTCAGCTGAGCAATCTCCTCAGGTGCAAAAGTTGCTCTCGGTATATCGTTGGAAGTCCGGTTGATACAGTATCTGCAATCAAACACGCACTCATTGGTGTATAGAATCTTCAGCAGGGAAATACATCTTCCGTCCGCAGCAAAACTGTGACAGATGCCGCAGGCACTGGCATTGCCCAGCTTGCCTGTCTCACCTCTTCGATTCACGCCGCTGCTGGTACATGCCGCATCGTACTTGGCTGCATCAGATAAAATTGTTAATTTTTCCTCCAGGGTCAAAAGAATCACCACCAATCGAATATTTGTTCTGGAAACAGTATAGCTGATTTTCCCGTATCTGTCAACATAAAAAGAACATATATTCCGAAAATTCGTTCGAAATTCCTTGCATGAAAATTTTATCTTGATAAATTTCTGAATTTGGTATATACTAATCACAACAAAAGAGAACGAAGCCTGGAATGTTCGATACAGTCCTGCTATTTTGAACCTACATTACTTTAAACGGGATTCCTATATTTTAAGATGGATGTCGGGCCTCCTTCGAGTGGATGGCTGAAGTCTTAGTGCGGTTGCCCACCTGGCGCTAGCTAGGAGTCAAAGTGCAGGATGCGGCATTTCGGGTGATATCCATTGTGTAACGTATCTGAAACAGATGCAATATGGATAAAAGAGAACAGGTATACGATTGTATGCCTGTTCTTTTTTGTTTACGTAAGGGATAAAATAGAATGAAATAATTTAATCGGGAGGATATGGTGAGGTCATCCGGACAGTTCATGCAGTTTTCTTTTGGTACTAAAATCTGTGTTATACTTTTTTTGATGCTGATCATAAAAGCAGCTCTTGTATTCAATGAGGGAAATACAGCCGAAGAGGAGAAGGATTTCTCCGGGATAAGCGGAGAGATTACTGCAGCTGAAATAACAAAAGAGGAGAAAAGCAGCTTTGCAATCCGCCGCAGATATGAAACTGAGCCTGTCGTTTCAGTGCTGATCACTGATTCAGCGAAAAGCAGGACACATCAGACTGTTCAATTGGCAGGAACACGGGATTATGTGATCGTTTCTTCCTCAGGGACAGAGACTTTTCAGGGAGGGAAGATGGTGGATCTGAAAGATTATTTTCACGAGAAACAGATCGATTTCTGTACGGTTTCTCTGGTTTCTGCTGAATATACAGAAGCAGCAGATAAAACGGAAACGGGGATTTGTCTTTTGTCTGTCAGAAAGGGATCTGTTTCGCCTGTATATCAGGGGAGTCTGAGAATCTTTCAGGATGCTGAAAAACAGGATTTTTACGTGGTGAACGAACTTGATCTGGAGGATTATCTTCCTGGAGTTGTGTCCTCTGAAATGCCGGATTCATTCGGTATGGAGGCATTGAAAGCACAGGCAGTCTGCGCCCGCTCCTATGCTTTGTCTGTTCTGGAAACAGAACAGCCTGAAACTGACAAAAAAGGGAAGATTTCGTGGGATCTGGTGGATACCACCGATGATCAGGTATATCTTTCAGGTGAAGTGGATGCCCGGGCTGAGGAAGCCTGCATGGAGACAAAAGGGCAGATTCTGATTCAGGATAATGATCCTTTAAAACCTCATTACTATTCAACTTCCTGGGGGCAGAAGGCAGACGGAAATGTTTTCTGCGGGGAAGATAATCAGATTCTTGAAGCTGCAGCTGTGCTGGAACCCGGTTCAAATGTCCGTAAGATGAATGAAGAATTCATCAATACATACAAAACTTTATCCGAAGGATCGTCGGACAACTGTCCGGTTTATGATCAGAAATCTCCCTGGTATCGGTGGACCTGCGGGATTCTGCTTTCGGACATTTTCGATAAAAAAATCAGTGAAATCACGGTGACAGAGCGGGGAACCGGCGGTTATGCAGCGGCAATGATGATTTCTTTTGCAGATGGTACTGCGGAACAGATTAAAGGTGCAAAATCTGTCCGCAGACGGCTGGGTTTTTCAGAGAATGTTTATCAGCTGCAGGATGGCAGTACACGAAGCGGCCTGTCAATTCTGCCCAGTGCTTTTTTCTATACAGATCCGGTGAAAACATCGGATAACATACAGACAATAACCATCCACGGAGGCGGTTTCGGACACGGATTCGGGATGAGTCAGTACGGAGCTGCTGAAATGGCAGATGAAGGCATGCTGTATACGGATATTCTGACATATTATTATGAAAAAGCAGAACTTGTGGAGTATTATGGTAAAAGGGGCAAATGAATCTTAATTGAGCGTTTTTTTGTATTGCAGATAGTATTCATGTGCTCCCTGACTGTATTTTTCCAGGGCTGTGTCAAGAGTATCCGTATCTTTAATATCGCTTTTAAATGCTGTGGGATCGTAGACCCAGCTGTATGTTTCATAAAAAGACTCTGCTGAGCCGGGTCCCACTATTGCATCTCCTTCCAATGTACTGATCAGAACTGTACTGTTTTCCAGATATGAATTCAGTTGATCTGCAAAGGACAGCATTTCATTAACAGGAAGGAAATCTGTGCCGTTTATGTTAAATTCCACATAACCGGAATCCAGACAGGAATCAGGAGTTACAGTGAACAGCCAAAAGGAATAAGTGGCATACCCCTGGTACATGAATGGTTCATACTTCAGCAGATAATCCTTCCCGTTCAGCCGGCAGAGGAAAAGCGAAGTCCAGCCGGGATGAGGCAGGCCTGCTTCCAGGGAGAAGATGATTTCTCCATCCTGAATAACCTGCAGCTCATAGGTTTCAGAACCATATGTCCGGCTGCCGGTATTTTCTGTATCGGATCTTTCAGCTTCATTTTCTGCCGGACCGGGATATAGTACCTGTATTTTTTCCGGAATTCCATCCTGATTCAGATCGGTGGAAACAAAGTCTGATGTCTGAGAGTCTGTACCTTTCGGATCAGTCAGGAAACAGACTGTCAGCAGGATACACACGGCAATTGAAGTCATAATCGCCCGGAATCCGGGCTTTTTGTAAAACATCACGGCTTTGATTCTTTCCTTTATGGAACTTTCTCCAAATGAGAGAGGGCAGAACAGCCTCTTTTTTTCAGGTATGCTGCAGCTTAACAGAGCCCTGGAATAGGCCTGCCGGCAATCAGTGCCCAGCGTTCTGATTACAGTTTCATCGCAGGCCAGTTCAATATCACGACAGAACAAAAAATATGCGGCCCAGACCAGCGGATTAAACCAGTGGACGGTCAGAATTAAAAAACCCAGGGGCTTCCACCAGTAATCATGATGTTTCATATGTGTATTTTCATGGGTCAGTACATAAATCAGATGCTGTTTATCCAGATCGGATGGCAGATAAATCCGCGGACACAGCAGGCCTGAGATAAAAGGCGACTGGATTTCATCACTGATCCAGATATTTTTTTCCAGATAAACAGCGGTGCTGAGTTGTCTGTGAAGGTGTATACAGCTGATCAGAAGGTATAAAAGCATAGCCGTCATGCCTGTGAGCCATATGATGGAAGCAGCATGGATAATGGATAACCGGATATCTTTGACATTTGCAGCAGGTGCGGAAAATTCGGGGAATTCATTGTTGATCTGTTTGTCGGCTGTGTTGACTTCCCTTCCCCCGGCCGGATCATTTAATCCTGATGAATCTGAAACAGACATTTCTGCAGAGACCAGACTGTCGGCGATGGCAGCTGTGCCGATGTTCAGACTCAGAACCGATTCTATGGAAAAAGGACAGATGAGACGTACAGCAACCAGAATCCACATGATACACGGAAAGATCCGGGAAGTTTTTTTCAGCAGGGGGCGAAAAAGAATCACGGCAGAAATCAGCCCGCAGGCAGAAATACTCACATTCAATAATTTCAGAAAAGCAGTCTCCATTTACTTCTGTACTCCTTTCAAAAACATGAAGATTGTTTAAAGCGGTACTGTACTAACAGTATTGAATACGGGTCTATATGATATAGACACATGTAAGTCTATCACATATAGACAGATATGTCAATAAACGGTACAATTTCCATTTTGCTGTTGTAAATCTGAGTGCAACACATTATAATAATAGCGTTTACATTTTGCAATGCATTGGAAAGGAGATTGGCTGTTTAAGTCACAAGAAGATGAAGAAACGATATATGGCAGGATGCTTTGGAGTAGCCATTTTACTCTATGCAGCCGGAACTTATTATTTTTCCAGCCACTATTATCCAGGATCCACGATAGGGCATATTTCTGTGGGATGGTATTCCGAAGAGAAAGCAACCGATAAATTAAAAGAATTTTACCAGGACTATTGTTTGTCGCTGTCCGGATATGAAAGCAAGAGCTCTTCCCGAGTGGAAAAAGAATACAGACTGGAAGATCTGGGAATGGAGTTCAAGGGGGATTTGTACGGGGAGAAACCGTTAATGGATTCACAGAATCCTTACTGCTGGCCGCTGCAGATTTTTCAGAAATTTGAATCAACTCCTGTTGTAAATATGAATGAAGAAATGATTCGTAAAAAGATTCAGAATCTGGATTGTTTTACCCATATGGTTTCCAGTAAAGATGCAGAGATTGTCTGGGAAAATGGAAGCTATGAAATAATACCGGAGATTTACGGTACAGCATTAGCAGATAATACAGATCTGAAAATCATGGATGCCATAAAAGAACAGGAAGAACAATTTGATCTGACTCCATATTATATTGACCCGCATATTCTGAAAGATGATGCCGGATTACAAAGCCTGAAGGAGGAAATGCAGAGCACAGCAGATCTGGATCTTTATTACCGGTTTGGTGATGCAAAAGAGGCTCTTTCTCCGGATATGATTGCCGGAATGATCAAGGCAGAGGATGGAAAGGTTTCTGTGGATCAGGAAAATGCCCGTGCGTTTATTAAAGAGCTTTCTGACAGGTATGACACCGCTTATTCGCCGCATCCGTTTACTACCCATGCAGGAAACGAAATCACTATATATAATGGAGATTACGGATGGTGGACAGATATTTCTTCTTCTACAGAAACTCTGGTAGAGGCTCTCGATCAGAAGAAAAACGGAGAGTTGCAGTTTACGTATTACAAAACAGCTGCTTCTTATGGAAGCAGAGATTATGGTGATACTTATGTAGAAGTCAGTTTGAACAGTCAGTCGCTTTGGTGTTATGTGGATGGAGAAGTCGCGGTCAGCTGCAATATTGTGAGCGGCAACGTATCCAAAGGTCATGCAACGCCAAAAGGGATTTATGGAATTACATACAAGGAAACAGGACATCAGATGGTTGGCGAAGACTACGATGTCTGGACAGATTACTGGATGCCATTTAATGGAAACGTAGGGCTCCATGATGCTTCCTGGAGATCTTCTTTTGGTGGAAACCGGTATCTGTATCAGGGATCTCATGGCTGTATCAATATGCCTGTATGGGCAGCAAGAGCCGTATACAATCTGGTGGAAAAGGGGACTCCTGTGATCGTATATTAATATTTCAGAGCAGCAAAAAAACGGAACAGGGTTCCGTTTTTTGTTGTCAGTATGTCTCAACAGAGTCGATCAATTATTATCGATGGGGATATAAGGACGAATGGAGGCTGCCACATTGCAGATGGGCATGGTCTGAAGCCATACATGCCCGGGTCCGGTCAGTACTGTATTGAACAGACCCTCGCCCCCCAATAGTTTATTTTTCATTCCGGGGACCTGCTGAATCTCCATCTGAACACCCAAAGAGAAGCCTGCCACGTTTCCGGTGTCTACCACTATCTGCTGTCCGGGTTTCAGTTCGTATTCGATTAACTCACCGTCAATTTCAACGAATGCAGTTCCATTACCTGAAAGCTGCTGCATGATAAACCCCTCACCGCCAAATAGACCAACGCCCAGATTTTTTCGAAAATAAGTGGACAACTGCACGCCGGATTCCGATGCCAGAAAAGCGCTTTTCTGCAAAATCATTTCCTGACCGGGAGCGATCGTGATGGGTTTTATCTGTCCGGGGAAGCTGGAACCGAAAGCAATCATGCCGGCTCCTCTGGCGGTATAGATGTTCTGAAACATACTCTCACCGGAGAATGCCCTGGAGAACATCTTGCCAAGACCACCTCCGCGGGTATCCATCTGCATATTAGGACTCATCCAGACCATGGCCCCTTTTTCGGTGATCATCTGCTCTCCGTTTTCAAGATTACAGATTACAACAGGGAAATTACCGCCTTTAATTTCATATCGCATAATATAATCCTCCTTCTATGTAAATAACATGCTCCCGCCATTGAGTAAACCTGATGTGGGGAACTTCTGATTATATTGTAGCATAGACTGTCAGGTGATTCTATCAGTGTTAAAAATATTATGTAGTGATTGACGTCAGGAAATTCGTTTTATATACTATTAACAATCAGGTAGTCAGTTTGTTTGTCAGCATATTTTACATTTTTGAGTGTCCAGAGGAAAAGAAAATGACTTATTTTTATATATGTTGTTTAGTATCGGCTTTCGCTCTGTTTCTTTGGCAGAGTATTTCGGATGAACGACAAAGTGTGACTCAGCAGATCATGCTTGTGGTTGTAATTATCGCAAATGGAGGTTTTCTTGCATTTTCCGGATCGGAGAATCTTCCGGAAGCAATTTTGGCAACAAAAATATTGTATGCAGGGGCATGTTTTTTGCCTATGCTTTATTTTATTACGGTATGTGAAGTATGTCATATCAATCTCGGAAGGATCATGTCCCTGATGATGTACATTATTCAGGGCATTCTTTATGGCTTTGTATGTACAATCGGCTATAAGGAATGGTTTTATAAAACAGTTGAGTTACATGAGGAGAATGGTATCCGCTATTTGACTAAAAGTTACGGAATCATGCACATAATGTACCCGGTTACCATGTATCTGTACTTTGCTTTGACGTTTATAGTGGTAATCCGCGCATTACATAAGAAGACATCTGTTGACGCCAGGGGATTATTCATTATGCTTGTCTCTTTTATGCTGGGAATCAGCTGCTATGTAATTGAGCGGGTCACTGGTATGAAACTGGAAATAATGCCGCTTGTGTATGTTATTCTTATGACAGGATCCGTTATTCAGACATATCAATCCAACCTGTTTACAATGGAAGAGAATAAAAACATAATCAATGAGCAGTTGAGTCAGATTGGATTTATAGCATTTGACCGTCGAATCAGATACATGGGCTGCAATGCATATGCTGAAAAAATATTCCCTGAGATTCAGAATTACGCAGTCGGAAAAGAAATAGCAAATCCGGAACAGTATTTTAAAAAGTATATTCTGGACAATGTAGTCATGTTTGCATATTATCATCGACAGAGAAGAATGACTGATAAGCAGGAGAAAATGGACAGTTTTGATCTGAATGGTCATTCCTACGATTGCAGAATACATGTCTTACAGAATTACCGCAATAAATGCGCAGGGTTTGCAGTGGAAATAAGGGATGAGACAGAGCATTACAGGGCACTGGAATTGTTTACTGATTACAATAAAATGTTAACAGCAGATGTAAATGCAAAGACAAAACAGATTCAGGATATTCAGGAAAAAATAATTCTGGGAATGGCACAGATTATCGAATCAAGGGATTTGAGCACAGGCGGTCATATTAAACGAACGAGAGAAGTCGTCCGGATATTTGCAGAGGAATTATTAGAAACCGGTTATGGATTCAACGAAGAATTTCTTCGATTAGTCGTCCGCAGTGCGCCCATGCATGATCTGGGAAAAATTGGAGTGGATGATGCGATTTTGCGTAAGCATGGAAAATTCACAGATGAAGAGTACAATAAGATGAAAGAACATTCTGAAATAGGCGCGCGGATTGTAAAAGAAGTACTCACTGGTGTGGAGGAACCACGTTTTGTAGAGGTGGCGACTAATATGGCGCATTACCATCATGAGAAAGTGAACGGTAAGGGATATCCGGAGGGCCGTATCGGTGATGAAATACCAGTTGAAGCACGAATTATGGCTCTTGCTGATGTGTTTGACGCTCTGGTTTCAAAACGGTGTTATAAAGAAGCATTTTCTTTTGATAAAGCATTTTCCATAATAGAGGAAGATGCAGGAATCCATTTCGATGCAGGATTGACGAAAGTGTTCTTACGGTGCAGGGAAAAACTGGAATCTTTTTATAATAGTTTTTATGAAGAGAATCAGTTGGTTTAGGATAAAAAAGATCAGAAAGTGAGTTTCTGGTCTTTTTTATTGTACCTCGGGATATCAGAATCTTTATGAATCTCTCGGTAATTATATTACCGAGGATTCCCGTTCTGAGTATCCGAAACTCAGATACTATCTATAACTTGCCTGATAATATTTTCAGCTGAAAACCCTTCCACATCAAGCATTTCAGCTTTTATCAGGAAAATTTCCTTTATTCCAAAGTGCTGTACTGCCAGATCTCTGATATATCCAAAGCTGTAATCAGGAAGATAAGGTCCTCCTGCGGTTGTCACATAGTATAATTGCTCAGCCTTGCACATTCCCACCGGTTTTCCATCAATGCCGTATCTGGATACAATTCCTGTCACGTAAATATTTTCGATATAGGTTTTTAAATCTGCCGGAAATGACAGGTCCCAGAATGGCGCAGCTATTACTATTGTGTCAGCAGCAGCGAATTGTTTTGCATATTTGAATATCGGAGAAGAGTAATTTTCATTTTCAATAAGTTCTGTTCGATGTTTTAACGCTGCTTTTGACAGAGGATACAGTTTTTCTTCATAAAGCTTTATCTCTTCATATTCTTCGCCAAGTTTCTGAAGCAGCGCCTGTGCAATTCTGTTTGTTCTTGATTCATCTCTTACACAGCTGTTTATGTATAAAATCATTATGCTCACCTCTCTGTTTTTGTATAAATTATAATATAAAATCGAGAATTAATCTATAGTGAATCCTCCCCACCTCCATCCCGATATATTCACCTGAATACTCCATCTGGTTCCCCCACTCTTGTTCATAAGAAAATATATCATTATATAGAACGATATTTCGATAATAATATTTTCAAACTGCACGCTCTTTGTTTTTTCAAACCATTATAATTAGGCAATCCATCTTCATTAAATCTTTATTTTTTCCTGTTATTCTCTTTCTATAAAACGAGGAAAGAAGGAACAGGTATGGAAATGATGCTTCAAACTGCAGAACTTTGCAAATCTTTTAAGAAACAGAAGGCGGTAAACAAAGTTTCACTAAACATTGAGAAGGGGAAAGTCTATGGGTTGCTTGGACCTAATGGGGCCGGAAAATCTACTACTCTGAAAATGATAACGGGTGTTTTAAAACCAACAGCAGGTAATATTTATTTCAATGGAAAACCATGGAGCAGAGAGGCGTTGTCTGAGATTGGGGCACTGATTGAGAATCCGCCAATCTATGAAAATTTGTCTGCAAGGGAAAATCTGAAAGTTCGATCATTACTGCTTGGTGCAGATGATAAAAGGATTGATGAGGTACTGCAGATAGTATCTCTTGCAGGTACAGGAAAAAAGAAGGCGGGGCAGTTTTCTCTGGGAATGAAGCAGAGACTTGGCATTGCAATGGCATTATTGGGTGAGCCAAAGCTTTTAATACTGGATGAACCCACGAATGGGTTGGATCCCATCGGAATAGAAGAACTTCGCGGGCTGATACGCTCCTTCCCGGCACAGGGAATTACGGTCATACTTTCCAGCCATATTCTCTCGGAAGTACAATTATTAGCAGATCATGTGGGAATTATTTCAGATGGTATTTTAGGATATGAAGGTCCACTGGATCAGGGAAAAGATCTGGAAGAACTCTTTATGAAGGTAGTGAGAGAAAATAGAAAGGCTGGTGAAAGTTGTGTTTAATATTGTGAGGGCAGAATATTTGAAAACAAGAAATTCGATGGGGCGGGTACTTATCTGGGGATTTCCCATGATTGTATTTGCTTTGGCATTTGTACTTACATCAGGAATGACAAATGCATATGCAGAGAGTGTATGGAACTGGTGGTATACACTGCTATTGCCCGGAATGCTTGCCGTTACCTGCTGTCTTTCCATAACGCGGGAGAAAAAAACAGGATATTATCATCTAATGACGCTTTCTACAAGTAAAAGAAAATTGATGATGGGTAAAATTATCTATATGGGATGTGTGATTTTGGCATCTGATATTATTATATTTGCGGGTGCTTCTTTAGGAGGATTTCTATTGACCACCTGTGTTCCGCAAAGAGGAGCTTTGGCTGCAGTATTGGTTCTTACAATATCGCAGCTGTGGGAGATACCATTGCTTTTATTTTTGAGTGAACGCTTTGGAATGATTGTGGAATTACTGGTATGTCTTTTTCTCACGGTCGGAGGTATAATCATTGCACCGACAGAAAAATGGTATTTTTTTGTTTCAGCAATCCCGATGAGGATTCTTTGCCCGCTCCTTCATATATTGCCGAATGGAATCAGAGCAGAGGAAGGCAATCCGCTTTTGGATGTGGGAGTAGTTCTCCCGGGCATTTGCTTATCCATTATCTGGTTTATTCTTGCAACAATTCTATTTTTAAATTGGTTTGATAAGAGAGAGGTGAAATAGAAATGCTTAGAAGGAATCTCCAGGCAGACCTGTTGAAAATGAAAGGGCTGCCTATTACGCTTGCGCATATTTTAATTCCGATTATAACGAGCGGGTTGTTTTTAGCATATTATTCTTTTTCCGTTTGGAGTGAGAATACAAAAATAATTGCTTTCTACCAGGCAGTTGGAGCAGGATTTCCTGTTCTGATTGGAATATTTGCTGCAAGTATCATGGAACAGGAGCAAAATGCCGGAGTATACCAGAATCTGCTCACTTTGCGACAAAAGACGACAGCATTTTTGTCTAAGGTGATACTTCTGCTTATATTCAGCCTGTTCTCTGTATTTTTAGCAGCAGGAATATTTTGCTTCGGGTTTTATAAAATCCTTGGATACAATACAGTAAGCATAGTGACATATATGATGGCTGCATTTATTATGTGGTGTGGCAGTATTCCGATATATATATGGCAGATATTTTTGGCTTTCCGGTTTGGAAAAGGAGTGTCCATTGGAGTGGGAATAATGTCCGGACTTGTTAGTGCATTAATGCTTACGAATCTCGGAATGTTTGCCTGGAAGTACATACCTGTTTCATGGAGCGGCAGATTACCATACACATATTTGCAGATTGCTTCAGGTGAATCGGGAGCAATAGATGAAATGAAGTCTGTAATACCGGTATTTTGCATATTTACAGTGATTAGTATGGTATATTATTTATTATGGGCATCCCATTGGGAAGGAAGTAGAATATCAGAATAGAGGGATCATATGGCGAAAATATTAGTAGTTGATGATGATACAGCAATCCTTGATATGATAGGAACCATTCTAAATAAGGATGGACACCTGGTCACAAAAGTAAGCAACCCGCTTGCGATAAATATGGAAAAAGTGAATCTTTATGATCTGATTTTGCTGGATATTATGATGCCTGGAATGGATGGCTTCGTATTGTGTTCAAGAATCAGGCAGCTTGTTGACTGCCCTATTTTGTTTCTTACGGCAAAAACAGAAGAAAGCAGTTTGGTAAATGGTTTGTCATTGGGAGCAGATGACTATATCTGTAAGCCATTTGGGGTTATGGAACTTCGTGCGAGAGTTGCCGCGCATCTTAGACGGGAACACCGGGAACATTCTGTCAGACTGGTTGTTGGTCATGTCTGCTTTCATTTACCTTTAAAACGGATGATGGTTGATGATAAGGAAATTCCGCTTACAAAGGCGGAGTATGAAATATGTGAGTTCCTTGCAAAAAACCGTGGGCAGGTTTTTTCAAAAGAACAGATTTTGGAGCAGGTATTTGGATTTGACAGCGAGAGCAATGATAGTACAATTACGACTCATATTAAAAATATAAGAACAAAGCTCTCAGATTTCCCTTGCATGCCAATAAAAACAGTCTGGGGGATTGGATATAAATGGGAAGAGTAAAGAGAAGCAATGCACTCAGCAGGATTTTTATGAGATATGTACTGGTCATGCTTGGATCATTAGTAGGTTTGGTGATTGTTGCTTGGCTGCTACTGTACCTTTTGATTAGTGCGGGCTGTATCTATCCGGCGAATTATGCAGAGCAAAAGATTAATGAAGCATATGATACTATTCTACGTGCAGATAAAGTGACTGCTGAGATGATTCCCGCACTTTGTGATTATGTAATCTTTTCAGAGAATGGAGAGAAAATAGGTGGAGATCTGTCAGAACAATACGAACAGATAGCATGGAATGTTGCAAAGTACGGA
>JAXDZY010000093.1:0-4414 GCA_034086685.1 Lachnospiraceae bacterium
CCCCTCAGGATGAGATATCCAAGACCCCTTGAAGACGACGAGGTAGATAGGGCAGGGGTGGAAGTACGGTAACGTATGGAGCTGACTGCTACTAATCGGTCATCAGCTTGACCAGAGTCTGGTAGAAGGTCCGGTTTGGAAGAGATTTGAGGATCTGGAAAAATGTTTCGAAAGATAAAAAGTTCTTGACAAACAGATGAAAAGATGATAAGATATAAAAGTCGTTGATATGCAGTTTTGAAGGTGCAAACTTCGAGAATATTCCTCGATAGCTCAATGGTAGAGCACTCGGCTGTTAACCGAGTTGTTGTAGGTTCGAGCCCTACTCGGGGAGCTAAGGATGAGAATCCTGTTAGCCGGAGACGCATAGGAACCGGCATGAAGATGAGGCTCCATGGTCAAGCGGTTAAGACATCGCCCTTTCACGGCGGTAACGGGGGTTCGATTCCCCCTGGAGTCATTTAATTGAATATGGCGTCGTAGCCAAGTGGTAAGGCAATGGTCTGCAACACCAGTATCCGCCGGTTCAAATCCGGCCGACGCCTTTTTAAGAATCACTATAGAGTGGTTCTTTTTTTTGTTCTGGCAGTTTTGGAATTTATGTATAAGACCATTGTCAGGTCAGATATGTAACAGGGCTTTATAATTGGATTGTATAAAAGTTTAGAATATGGTACAATACTCCGGAATCTGAAATTGAAGTTATATATTGGAAAGAGTGAAAGTAATGGATAGTTTTATTTACAGTCTCAATGCAACTGTACCTGTTTTTCTTATTATGATTGTTGGAGGATTATTAAAAAAACGGGGTATGCTGACAGATGAATTTGTGTCGGCGGCCAATAAATTTGTGTTTCATATAGCACTTCCCTGTAAACTTTTGCTTGATCTGGCAGATATAGATATTATCCATAATTTTGATGTAAAATATATAGGTTTCTGTTTTGGTGTCACTTTATTTTCTATTTTAGTAATATGGTTTTTAGCCGGTAAGCTATTAAAAAATCCTTCGGAGACGGGAGCTTTTGTGCAGGCTGCATATCGCAGCTCAGCAGCAATTCTCGGAGTTGCTTTTATTGAAAATATCTATGGAAATTCGGGAATGGCTCCTCTCATGATGATCGGATCTGTGCCCCTTTACAATATATTTGCAGTAGTTGTTCTTACATTTGAAAATCCTGATAATCGTAGTGAAGGAAAAGAAAAGATTCTGAAGGCAGCAAAAGGTGTGATTACAAATCCCATTATTCTGGGTATTGCGGCAGGTATCATTTTATCGCTTTTGAATATTAAATTTCCTGTGATGATAACAAAGACGATTAATAACCTTGGAATTACTGCATCTCCTCTTGCGCTGCTTGCCATAGGTGCGGGCTTTGAGGGACGGAAAGCATTGACGAAAATCAAACCTACTGTGGCAGCGACTGCAATCAAACTGGTCATTTTGGAAGCGATTTTTCTGCCTGTGGCCATATGGTTAGGATTCAGAGATCAGAAACTGCTGGCTCTGATCATCATGCTTGGTTCTCCGACAACTCCCACAGCTTATATTATGGCAAAAAATATGGGTGGAGATGATATATTAACATCCAGCGTTGTTGTACTTACAACCATGCTTTCGGCAGTTACGCTTACTTTCTGGATTTTTCTCATGCGGTATATGGGATTTATAATGTGATATAATTCAATTATTTTATGCTGGAAAAACACTCCTGTTTTATCTATAATAGTTATACTGTATATTGTTCGAATTCATAATACATATATTTATTTGATGCAATTTATGTTTCAGAATTCGGACGATTACTATACTAATAGATTTAACAGGAGATTTTTTTATGGAGTACATCAGAATATATGAGAATGGGATTCACATTGTTTTTGGTATTACGGAAGATCGGAAAATAAAACTTCTTCATTTCTCATCAGCTGAGTTTAATGAAAATGATCTGTGCAAACCAAAGAAAAGCTGTAAAGCGGAAGAGGCGGCAAAACGGGATCAGCTGATACAGGAGGCATTTCAGCTGGTGCAGGTAAATCTGTCGGGATATGACAGACCTTATGAAAAACAGGGAAATAAATATGTGGCAACTGCTCCGGGATATCTGTATCATTACGTTGGTATGGAGGACACGGTTAACCGGCTTGGAAGGCGGCTCGTGATCGTTCAGGAGGATTGTGAAATTACGGGGACCAGAGTTGAAACAGTTATGCAGTTTTATGCCGGAACAAAGATTGTAAGGTTTACAAACAGAATTATTAATGTAGGAACAGAAAAACAGACTCTGGAATATATTTCTTCTTTTTCTTATACCGGTATAGAAAAGGAAGGTCAGTGTTCAACGGATGAGAAAATGCGCATTCGGATTCCTTACAGCAGCTGGCAAAAAGAATTGGGCTGGAAAGAATTTACATTTGACGAACTGGGGTTTGCTCAGACACAGCCAGGTGTTTGTCAGAGAACTTCTCAGGTGCTGGAAGTAACCAATACGGGAAATTGGTCCACTAAAAAATATCTTCCTATGGGATACATTGAAAACAGAGAAGCTCATACGAGTCTGTACTGGCAGATTGAACATAACGGGTCCTGGCATTATGAAATGAGTGATGTGAATAATCATTTCTACGTGAGTATCAGCGGACCTACGGAGGTTCAGTCGCATTGGTACAAAGAATTAAAACCTGGTGAAGTATTTGAAACTGTACCTGTTGCAGTGGGAGTGGAATCAGATGATTTCGATGCGGCCATGGGTGAGCTTACGAAGTACCGCCGAATGATTCGCCGTCCTAATCAGGATGATGTAGATTTACCGGTAATTTTTAACGATTATATGAATTGCCTTTTCGGAAATCCCACCACGGAAAATGAGATTCCTCTGATCGATGCAGCTGCAGAGTGCGGGTGTGAATATTATGTGATTGATGCTGGCTGGTATGCTCCCGGTGAATGGTGGGATGGTGTCGGTGAATGGAAAGAGTGCAGAGAAAGATTTCCAAAAGGTATCCGCCAGCTGACAGATTATATCCGCAGCAAAGGAATGGTTCCCGGAGTATGGCTGGAACTGGAGGTTATGGGAATTCGATGCAGAATTGCAGACCAGGTTCCTGATGACTGGTTTTTTGTGCGCCATGGAAAACGGATTTATGATCGAAGCAGGTATCAGCTGGATTTTCGCAATCCTCAGGTACGTGCTTATGCAGATCAGGTTATTGATCGCGTAGTAAATGATTATGGGGCAGGGTATATTAAGATGGATTACAATATTGAGCCTGGAATCGGTACCGAGATTGGGGCAGACAGTCCCGGCCAGGGGCTACTGGAGCATGAAAGAGCGTATCTTTCATGGCTGGACGGTATTTTCGAGCGTTATCCTGATCTGGTAATTGAAAACTGTTCCAGCGGAGGATTGCGCATGGATTATGCAATGCTTTCCAGATACAGTATCCAGTCCATGTCGGATCAGGAGGATTATCAAAACTTTGCAACGATTGCCGCAAATGCAGCTACGGGAGCAGCACCGGAGCAGGCAGCCATCTGGTCCTATCCCATGAGAAACGGAGATAAAGAAGAAACAATTTTTAACATGGTAAATGCTATGCTGCTTCGTATTCATCAGAGCGGACATCTGGCAGAACTTTCTCCGGAGAGGAAAGATATTGTAATAGAAGGAATTCGTTGTTATAAGAACATTCGCCAGGATATCCGTAAAGGTCTTCCATTCTGGCCACTGGGGCTTGGAGGAAATCTGGACACATGGCTGGCAGCAGGTATTAAAACTGAAGAAAGGGCTTATCTTGCAGTATGGAGACGTGATGAAATTACAGAAGAAACCGGAACTGCAGCAGATATGACTGCTGAAAAAGAAATACCTTTGAAAAAATCACTGAATCTGAAAGATGGACAGAAAATTACCGCAGCATGTATTTTCCCGGAAAAAGAAGAAACACAATTTACAATCGATACAGAAAACGGAAGTTTAAAAGTACGGTTTGAACAGCCGGTAATGGCAAGATTATTTTGCATTGAAAGTATGCAGGAAATATAAGCTGGAGAAAAATATGGTGAGATTGGACTTCATTGATTGTAAGAAATAACAGGAACAACCGGTCAGGTATATACCTCCTGAAAGATATACCTGATTGGCTGAAACAACTTAAAAATAAAAATGATAAAACAAGAAGAAAAATGCTTGACAAATTAAACCTCCGGTGATATCCTATACAAGCTGTCAGCAGAAAATGTTTTAAATGCTGATAAAAAACAGATAATTACAATAATTCAGATTAAAAACTGATAAGTAGTAAAGAAGTTAAAAAAACCTCAAAAAAGGTATTGACAAACGAAAGAAAGTTTGCTAATATAAATGGGCTGTCAGCGAGCGGTTGTAAAAAACGAAGAGCTGAAAAGAAAAAC
>JAXDZY010000095.1:0-25545 GCA_034086685.1 Lachnospiraceae bacterium
ATTCCGGCTATGCCCGTTGGCGGAAGCTACAGATGCATCGACTTCGCACTGAGCAGCATGACCAGTTCACGTATTAAGACAGTTGCTGTCCTTACACAGTACAATTCACGTTCCTTAAGCCAGCACCTGAATTCCTCCAAGTGGTGGGATTTCGGCAGAAAGCAGGGAGGTCTGTATGTATTTTCTCCCACAATTACAGCTGAGAACGGCGAATGGTACCGCGGCACAGCAGACTCCATTTACCAGAATCTGGATTTCCTGAAGAGACAGCATGAACCCTATGTTGTAATTGCTTCCGGCGATTCCATTTACAAGATTGATTTCGATAAAGTAATCGATTATCATATTGAGAAGAACGCAGACATCACCATCGTTACCAAAGAGATGCCCGAAGGCACTGACATGACACAGTATGGTGTTGTAACTGCAGACGAGAACAACAGAATTCTGAATCTGGAAGAGAAACCCATGGTTGCAGGCACCAACATTGCTTCCTGCGGTATCTATGTTATCAGAAGAAGACTGCTGATCGAACTGATTGAAAAATGCGCAGAAGAAGACCGTTACGATTTCGTAAACGACATTCTGATCCGCTACAAAGGCATCAAGAAACTGTATGCTTATCCGCTGGAAACATACTGGAACAAGATTTCCGATGTGGAATCCTACTTCAACATGAATATGGATTTCCTGAAAAAGGAGAACAGAGATTTCTTCTTCAAACAGTATCCTGAGATCCATTCCAAGATCGATGACAATCCGCCGGCTAAGTACAATCCCGGTTCCGCTGTTAAAAACAGCCTGATTTCAAGCGGCTGCATTATCAACGGTGAAGTTGAGAACTCTGTTTTATTTAAGAAAGTTTATGTTGGCAATAACTGTGTAATCAAGAATTGCGTTATCCTTAATGATGTTTATATCGGTGATAATGCCCACATTGAAAACTGCATTATTGAAAGCAGAGGAACAATCAAACCCGGTGAAGTCCGCATTGCAGAAGGCAAGCCTCAGGTTCTGATTGAAGAAAATGAAAGATATTCCATCTGATTTCAGATAGGAGCATGAGCAATTACAATTACCTGAATTTTAATCTTTAATAAGCGGTAACAGGTTTTAAGTTGTCGGGCCCGCGTTATGCGGGCCTGACATTTACTGTCTGCAGTTTTGGGAAAGAAAGATGAAGTCCCCACGCAGATTGACACACCATCTTCTTTAAAGTAGGATAATGTGAAGGCTATAGAAGGAGGACATCTTTTCATGCAGATAACAGATGTGAGGGTTAGAAAGATTTCCAGTGAAAACAGTAATAAGATGAAAGCAATCGCGTCGATTACCATCGACGGAGTATTCGTCGTACATGACATCAAGATTCTGGAGGGGGAGAAAGGCATGTTCATTGCCATGCCCAGCAGAAAATCATCCGACGGTGAATTCAGAGATATCGCACATCCTATTAATACAGAAACACGGGAGATGCTCCAGGAGCTGATTCTGGAGAAGTACAATGAAACAGAAGAGTAGAGCAATCTATGTTCTGTTTGAAGTGAAAAGACATACAGCCGGCGGTTTGGGAAAGAACCGCCGGCTGTATGTTTATCCGGCCGTATCCGGCGGCACGCGGTGGAATCAAAGTACTTTTGAATATAAATGGTATAACCGGATTGAGATGTTGTACGCTATTTCACGCTGAAGGATACTACGCCGGATTCGGCGAGTGTTTCAAAGCTGTCGGGATCAAGAATCAGCAGATTCAATTCCACATTCTGGACCTGGGTGATGTTGTTCTCTTCCAGGTCGGAGGAGAGAACATCGATGGTGTCGATAGCCATTTTCCCGGAGTTAATCTGAGTGGAAAAATATCCTTCCACCATCATGTCATTGATGGACATGTTTTCACACTGGATGATTACGTCCCGCTTGGAAGCATTTTCCATGAAAACCTGTACTGCGGTTCCGAGGAAGGTATCTTCGTCCACATACTGAGCCAGAATGCGGATGCCGTCTTTGTTATAGAGTTCTTTTCCCTCATCCAGAGCGGGCTGTTCGACTGTGCCGGAAGCGCTGGTCTTCAGTTCCACATCTTTTACAGTAAAAAGCGTGTCGTAGCTGTCACTGCTGCTGACATGGAAATTCATGATTATGTCGGCAACGGTCTCAATTCCTGTGGTTCTGCGGAAAGAATCCGACAGCCAGATGGTATCGCTGGCCGATTTCCCGGCAGCCGCATCGCAGTAGAAAAGGTCGTCTGTGACCATGTAATTATTTGCTGACATGGAATCAAGGGTAACGGCGATGTTTTCTTTGCTGTTGTTTTCAACTTTCACTTTTATACCCTGTCCCCAGAGAGAATCTTCCACGTACTCCAGAGCGGTTACCTTAACCTGTTTCTCATCGATGAGGACGGTTTCCTGAATCGTGGGAAGTCTGGAGGCTTCGGCGCTGCTTTGCCCTTCGCCGGCTGTATTCGCGGCGTCGGTCACTGCCTTTTTTGAATCACTTGTGTCATCTCCCTTACCGAAAGCTGCCGCAAGCATCAGAAGAACCACGGCTGCAATCAGGATTTTGGAAAGAATCCCCCGTTTCTGCTTTTTGCCGCAGTGCGGGCAGACTTTCGCTTTCGCATCAATTTCCAATTTGCAGTGTCTGCATTGTTTTGTCTTGTTTTCTGCCATAATTTCCTCACTTTCTTCGCTGTGTTTGTAACTGTTGCCTTCCTTTACAGCAGCGATGTAATCAGGATTATTATACAGAAAAAAAGCTGCCAGAAGGTGCGCTGGCAGCGTAGTATTTACTGTGGTGTAAATGTCTGTGAAACAGGTGAAGGGAAATGTTTTGATTCATACTGCATGGAGAAAAAATATACTTATGAAAAAAACAGCATTTCCAGAAAAACAGACACGAACACCCAGAAGAAAACAATCAGGACTACGTACCCCGCAGAAAGTAAAAACCTGACGGGTTTTTGCCGGATCTGTTTCATGAAAGGTGCTTTTTCACGTATGTTCAGATAATTGCAGAGAAAACATACTGCGTGCAGCATCAGAGCGGTTACGCAGGCACGGTTCATCCAGAGCTGCATCCCTGTTACGGCAGCGCCGTTTTCATCGGTTACGACAGTAGCGGAACCAATTGAGAAAATCAGCAGATATCCGAAGATGGCCGGGATTATATGGGTAAAACTGAGACTGCGAAATCCGGGAGGCAGGTATTTCTGCCAGGGGCGGGGATATTCCGGTGCGGTTTTAACGAAAACTGATTTTAACAAAGACGATTCTGTAGAAAATGACTTTGCAGAAACGAGCCATTTTTCCAGTTCTTCCGTCATTTCCTGCACATTCTGATAGCGATCCGATGGTTCAAATGCCGTGGCTTTTTCTATAATATGGGACAGCAGGTTCTGCCCGCGCTGCCGGGTCGGAAACGGAGTTTGTTCCCATGCGGAAATCGGTGCTCCGGTATACAGCTGTTCTCTGGCGGTCCTTCCCGTCAGAAGATAATTCATGGAAGCACCGATTCCGTAAATATCAGTTTGGATCCCGCACTGGCGGTATCCGTATTGTTCCGGTGCGGCGAAACCGTCTGTTCCGATAACCACGGTATCTGTCTGTTTTTGGAAATTATATGTCTTTGCAGCATTGAAATCGATGAGGCAGAGATGTCCGTCCCGCTGCCGGATTATGTTGGAAGGCTTCACATCACGGTGAATAACAGGAGGATTTAACGCATGAATGGTGGATAACGCCCGACAGAGCTCAATTCCAAGCTCTACGGTTTCCTTTTCCGAAAGCGGTCCCTGTTCCCGGAAAATGTCCTCATATGTTTCTCCGGGTATGTATTCTTCAATCACTGTAAGATATGGTACAGACATTTCATTTTCCATTTCCACACATTCATATACCCTCGGAAAATAAATACAGTCGGATTGCTGCAGCCAGCGATAGATCTCCGCGTTGTAGATCTCCAGTGTCTTCCGAACGTAAAAACGGTGGTTCTGCGCATGCTGAACCAGGCTGACATTTTTTGAAGGATCAATATCTGCAACTTTTTTATAATAGGACAGTGTGCATAAATCTTCCAGTGACATGACAGGGCTCCTTTGAAAGTCAGGATTGACCTGACTGTGAAAAATTATTACAATGAATATGAATAGTATACTTGTTTTCACGTGATAAAGCAAATCAAAAGGGATTAATATTATGCAGCGAAAAAAAGAAGAGAAGACGGTGGAACTGCTGCGGGAGCTTGAGAAGACCGGGGGAAATCCCAATGCGTTCCGGCGGTTTGTCCGTAAACATGAGAATGATTTGACATACAGTTCACTGAGAGATTATTTTAATGCCTGGCTGGCAGCCCATCGGGAGCTTTCCCAGACACAGATTGCCCGCACCTGCGGTTTATCGGAAAGTTATGCTCATGAATTGCTTCGGGGTGATAAGAAAAATCCGGGAAAATATCCGGTGGTGCAGCTGTGCATCGCCGCCCATATGGATCTGGAAGCAACAAACAGAGCGCTGGAAATTGCGCAGACGGGGATTCTCTATCCCAAGATTCCGGTGGATCAGGCGATTATTTACTGTATTAACAGCGGTTACCGTTCTGTTATGGAAGTGGTCGGTTTTATGGAAGATAACGGTCTGGGAAGTCCGTTTCTGGTGAAAGACTGAAGCGTAAACGGGATAAATGATACTGCAGGAGGAAGCGGTTCTGCGAATATACTGTGCTGCAGCGAAAAGTTTTACTGCAGCAGGGAAGGGAGTTACAGTCATAATGAAGAAAATTATAAAAAAGAAAATGCTGCTTCTGTCGTTGCTGACGGCAGCTGTGAGCATCAGCGGATGCGCGGGAGAAAAGACGGCGGAAACAACGGAGATTGCCGGAAATGAGACGGTTCAGACAGTGGAAAGTACATTACAGACGGCGGAAAGTACATTACAAACAGAGGCGGATCTGCCTCAGGAAACGCTGCAGACTGCTGAAGAGGAGAATGCAGAGAAACAGACAGAAAGCGAGGTAATCAGCTGGAATTCCGATTGGAAATATGCAGAAAATTCCGAAATTCATACCGGCTCTGCTGTTCTGTATTATATGGCATCCTCACAGCCCAGAGGAAAGACAATCTGTATTAATGCGGGACATGGCACTTCGGGAGGCTCAGAAGTATATACCCTGTGCCATCCTGACGGTTCTCCCAAGGTGACCGGAGGCAGTACCGCAAAAGGGCAGACAAAAGCAACGGCAGTTTCGGAAGGAACCACCATGAAGGATGGAACGCCGGAAGCTGCCGTTACTCTGGAACTGGCTCTGATCATAAAAGAACGGCTTCTTGAAGAAGGCTACAACGTTCTTATGATACGTGAGGACAGCGATGTTCAGCTGGATAATATTGCGCGGACTGTTATGGCCAACCAGTATGCGGATTGCCATATTGCACTTCATTATGACTCCACAGAAAGCGATAAGGGTGTTTTCTATATAGGAGTTCCCGAAGTGGATGCCTACCGCAGCATGGAACCGGTGGCTTCCCACTGGCAGAATCATGAGCGCCTGGGCAAAGCACTTATTGCCGGCATGAAGCAGCAGGGAGTGAAGATATTCGGAGACGGTTCCATGAATATCGATCTGACACAGACCTCCTATTCAACCATACCCTCTGTCGACCTTGAGGTGGGAGACCGGGCCTCCGATTATTCCAGAGAAACACTGGAAAAGCTGGCTGACGGAATCGCAGCGGGGCTGGAGGAATTTTAAGCATCATTGTTGCCAGCGCTTGACAATCCCTGAAAACATGCTTATAATTAATGCCATATCTGAAAGATATCTGATAAAGGTAGTGAAGAAGAGGAGTACATTGAAGGCTTCATCAGAGAGGGTGGTTCACCGGCTGCAAGACCGCCCGGAACAGTGTCGATGGAAGGTAGCTTCTGAACCGGATTGCTGAATGTGACATGGAAGCGGGCTGCAGGAGATGTTCCCGCGGACAGTTTGATTACCGGTCAGTCAGTAGGCAGTCCCGTTGCCGGCGTTAACGGATATGAGACCCAACGAAGGTGGTACCGCGCTGATTCGCCCTTCTGCATGAAAGTATGCAGAAGGTTTTTTTATTTTTTAAAAAGGAGAAAATTATGTCAAAAGAACTGGAAAAGAATTATAATCCTCAGGCCATTGAGGACAAACTGTATTCCAAGTGGATGGCAAAGGGCTATTTTAAAGCCAGTGTTAATCCCGACAAGAAACCGTTTACCATTGTTATGCCTCCGCCGAATATTACAGGCCAGCTGCATATGGGCCATGCGCTGGACAATACCATGCAGGATATTCTGATCCGTTATAAGAGGATGGCAGGCTATGAAGCACTGTGGCAGCCCGGCTGTGACCATGCAAGTATTGCAACCGAGGTTAAGATCATCAATAAGCTGAGAGAAGAAGGCATCGAAAAGGCCGATCTGGGACGCGAGAAATTCCTGGAACGTGCATGGGAATGGAAGGAAGAATACGGCGGACGTATTATCAATCAGCTGAAGAAGCTGGGATCATCTGCCGACTGGTCCAGAGAACGTTTTACCATGGATGAAGGCTGCTCCAAAGCGGTAAAGGAAGTATTTGTACGTCTCTATGAAAAAGGCTATATTTACAAAGGTTCCAGAATCATTAACTGGTGTCCTGTCTGTAAGACATCCATTTCCGATGCTGAAGTAATTCATGAGGAACAGGATGGACATTTCTGGCATATCAAATATCCGGTTAAAGACAGTGATGAATTCATTGAGATTGCTACCACACGTCCTGAGACCATGCTGGGAGATACGGCGGTTGCTGTTCATCCTGATGATGAAAGATATACCCATCTGGTGGGAAAAACTGTTATTCTGCCTATTATGAATAAAGAGATTCCCATCATTGCCGACAGCTACGTTGACCGCGAGTTCGGTACAGGTGCCGTAAAGATCACACCTGCTCATGATCCCAACGATTTTGAAGTTGGACGCCGTCACAATCTGCCGGAAATCAATGTAATGAACGATGATGCAACCATGAATGGCGTATGTCCCAGATATGAGGGTATGGATCGTTACGAGGCCAGAAAAGCAATCGTTGCGGAACTGGAAGAGCTGGGTCTGCTGGTAGGCATTGAACCGCATTCTCATAATGTAGGTACACATGACCGCTGCGGAGCAACCATTGAACCCATGGTAAAACCCCAGTGGTTCGTTAAGATGGATGAGATGGCAAAACCCGCCATTGAAGCGCTGAATAACGGAACTCTGAAATTTGTACCGGAAAGCTACGGAAAGACCTATCTCCACTGGTTAAACGGTATCAAGGACTGGTGTATTTCCAGACAGCTGTGGTGGGGACATCGGATTCCCGCATTTTACTGTACAAAATGCGGCAGGATGACCGTAAGCCGTGAGGATCTGACCGTCTGTCCCGACTGCGGCGCTCCGGTTGTCCAGGATGAAGATACTCTGGATACATGGTTCAGTTCCGCTCTGTGGCCTTTCTCAACTCTTGGATGGCCGGATAAGACACCGGAACTTGAGTACTTCTATCCTACGGATGTACTGGTAACCGGTTACGACATTATTTTCTTCTGGGTAATCCGTATGGTATTTTCAGGGCTGGAACAGACCGGGGAAACACCGTTCCACACCGTTCTCATCCACGGTCTGGTTCGCGATTCCCAGGGACGCAAGATGAGCAAATCCCTTGGCAACGGTATTGATCCTCTGGAGGTAATCGACAAATACGGCGCAGATGCGCTTCGTATGACGCTGGTGACCGGCAATGCGCCCGGCAATGATATGCGTTTCTACTGGGAACGTGTGGAGGCGAGCCGTAATTTTGCCAATAAAGTATGGAATGCTTCACGTTTCATTATGATGAATCTGGACAAGGCGGAAGTGAAAGAGGTTTGTCTGTCCGAACTGACTGCGGCAGATAAATGGATTCTGTCCAAAGTTAATACGCTGGCAAAAGATGTAACCGAGAATCTGGACAAATACGAACTGGGTATTGCATTGTCCAAGGTTTATGATTTCATCTGGGAAGAATTCTGTGACTGGTACATCGAGATGGTAAAACCCCGTCTGTACAGCGATACGGACAGCACCAAGGCAGCAGCACTGTGGACTCTGAAGACGGTGCTGATCAATTCACTGAAGATGCTGCATCCGTTTATGCCTTTCATTACAGAAGAAATTTTCTGTACACTGCAGGATGAAGAAGAATCCATTATGGTATCAGACTGGCCTGTGTATACAGAGAGATGGAATTTTGCAGCAGATGAAAAAGCAATTGAAACCATTAAGGAAGCGGTACGTGCTATCCGTACTGTACGTACATCCATGAATGTACCTCCCAGCCGCAGGGCAAAAGTATTTGTGGTTTCTGATAATGCGGAAATCTGCGGTATTTTTGAAAATGGTAAAGTGTTCTTTGCTACACTGGCATATGCTTCAGAAGTGGAAATTCAGGCCGATAAGACAGGAATCGACGCTGATGCGGTATCTGCAGTAATTCCCGGTGCCAATATCTACATTCCTTTTGCAGATCTGGTTGATATTGAAAAAGAAATCGAACGTCTGAAAAAAGAAGAAGCAAAGCTGTCCAAAGAGCTTGCACGTTCCAAAGGCATGCTGAGCAATGAAAAATTCATCAGCAAGGCACCTGCAGCCAAGATTGAAGAGGAAAAGGCAAAATATGAAAAATACCAGCAGATGATGGAGCAGGTTCAGGAAAGACTGGCACATCTGCAGTAAATAAAAGCAGTAAAATAAAAAGAAATCCATAACAAATATGATAAGAACAGAAATCAGGAAAATCTGTTATTAACGGGGAGCCGGGGCATTTTGCAGCAGGAAGCTGCAGAACACCCCGGTTTTTCACTGTACCGAAGAATATATATACATTTTTCGTCTTGGAAAAGTTACATTTATTTAAAATAATTCCCTGAAGTTTTAACCGTGAAGTAACACATTCATAGTATAATAAAGAAAAACCGGCAAGACGGGGGCTGGAAATCGTAATGGATACAGCAGCCGGAACTTTCCATATACTGTATGGAAGGAAAGCAGGGGGTGTATACAAATGAAAAAGATTTTATCAATTATACTGATTCTTTTATGCATGACAATTCCCGGCTGTCAGGGAGCGGGCGGAAATCAGGAGCTGAATGGCGGCACAGAAGAGGGGAATAAATCCGTTCTGAAGACAGACAGTCAGGTGGAGAATACACCTGCGAATCAGACCGGGGGGATACAGACACAGGAGCAGAAACAAAGTGAGCTTCTGAAAAAACTTTATAAAAAGGACGGAAACAATCAGAATGCCTATCTTCTTCCGGTGGAACTGAAGGAAGATTCCTACGTAACCAGGATAGAATGCTTTCAGAATAAGCTTCTGGTCATCAGTTCAGGTGCGGGGTTGAATGTTCAGCTGCTTGATCTGGATACCGGTATAGTCACAGGTAATATTAATTATGATCTGGGATATGAAGATATGGGAGAAGGCGGTTTTCTGGATGACGGAACCATCTGGATATTTGTGCCGGCTAATGAGAGCGTGTATTATCTGGACCAGCAGCTGCAGGAAATTCATTCTGAAAAAACGGATGCTCTGTTTCGGAGCATGTGGTTTTGCGATTATCAGAAAAAACTGTTGTGGACACTGGATTATGACAAAGGTACGCTCTGTTATTACGGAATCGGTACGCAGGCAGCCGGGGAATACAGTCTGGAGACGCTGACCGGGAAAAAAAGAGAAGAGGATGGTTTCTGGTGGAGTCTGGATAAAGTGGGGAACGGTTATGTTTATCTGACGGTCACTACAGATTTCCATAAACAGGAACGATGTCGGTTTTCTTCTGAATCTGAAGAAATCATATCGGATGAGCTGGCAAGTACTTCCGCCATGTCAAACAGTGAGACGGGAAGCTGCTATCAGTTCCGCGATCGATACAGAATCGTGGATTATTCAGAACCGGATGCTATTATCAATGTGGCTGAGGTTAATGAGAAGGAGCAGCTGATTTCTTATGAAAAGCCCTATCTTTTCTGCGGATTCAGAAATTCGCTGAATATTTATGACTGCAGCAGAAAATTGTGTTATACAGCATATGAGATGGAATTCTCGGAACCGGAAGAAGAATTGTGGAATTATATATCGATTACTGAAGTCCGTCCGGACACAAGACAGGTGATATTTACAGTGGAGTCTTCACAGGGACAGAAAATTATTCTCTGCGATCTGGCTGAAGTGGAAGACACACAGAGTATTTCGGTTATCCGGGCGGGAATTGATGAAATTCAATCGGAAATCGAAAGAATCAGCTGTAAAATTCAACAGGAATACGGACTGCGGATGATTACCATGGACGAAGCTCGTGAGAGGGATGATATGTCCGGCTATGTTCTGTGGGACAGTATCAGTACATTGGATGAGCTGGATGCTTCCTTATTACTGGAAGAGTATCTGGATGAGCTTCCGCCGGGGATGATTGATGAGATGCTGAGCGGAAGGGAAGAAACGGTTGAAATCTGCTTCAGCGGAACAATAACGGGAGATGAAAGCGAAGGAAATCTGTCTTATGCGGGGGCATACGTGACTTCCGGTGTCTATGATCTGAATGGTGAAACTGTATTTTTTACACGTATGGTATCTGATATTTCTCTGAAGGATTCACTGCAGACCAATTTTGCTCACGAATGGTTTCATCTGATGGAGGATCATATCTGGGACTGCGAGATGGAAACTTTCTGGGGAGATGGAGCAGAAGAACAGAGCAGGAAATCCGAGTCTGAAAAAACCGACAGGGAAAAGCTGCTGGAGAACTGGGAAAGTCAGTGGGATATTCTGTCTCCGGAGGATGGATATTTCTATGTATATGATCAGAATCTGGCTTTTGATGAGGAGCGCGGAATTGATGTATATGTGGGTGAAGAAGATATGGATGATGTGTATTTTATTGATGCATACAGCCGCACATTTCCAAAAGAAGACAGAGCAAGGATATTCGAAAATCTGTATATGGCAGGACTGGGGGCAGAGCTGCCCAGATGTTTTGAAAGTGATCATATGCGTCAGAAAGCAGTATATCTCTGTCAGCTGATCAGGTGCTGTTATCCTTCGACCGATATATCCGGGAGAAATATCTGGGAAAAGGGGCTGTCCGGTGAAGACTGGAAAAAGGTTGCGGAAAAGAATTATAAATAAAGACTGGTGAATATAAAAAAACTCCGGAAACTCCGGAGTTTTTTAAGTGATGCAGGCACCTGATGTTACGTTCTGTTACTGTGCCTGGATCATACGCTTGCGGATGGAGATATCGCTTTCCAGATATTCATCATACGTTGTAATCTTGTCGATCAGTTTACCGTCGATGATTTCCATGATACGGTTGGCGGTTGTCTGTACAAACTGATGATCGTGACATGAGAACAGGATTACGCCGCTGAATTTGATGAGAGCATTATTCAGAGAAGTGATGGATTCCATATCCAGGTGGTTGGTGGGCTCATCGAAAATCAGAACATTGGATCCTTTGATCATCATCATGGACAGCTGACAACGTACGCGTTCGCCGCCGGAAAGTACAGGAAGCATCTTCATGCCGGCATCACCGGGGAAGAGCATACGGCCAAGGAAACCTCTTACATAGGTGGCATCCTTGATGGCAGAGAACTGGGTCAGCCAGTCTGTAATCGTAATTTCATCTTTGAAGATATCGGTATTGTCTTTTGCAAAATAAGCCTGGGAAGTAGTGATACCCCACTTGTAGGAGCCTTCATCAGGTTCCATCTCGCCGGCCAGGATTTTAAAAAGTGTTGTCTTTGCCAGTTCGTTGGAGCCTACAAATGCAACCTTGTCTTCACGACCCAGGATAAAGGAGATATCGTCCAGAACTTTTACACCGTCGATGGTTTTGCTCAGATGTTCTACGGTAAGAACTTCATTGCCGATCTCTCTCTCGGGACGGAAATCGATATAGGGATACTTACGGCTGGAGGGACGGATCTCATCCAGCTGGATTTTTTCCAGAGCACGTTTTCTGGAGGTAGCCTGCTTGGATTTGGAAGCATTGGCAGAGAATCTCTGGATAAATTCCTGCAATTCCTTGATCTTTTCCTCTTTCTTACGGTTTGCTTCTTTCATCTGTCTGATCATCAGCTGACTGGATTCGTACCAGAAATCATAGTTTCCGGCGTAAAGCTGGATTTTGGCATAGTCGATATCTGCAATATGTGTGCAGACTTTATTCAGAAAATACCGGTCATGGGATACAACAATTACAGTATTCTCAAAATTAATCAGAAATTCTTCCAGCCATGCGATGGCATCCAGATCCAGGTGGTTGGTAGGTTCATCCAGCAGCAGGATGTCCGGATTGCCGAATAAAGCCTGGGCCAGCAGAACTTTTACCTTCTGGGAACCGTTCAGTTCGGACATGAGCATGTAGTGCAGATCGGTTTCGATACCCAGACCGTTGAGCATGGTGGCAGCATCGGATTCTGCTTCCCAGCCGTTCATGGCAGCAAATTCACCTTCCAGTTCAGCAGCCTTCAGACCGTCGTCTTCTGTAAAATCCGGTTTCATGTAGATGGCTTCTTTTTCCTTCATGATATCGTACAGACGCTGATTTCCCATGATAACAGTATCCAGAACCGTATACTGGTCATACTGGAAATGATCCTGTTTCAGGAAAGAAAGACGCTGACCGGCACTCATGGTAACTTCTCCCTTGGTGGGTTCCAGCTCACTGGAAAGAATCTTCAGGAAAGTAGATTTACCGGCACCGTTTGCACCAATCAGTCCGTAGCAATTGCCTTCGGTAAATTTAATATTAACATCTTCAAATAATGCTTTTTTGCCAAATCTTAAAGTTACATTATTAGCAGCAATCATTGTTTTGTCCTTTCATAAATCAGTGCGGTGATTTTATATATCTGCATGGTAAAATCACAATCATAATATGTTTCAGAGAAATAACCGAAATCCCTGAAAATGGCAGCAGGTTTCCGGCTTCTGTGCGCTTCCTGGCAATCATGGGCTATTTTACATGAAAAGTTTGCGGATTGCAAGAGGGTTTGCCTTGCAGAATCAGCATTTTTAGGATATTATGAAGGTTACGCGCAATATCTGGTGCAAATTGTGAAAAAAGTATAAAATAGATAGGAACACTTGTTCTTTTTGATGAGATGTGATATATTGAAAACAGGATATTGAAACTGTAATATTTTAAGGAATCAGAGGGAGAAGATTATGTATATTATCGCAGGACTTGGCAATCCGGGGGTAAAGTATGAAGGAACACGCCACAATGTTGGTTTTTCAGTAATTGATGCGCTGGCAGAAGCGCATAATATCAGAGTGGATAAAAAGCAGTTTAAGGGTCTGACAGGAAGAGGGGTGATTGCAGGACAGCAGGTGCTTCTTTTGAAACCGCTTACGTATATGAATCTGAGCGGTGAGAGTGTCAGGGCGGCGTTTGATTTTTACAAGCCGGAGACAGATCAGGTGCTGGTTATTTTTGATGATATCAGTCTGGAAACCGGCCAGCTTCGCATCAGGAAAAAGGGAAGTGCCGGGGGACATAATGGAGTGAAAAGTATTATTGCACACCTGGGGACCACGGAATTCCCCCGCATTAAGGTTGGAGTCGGAGAGCCGAAACGGGGAGAACTGGTGGATTTCGTACTGGGACATTTTCATGGAGAGGATGCTGCAGTCATGAAAGAAGCAGTGAAAACTGCGGCCTGCGCTGCAGAGATGTTTCTGGAGGAAGGTCCGGAGGCTGCCATGAATATTTATAATAAGAAGAAAGAGAAAAAAGAAGAGAAGAAAGGTTCAGATCATGAAGCATTGGAGTGATTTCCTGGAGGAAGCAGGAGAGTATTCGGCAGTACGGCGGGCTCTGAGACAGGATACCGGGAAGGGTGCGGTCGGTATTTTTGGCTGTATTGATGCGGCAAAGGGGCATATGGTACACAGCTTTGGCCAGGGATATGATTTTCGGATACTGATTACGGCAGATGAACAGAAAGCAAGACAGTATTGTGAAGATCTGCGTAATTTTGAACAGGATGTCTGGTATTATCCGGCCAGGGATCTGCTGTTTTTCAATGCAGATATTCAGGGGAATGAGATTACGGCTCAGCGTATGATGGTGATCAGCAGGATTCTGGAATATGGGGGCGGAACTATTGTAACAACCATAGACGGGTGCATGGATGCTCTGGTTCCTCTGGAACAGATCAGGCAGAATACACTGGAGATTGCTGCCGGTGATACACTGAATCTGGATCATCTGAAAAAACAGCTGGTATATATGGGATACGAGCGCTGCGGACGCGTTTCTTCTCCGGGACAGTTTTCCGTTCGGGGAGGAATTATTGATATTTTTACACTGACAGAGGATAATCCGGTCAGAATTGAACTGTGGGATGATGAAGTGGATACGCTGCGGTATTTTGACAGGGAAAGCCAGCGTTCACTGGAAGACAGTACGGATTGTATCCGTATTTATCCCGCATCGGAAGTGGTGCTGGATGAGGGAAGTGTATATGCGGGGCTGCATCGTATTGAAGATGAGTGTGCTGTCTGCGAGAAGGCTCTGAGACAGCAAAAACGTACGGAAGAAGCCTTTCGGCTTCGGAAGATGGTAGATTCTCTGGCCGAAGATATGAAAGCAGGGATGATTACTTCCGCAGTGAATGGATTCATGAAATACTTCTTTGACGATACGGTGTCGTTTCTGGAGTATTTTCCCGAAAACAGCTGTATTTTTCTGGATGAACCGGCAAGACTTCAGGAGAAGCTGACTGCCATGCAGAAAGAGTTCCAGGAGAGTATGCAGATGCGTCTGGAAAAAGGATATATTCTTCCTGGTCAGGCTGATTCACTGTTTCTTGAGAAAGATGTGGTGTGGCGTCTGGAAAAACATCATCTGGCTGTTCTTGGGGGGCTGAAACAGAGGGATACGCTGGTGACAACGGATTTTCATACCACTGTCATGTCCCGCAATGTGAGCAGTTATCAGAACCGGATTCCTGAATTGACAGCCGATCTGGCGAGATGGTGCAGGGATCAATACAGGATTGTGCTGGTATCTGCTTCCAGAACCAGAGCCAGACGTCTTGCGGAGAATCTGCGCAATGATTATATGCTGGCGGCAGATTATACGGAAGAGGAGGGTGTGTATCCGATCCCGGGAAGGATTCTCGTTACTACCGGTACATTGTCTCAGGGTTTTGAGTATCCTCTGCTTCGTGCGGTGGTTATTACCGAGAATGACATGTTCGGAATGCACAATAAGAAGAAACGCAGGAAGAAGCATTCCTTAAGCGGGCAGGCAATCAGCAGCTTTCATGAGCTGACACCGGGAGATTATGTTGTTCATGAAAGTCATGGACTTGGTATTTACCGGGGAGTTCAGAAGATGGAAAGCAGGGGGATAACCCGGGATTATCTGAAGATTGAGTACGGCGACGGAGGCAATCTTTATGTTCCTATTACACAGTTTGATCTGGTTCAGAAGTATGCATCCGCAGATGCTTCCAAAACTCCGAAGCTGAACAGACTGGGAGGCAAAGAATGGAAGCAGACTCACGCAAAAGTAAAGGGAGCGGTTCAGCAGATTGCCAGAGAGCTGGTTACTCTGTATGCAGCCAGAGAGTCAAAAAAAGGTTATCAGTTCAGCAGTGATACTGTCTGGCAGACAGAATTTGAAGAGATGTTCCCTTATACAGAGACGGACGATCAGCTGGAAGCCATCCGTGCCGTAAAGCAGGATATGGAAAGCAGTAAGATTATGGATCGTCTGGTTTGCGGTGATGTGGGCTTTGGAAAGACTGAGGTGGCTATCCGGGCGGCATTTAAGGCTGTTCAGGATGGGAAGCAGGTGGTATATCTTTGTCCCACAACTATTCTTGCACAGCAGCACTATAATACATTTGTGCAGCGCATGAGTAATTATCCTGTTCGGATTGATCTTCTCTGCCGTTTTAAAACTCCTGCGCAGCAGAGAAAGACTATTTCAGATCTGAAGAAAGGACTTGTGGATATTGTGATCGGTACACACCGGGTTCTGTCAAAAGATGTGGTATATAAGGATCTGGGACTTTTGATTATCGATGAGGAACAGCGTTTTGGCGTTAATCATAAGGAGAAAATCAAGCAACTGAAGAATACGGTGGATGTTCTGACTCTGACAGCGACACCGATTCCCAGAACTCTTCATATGAGTCTGATTGGTATCCGTGATCTGAGCATGCTGGAGGAACCTCCTCTGGACAGAACACCGATTCAGACTTATGTAATGGAACATGACGATGAATTGATCAGAGAAGCAATCAACAGAGAGCTTGCCCGCAGCGGACAGGTGTATTATGTATACAACCGGGTTGAGAATATTACTGCCGTGGCTGCCAGACTGCAGGAGATGCTGCCCGATGCAGTGGTTTCATTTGCCCATGGACAGATGAGTGAGAGAGAACTGGAACGGATCATGCTGGATTTTGTTAATGGAGAGATCGATGTGCTGGTGTCAACTACTATTATTGAAACCGGACTGGATATTTCCAATGTGAATACGATTATTATTCAGGATGCGGATCGTTTCGGTCTGTCCCAGCTGTATCAGCTGCGCGGCCGTGTGGGACGGACCAACCGTACGTCCTATGCTTTTATGACATATACACCCGGCAAAGTGCTGAAGGAAGTAGCGGAGAAGCGTCTGGAGGCTATCAGACAGTTTACGGATCTGGGCTCCGGCGTAAAGATTGCCATGCGGGATCTGGAGATCCGGGGGGCAGGTACTCTCCTGGGAGCCTCCCAGAGCGGGCACATGGAAGCCGTAGGATATGATCTGTATTGCAAGATGCTTAACATCGCTATCAGGAATCTGAAAGAGGATAAAGACGAAGAACTGCTGCAGACCTTTGATACACAGCTGGAGATTGCTCTGGATGCGTTTATTCCGTCTTCTTACATCAGCAGCGAAAGCCAGAAGCTGGAGATGTATAAGAAGATTGCGTCTATTGAGAATAAAAATGATTATATGGATATTCAGGATGAACTGATTGACCGGTTCGGTGAGATGCCGGCAGCTGTTCAGAATCTTCTGATGGTGGCCTGGATGAAAGCAAAAGCGCACAATAATTATATTGTGGAACTGATTGCCAGACCAGAACAGATTACCATTAAGATGCTGGCAAAAGCGCCTGTGAACAGTGACCGCGTATTGCCCTTTATGGAAAATTACCGGGGCCGGATGCGTTTTGTAAACGGTGAGAATCCAGGCTTTATCTATAAAGAGATGCGGGGTGTGCTGATGACTCCTCAGGATCAGGTAATTATTCTTAATGAGATTCTGGAGAGAATGAAAAAGGAGTTGTATGAATCCGTAATCGATTGCAACGGGAAATAATTTGTTATATAATTGAGTCATTGGATTTGTCGGTAATTCCGGCAGAACAAAATTAATTTGGGAAGTTGTGATGAGCGGCAGCAACTGGAAAGGATGGCATATGATAAGAGTAGGTATGTTGACAAGCGGCGGCGATTGCCAGGCATTAAATGCTACCATGAGAGGTATCGCAAAAGGATTGTACAATCTGTATGATGATGTGGAAATTTTCGGATTTCTGGATGGCTACAAAGGATTGATTTATGCAGAGTACAAAAAGATGGAACGTTCAGATTTCAGGGGTATTATCAAACGCGGCGGTACAATTCTGGGTACATCCAGACAGCCTTTTAAACTGATGCGCGAGCCTGATAAAAACGGTCTGGATAAAGTGGAATCCATGAAACATACTTACAGAAAGCTGAGACTGGACTGCCTGTTTGTACTTGGCGGCAACGGAAGTCAGAAAACAGCAAACCTGTTAAGCCAGGAGGGACTGAATGTAATCGGTCTTCCTAAAACAATTGACAATGATCTCTGGGGCACTGATATGACATTTGGTTTCAACAGTGCAGTTGAGATTGCTACCAATGCAATTGACTGTATTCATACTACAGCCGCATCACACGGACGTGTATTTATTGTTGAAATCATGGGCCATAAAGTAGGTTCCCTGACTCTGGAAGCAGGTATTGCAGGTGGAGCAGATGTTATACTGCTTCCTGAGATTCCCTATGATATCAATAAGGTTGCTGATGCTGTCAAACGCAGATCGAAGGCCGGATGCGGATTTACGATTATTGCAGTTGCGGAAGGTGCAATTTCCAAAGAAGATGCAGCACTCAGCAAAAAGGAATATAAAAAGAAAGTGGCAGAATCAGTATATCCTTCTGTATCTTATGAGATTGCAGCCCGCCTGGAAGAACTGACAGGTGCAGAAGTTCGTGTAACAGTTCCCGGTCACATGCAGAGAGGTGGGGAACCCAGTGCATATGACAGAGTTCTGTCATCACGTCTTGGCGCAAGAGCAGCGCAGATGTGTAAAGATGGCGAATTTGGTAATCTGGTGGTAATAAAGAACGGTCAGATTGATAAATTCCCGTTAGCTGAAAGTGCAGGTAAATTAAAAGTAGTGGATCCTGATTCCAGTGTGGTTCAGGAAGCACGTCTGCTGGGAATCACATTTGGTGACTGATTATCAGCCCGCTATAATATAATTTTAGAAAGAACAGGAGCAGATGAAAGATGTCCTATACGGCTTTGTATAGAAAGTGGCGTCCGCCCGTTTTTGACGATGTCAAAGGGCAGGATCCAATTGTATCAGCTTTAAGAAATCAGATTAATACAGGACGCATAGGTCACGCTTACCTGTTTTGCGGAACACGTGGAACAGGTAAGACATCTGTTGCAAAAATTTTTGCAAGAGCAGTCAATTGCGAATCTCCGGTAAATGGAAATCCCTGTAACAGATGCCCCAGCTGTATGGCAGTAAATCAGGGCAATTCCGTTAATGTAATGGAAATCGATGCGGCATCCAATAATGGTGTGGACAATATTCGTGAGATTCGTGACGAGGTAAGGTATGCTCCCACGGAAGGACGGTATAAAGTCTACATTATTGATGAAGTGCATATGCTTTCTACAGGAGCATTTAATGCGCTGTTGAAGACGCTGGAGGAACCTCCTGCTCATGTAATATTTATACTGGCCACCACCGAGGTCCATAAGATACCGGTGACGGTCTTATCCAGGTGCCAGCGTTATGATTTCAGGAGGATTTCCGTAGAAGTGATTGCAGCCCGTCTTTCTGAGCTCACAGCCGGAGAAGGCGTGGAAATCGAAGAAAAGGCTCTGAAGTATATTGCCAGAAAAGCTGACGGCTCTATGCGTGATTCCATCAGCCTGCTTGATCAGTGTATTGCTTTTCATTATGGTGAAGTACTTACGTATGACAAGGTACTTGGTGTTCTTGGGGCAGTCAGCTATGATCTGTTCGGAAAATTACTGGAAGCTGCACTGGATGGTCGTACTGCGGATTGTATTGGTTTTATTGATGAGATTGTTATGCAGGGGCGTGAGCTTGGGCAGCTTGTCAGTGATTTTATCTGGTATCTCCGCAATATTATGCTGTTGAAAGCATCTGATCTGGATGCGGATACGCTGGAGGTATCAGAAGAAGAACTGCTGGAGCTGGGACAGATGAGCCGGAGAATCAGTGAAGAAACACTTCTTCGCTATATCAGGGTATTTTCGGAACTGTCAGGCAGGATTCGTTTTGCAACAGATAAAAGGGTTCTTCTGGAGATGGCATTTATCAAACTGATTCGACCCGAGACAGAATATAATCTGGATTCAGTGCTGAATCGTCTGGAAATTCTGGAGAAAAAGCTTGCAGGCGGATACGTGATTTCTTCTGCACCGGCACAGTGTATGCCGGGTGGTGTGACAGGTGCGCCGGAAGGCAGTTTCTCTGACGCAGTACAGGACCCTGTTTCCGAACAGGCAGAAAATAATGACGGTGAACAGACAGGAAAAGATCCGGATACAGCAGTATCAGGTTCCCGCCGTGGCAGTGAGAATATTTCCATTCCGGCAGATCAGATGAGCCGGTATGAGGTTCTTCGTAAAAACTGGAATAAGATTATTTCAGTTCTTGTATCAAGATCGGCCAGAATCTCATTGCAGAAGTCAGAGATAGAGCCTGATAGAAACGGAAATGGATTTTGTATTGTTTTTTTTGAAGAAAAGTATTATGCTATTGGAGCGCGGACTCCATATCTTGCGGCAATTAAAGATGCTGCGCATCAAATTACAGGGATCGATTGTGAATTTCGATTTGATTTAAGGGAAGATGGCGTCAGAGACAGATTCATCAGTGAGGAACAACTGCAGTCTGTTTTCCATGGCGTTGACATAGAGGATGAATAGCCTTATTTTTAGAAAGATTAAAAAGGAGTATTTTTATGGCAAAAAGAGGTGGATTTGGCGGAGGTATGCCCGCTAATATGAATAATCTGATGAAGCAGGCCCAGAAGATGCAGAGACAGATGGAAGAGGCTAAAAAAAGTCTGGATGAAAGAGAGTATACAGCCAAGGCCGGCGGCGGAGTTGTAGAAGTTAAAATATCCGGAAAAAAAGAACTCTTATCTGTAAAACTGGCGGAAGAAGTCGTTGATCCTGATGATATTGAAATGCTGGAAGATCTGATCGTTGCCGCTGTAAATGAGGCAATGCGTGCAGTTGACGAAGATGCAGCAAAAACCATGGGACAGTTTACAGGTGGTTTACCGTTCTGACAGATACAGGAGCAGAGAAATATGGATTATTATGGAAGTCAGATCAGTGCCCTGATAGAGGAACTTTCGAAGCTTCCTGGTATTGGCAGTAAATCTGCACAGCGGCTGGCTTTTCACATTATTAATCTGCCGCAGGAGCAGGTGGAGAAATTATCCAGAACGATTGTTGAGGCAAGAAATAAAGTCAGATATTGCAGTTGTTGCTGCACACTGACGGATGATGAATTATGTCCTGTATGTAAAAATCCGTCACGAAACCACAAACAGATTATGGTGGTCGAGAATTCAAGGGACCTGGCGGCATATGAGAAAACAGGAAGATACGAAGGCGTTTATCACGTTCTGCATGGTGCAATTTCACCTTCCAGAGGAATTGGACCGGCAGATATCCGTCTGAAAGAACTTATGACCCGTCTTGCGGGGGATGTGGATGAATTGATTATAGCAACCAATTCCAGCCTTGAAGGTGAGGCAACTGCCATGTATATCAGCAAGCTGGTAAAACCGACGGGAATTAAACTGACCAGAATTGCAAGTGGCGTCCCGGTGGGAGGCGATCTGGAATATATTGATGAAGTTACTTTGTTAAGAGCTTTGGAAGGAAGGGTACTTTTATAAGTACCCTTTTTATGTTAAACTGTAATCAGGATTTTTATGCGGAGGATACAGTTGTGGAGAAACAGGATGTAAGCCAGGTGGCTAAAAAAGTCCGCGCATTGATGCGGGAGAAAAAATACAGAGAAGTAGTAAAGATTGCGAAAAATTTAAATCTGAATCGTATTAATAATGGTTTGTTAATTCTGGATATTGTTGAGGCATATGAGAAACTGGGAGATAAAAAAGCAGCCAGGACGGCTTTGCTGAATTATTATGACGTTCATGGTATTACCGGGCGCAATATGATGCAGAAGCTGATTGAGCTGTGTATTGAAACACGCGATATTTCCAATGCTGTAGGACTGTGCATGGAGTTTGAAAATGAATGGCCGGAAAGCAGTATTTCCTATCTCATGAGATATCAGATTACAACTTCAGCCGGAGGAAGCCTGGAAGAACGGATTTATTATCTGGAAAAATATAAAGAAACAGAGTTTGAAGAACGCTGGGGATATGAACTGGCAAAATTGTATGATAAAAACAATCAGAAAGAGAAATGTGCTGAAGTATGTCATGAAATCATTTGTTTTTTTGGTACCGGCAAATATGTGGAAAAAGCAGTACAGCTGAAAGAAAGAACGACCGGGCTGACGGAAGATGAAATTAATATAATAGAAGCGGCGAAACATCGTGAGGAAGAAGAACGGGAAAGACGCGAAGAAGAGGAGAAACTTGCCCGTGAAGAAATAGCACGTCTTGCAGAGGAAGAAGCGCGCAGAGTCAGGGAACAGGAAGAACAGAGACTCCGGGAAGAAGAACGCGGACAGGATATGACGGAAGGACAGACATCGGAGCCGGTGCAATATGCAGAATGGACATATGAGGAGACAGAGGAAGAATATGCGGCTCGAAGAGCACGGCAGGCGGAAGAAGAAAAAATCAGGCAGACTGAGGAAGCTGCCCGTTTGCTGAAAGAGAAAAAAGAAGCAGAACGTATAGCTCGTGAGCAAAAGATTGCAGAAGCATTAAAAACAGCCGATCGTTATTCCCGGATAGAAAAAAATAGAAGTGAAGAAATCTATTTTGATGATATTATAAGAAATCAGGGAACCGGAGAGGAAAAACAAAAACAGAAAAAAAAATCCTCGGAAGGAAATGGTATTTTCTCTTCTTTTGGTCGTATGGCATCCAATGTGAAAAAAACTCTGCAGCCTGATGACGAATATCTGGAAGAAGATGACACAGGTACAGAGATTGAATACATAACAGTGGGGCGCGAATCCCGGGCATATGCGGAGGATATTGAGGAACGCATGCTTGGTGAGCTGGATATGCTGGACGATGACCAGATTGATGAACTGACTTCAATACAGATTAAAGAAATGTATGAATTGAAAGTTCTGCGTGATGTCCGTGAAAATATAAAAAATCTGATTATCGACATCGATAACATGTATCATGTGGAAACATCACAGGAAGAACTGGAGAAATTTGTAAGCAGTGATCCGTTTGATGATTTGTTAAACAGACAAATCATCAATGAGGCTGATAAAAAAGAATTAAAGCCGGAGGCGGAATCTGAACCGGATGAGCAGGTTGAGAAATCGGAAGAAGAATCAGAAAAAGAATCAGAGAAATCTTCTGAGCCGGAAAAAAAACCTGAACAGGTTCTCAATTTCGATGAGAAGGCTGGAAAAATATCTGAAGAGCCGGTGGATATGCCGAAAAGCGATGAAGAATCTGAAGAAAAAAATACAGAGGCTGCTGTCGAAAAGGAAAAAGAAAACGATAAAGTGAACAATGACCTGGAAGAACTGTCGGAAAAAGATGAGGAATCTGAAATGGAAACAGTTTCTGAGACAGTGCCTGAGAACAATGAGATGGTGGAAACAGAGAAAGAGGAAACAGAGAAAGTGGAAACAGAGAAAGAGGAAACAGAGAACAGGGAAACGAAAACCGAAATAAAATTGGAAAAGGAAAAAGAAAAAGCGATAGAGCCGGTTAAAGAAACAATACTGGATCGAATTAAAAATCCGGATGAAAATCTGTCGGTTAAAGAATTTACGGAGTGTATTACAGCTTATGCGGAAACAAAAGGATACCGGGTGGAAGATACTGCATACATGACCATAGCGGTGCTGGCAGAAGAAATGCAGCAGAAAAATACTCCATTGTCTCTGAATAATGCTAAAATTATGGCAGATGGTGCCATAACAAGGATTCAGAAACGGAATCCTCTGGATAAAATCATGGATCATTACAGTAAAAAACATGCTTATCTTTTAAAAGATAAACATTTTTATTGGAAAGATGAAAAAATGGTATAAAATCTGCTGAAAAACAGAGGTCGAAAGGCCGGAAAAGGTGAATATATGGATATTAAATTAATTGCCCTTGATCTGGATGGAACTTTGCTGCTTCCTGATAAAACTCTTTCGGAGGAAAACAGACAGATTCTCATGAAAGTGTCTCAAACAAAAGGGGTTCATGTTGTGCTCGCCACAGGGAGAACCTGTTCCGGTATCAGTGAAATTCTCAAATGGATTCCCTGCATTAGATATGTTGTAATGTCGAATGGTTCCGTTGTTCAGGATACATGGAGCGGCAAAGTGATTGCTGAGCATCTTGTAAAGACGGAGGATGCATTATCATTTTACGATTATGCAGTTTCACAGAAGCTGATGGTAGACTTTTTTTATCAGGGAAAACGTTATGTCGCACCCGAGTGGGATGAGTGTATCCGACAGATGGAAGTATCGGAAGGAACAAAAAAACTTCTGCTTTCTGATTGTATCAGAGTGGAAGATCAGAGGACCTGTCTGGCAAAAATACCCGGGGTGGAAAAAATCAGCATACGTTTTCAAAATGAAGACAGGAAGAAACAGGTATATGATCAAATTGAGAAATTATTTCCGCAGTTCAAAATCTGTTCTTCTCTAACTACGAACATAGAAGCAAATTGCAGGAATATTACAAAGTCTTCCGGTATACAGGAACTGGTATCATACCTTGGATTTGGTATTGATGCGGTAATGGCGTTTGGAGATAACGGCAATGATTATGAAATGATTTGTGATGCGGGCCTCGGAGTAGCAATGGGAAATGCAGAGGAAGGAATTAAAAAAGCTGCGGATCGGATAACTCTGAGCAATACAGAAGATGGAGTAGCCAGCATGATCAGGGAGGTGTTCGGATGGCAGCAGAAATAGTTATTGCAGCGATTATTATTATCTCAACTGTTCAGGGATTGAAGAACGGCGGGTTAAGAACTTTCTGGTCCATAGGGTGTTCGGTGGCGGCTATAATATTAGCCATAATGCTGAATCCTGCAATTTCTGATTTCATGACGAATCAGGTTCATTTAAATCAGTATATAGAAGCAAATGTCCGGGAGTATCTTGAAGAGCAGGCTGAAAGCAGTCTGGAAGATGCACAGAAGGATATTCAGAATCAATACATCAAAGAATTGGAAATACCTTCTTCGTGGAAAAAAACAATCATTAAAAACAATACCGAAGAAGGTCACAAAAAACTTCTGGCGGAAGGATTTTTTGAATATGTATCCGGCGCTATTGCAGCAATCAGCGTCAAAGTACTGGCATTTATTCTCACTTTCATTCTTGTGGCGGTAATTCTGAAAATGATATCGATTATGTTTGGTATTATTGAGAAGATACCAGGACTTAGTCATGTTAATAAACTTGTGGGAATCGGAGCGGGATTTGTCAGGAGTTTTATTATTATCTGGCTGATTATGATTGTAATCGCATTTGCAGGCAACTATCAATGGGGACAGGTTTTATTAAAGCTGGTATTGGATAATCCTGTGGCGGCATTTTTTTACCATCATAATTTACTTGCCATGGCATTCTTGTCGATTTTCTGATTCAATAATGTGCCATGGATATAAAAACAGGCTCCATAAAAAAGATGGAGTCTGTTTTGGCTGAAGGCGAAAGCATCGCCGTGTAAAACTTGCTGTTATAAAAATCGAATAAAAATATTTTTGATGAAAAATGTGAAAAAAGTGTTGACAAAATAAAAAGTCAGTGATATCCTAAACAGGCTGTCAGGAAATAAATCAATTCCTGAAACAATATCAAAAAAAGTAATAATTCAGATTAAAAACTGATAAGTAGTAAAGAAGTTAAAAAAACCTCAAAAAAGGTATTGACAAACGAAAGAAAGTTTGCTAATATAAATGGGCTGTCAGCGAGCGGTTGTAAAAAACGAAGAGCTGAAAAGAAAAAC
>JAXDZY010000096.1:0-39987 GCA_034086685.1 Lachnospiraceae bacterium
GCGAAAAGCGGCAAACACTCGCCCGGGCTCGTTCGATGCGCTGACACAAAGGGAATTTGAGATCGTAGAACTGATGGTGCAGCGGTTTTCGAACCGCGAGATCGCGGAAAGGCTGTTTCTCTCCGAAGGCAGCGTCAAGCAGTATGTGAATCAGATCTATTCTAAGCTTCATATTGAGGGCGACACCCGAACCAAGAGAATACAGCTTGTCGAGCTGTTCGCACAAAATACCTAACCTTTGGTTAATGTTTATTTCTTAAAATCCACTGTACAATATTTGTATGGTGGATTTTTGCTTTTAAAGGAAGGAGGACTTATGTGGAAAGAAAATATATTTTAGCGGTCAAGGCAATGGACGGATATGTCCTTCAGGTTGATTTCGTGTCCGGCAGCCGTCTGCTGCTGGACATGAAGCCGTATCTTGACAAAATCCGTTTTCGGTCGCTTGCTGATCTGCAGGTGTGGAACAGTGCCGTGACTAACGGTATTTTTGTCCGTTTCGGCAATGTGGAGCTGAGCCGCGATGAACTGCTGTCCATGGCGGAGCAGGAGCATAATCCCCAAAATATCTGAATGAAACGAGAGGAGAAAACGAACATGAAAAAATGGAAAAAGTATGCGGGCCTTTTGACGGCGCTGGTTCTGTGCCTGAGCCTGACGGCCTGCGGCAACGTTGGCGGACCCGATGTTGAAACTGATGTTGAAACTGATGTTGAAACCGACGTTGAAACCGACGCTGAAACCGACGCTGAAACCGACTGGCGCACTACCGGCATTTGGCGCAGCGCCAGCACCATCACCCGCGCCGGAGAGGACACCGATGTGCTGGTATGAGTTCAAAAAGAGGCTGCCATCTTCTATTATGATACGGAATATCAGACGGTGTTTGACTCTGTGGACTATCCGATTACCATTGAGGGCGACGCATGGAAGCTGTTTCAGAGCATCGACTTTGCTGACATGGACGGCGACGGCAACAGCGACGTGAGCATGATGTTTGGTGACAGCAACAGCAGTCTGCTGATGTTGTGGTACTGGGACATGGAGAGCGAACAGTTTGTGTTCCAGCCGGAGCTATCTTATCTCGGTGAGGATGATGACGGCCGGGGCGACCAGGTCCCGGACAACGATGATGGGGTTCCGTCACTGATGTGCGATTCGATTCCCTTTACCGATACGAAAAACCTGATATTCGATAACTACGATGACGGCACGTATTACTACGAAGATATGACAGAGGATGGGATGGTCATCCTGATAAACACGGTGATGCCGCACGATTTCCTGAATGACACGCGGTCTATAGAGGAATATATGACTGATTGTGCCCTGGAATTATGTGACTCGGAGCCCTGCCTTTTGGCCGTTGAGGAAAATGATGTGTACAGCGCGCAGATGACCTTCCCTGTATATATTGTGACATATACCTCAGGCGAGAATGAGGACACACGTGAATGGACCGTTTTTGCCATGAACACAGATCGCTACACGTATCTCTACGCTTTCGGCTCCTCGTGTAACGCAGAAGATGATGTGAGGTCCGCTTATCAGGACATTTTTGCTGAACTGTATCTGTATTACTAAGAATAGGAAAACATCATGAAAAGAAACACTACAGGATTTTCAATTCAATGATTGAAATATGACAAAAGTGACTGTAATGGTTCTACGGAGGTACAATATGAAAAAAACATGTATTTTTTTAACATTGGCTATGCTCATTTGCCTGCTTGCAGCCTGCGGGAGCGCATCGCCTTCCGGTGAGTCAGCTTCATTGCCTTCCAGTGAGTCAGCTTCATCGCCTTCCAGTGAGTCAGCTTCATCGCCTTCCGACGCGTCAGCTTCATCGAAGCTGACGGAACCGTCGCAGAGCGCAGCAGAGAGTACTCAGAGCGATGTCCTCTATGCCGTTTTCAGTGCTGAAGACGTCAAAGAATATCCCATTGAATATACCGGCACCCGGAAAAACGCCGAGGAACTGGCCAATGAGCTGACCAAACTGACAGGACTGGACTTTATTATCACCGCCAGCAAGGCTGATGACGGCTGGATTGTTGACTGGGCTGCAGATTCTACGCTGGTTGCAGGACTTGATGACCGTGAGCAAAAGAAGGAGTTCTATTTCTTCGACCAGGATTCGCTGCGCTGGTTCATGATGGACAGCCTTTGTCGCACCCTGACCGAGAATCTTGACGCCGAGAATATCTATTACACCATGGATGGCGGCCAGGAACTGGTCTTTGAGGAACTGTATGCTGTCAACGAATTCCCCTCTGATATTCCCTATATGGGATCGGAATTCTACTTTGCCCATGCCGATGTGCGGGGCGATGAGGAAACCCAGCTCTATATCGGGAACGACGATGAATCGACCTACATATTGGACACGCAGGCGGCCTATCAGGGCTTCTGGGAGTATACCGATGGAACAATTCTTGAAATCAGTGACGAAGGATGGAACCTCTATAAGGCCGGTGAACTTGCCCCGTTTGCAGGTGGGCCGGTGAAATATGATGAGGAAGCTGCCTATCTGATGAACGATGATGGTTCCTCTGGCGGCGGTAAGGTCTATTTTGATGAAGAAGGCAGGCTGATCGATTTCGGCAATGTCCTGACCTACCACGGCGAGTCCCTCTGATGCCGAAATGAGCAGGCAGGGCAACTTCTTTACCACGGAACTGGAAAATTTAAGCGGATGGTAAAGGAACAGGGGCTGTCCTTTACACTGGCTATGGTATATGCGGTATGCAGATGTGCAAATAAAATAGAAGCATTTCGTTATCGTTTTGCAGAGGGGCAGGTTGTTCTTTATGACAGAATAGATACAGCTTTCACCTATTTGAATAAGGATACCGGTTTGTTTAAGGTTGTAAATGTTCCGATAACAGATGATCTGAAAGAATATTGTGAACTGGCATCAAACACAGCGAATAAGCAGAAAGAGTATTTTACAGGACCTTTGGGAAATGATGTTTTCCAGTGTTCTCCTATGCCATGGGTTACATACACGCATATATCACACACAAACTCCGGTAAAATGGATAATGCCACACCTCTTTTTGACAGGAGACAGATTAAATGAAAAGGTATTTGCTTGCTGTTTGGATCAGTGTTATTGTTTTTTTATCGGGATGTGGAAATACTGGGAATTCAATAGCGCATTCAGACATATCTGATGCGAGTATGCGTGAAAGTGAACTGGAAGAAGAGCTGGACGTAATTATTATAGAGAATCTAAAGGGCTGTGTAAGCGCTGGTGATATCACAAGCGGTAATCCTTTTGACTATATGGATAATGAATATTATGCAAATATAAAGGATTTGGGAGAAAATGCAATACCTGTGCTTCTTGAAGGACATCAGGATGGGCAGTACAATGGATTGATTGATTACATTGCTATGTATTTGGTCTGGGATATTTCAGGAAATACAGATGCCGAGGCGCTGGAGGAATGTGAAACTGCAGACCAGATGTACGATGCATGGATGCAATTTCCTGTGCAACAGAAATAACCCGTGATTTTGCATTTGAAGAATTGAAGCTGCATCGTTTGGAACTGGATGTTTATTCCTTTAATCCAATAGCAGAGAAGATGTATTAAAAGCTGGTTTCAAGCGGAATGGTGAAGAAAATGAAAAAGAGGATGTTTCATAGAAGCTGATTTTCGACATTTACATCATACGCGGTGTGCCGCGCGCAAAGTTCGCGCCGGCATGCCGTTTTTCTGTGTCATTTGTCTGCAGAACTGCTTCACAGTTTGTATCAAATAATCTCCTGTGTGATGCAGGAATGGTATCAGAAGAAACATTCCTGCAAAGTGGAAATATTGGATAAGTAAAACCTACGTTCTCCCATTCAGTATTTTTACACGTTTCCCTGAAAATGCAATCCCATATGTCAGTATGGGTGAAATCTTTTCCTGTTCCATTTGGAGGGTATATTGTTTCTCTTCGATCTGTACCAGAGCTTCCCGGGCATGTGCCAGAAGAGCTTCATCCGTATCTTTTCTGGATACCTTCAGTTCGATGATGATGCCGGCAAGCTTTTTCCGGCGTGGTTTTAGCTGGAAATCATAACACCCATGGCCTGATTCACGGTTGGAGGTAATCTGGTAGCTGTCATCCATCAGAGCCAGCAGACCAGCCAGAAGTCCCTGATAGAAATTTTCATTTGAAGTATCATAAAAACTGATTGTCCGGTACAGGAAATTCTGGAGAGCTTCCTGCAGGAAATCAGTATCTCCGGCATATAAAGCTTTCTGAATTTTGTATGCGGAGGACGAGATCAGGGAACTGCCCTTTATCAGTCTTGATAAGATTTCCTTTTTATATACGCAAGCTATTTCTTTATTTGGGATGGAAACTTCACACATATAAGTTCCCGGAAAGGCCGGTGAGGTGTTTTCCGGTTTCAGATATCCGGCTACGAGGAGAAAACTGAAAATAAAGGAAGGATCATCTCCAATCTGTGGGTATACAACATTCAGGTCGATGGGGATCAGTATGCTTTGCCTCAGCATGAGACTGTTCAGGCGTTCCATAAGCTCCTCATCTGCATTTGTCAGAATGTTGCTTAATATCTCATTGCTTCCCGTTGAAACCCAGAATGTTTCCGGACTACAGCCATTATCAAAATAACTGATGACAGACCATGGATTGAAGATTTCCTGATTCCCAAACAGGTATCCATCGTACCATTCACAGATTTCAGCGTATTTGTCAGATGCTCCGTAGTAGTCAGCCATGTCTTTCACTTCTTCTGCAGTGAAACCAAAATAACTGTTGTAACCGGCGTCCAGGATGGAATTTACCTTCAGGTTGTTCATTCCGCTGAAAATGGATTTCTGGGCGACCCGGAGAATTCCGGTCAGGAATCCGTAGGATAGATGAAGGAAAGTTATAAACGGAGAAAGAAAGCGGATAGAATCCGGCGGCAGAGTGCTGAAGCCATATGAAAGCCATATGGAAAAATCAGAAGTGGCTGTAGAATTTAAATAAAATTCGATAAAATTTCAAATTTTCTCTTGTCACAATAAACAACAGGTGATATTCTAAAGTTGTTGACCGGCTGATGAGATATTGGTCGACAGTTCCAGTTGGATGCTGCCATACAGTTGTATGGCGAATATCTTAATACGAAAAAGGAGAAAAGCAATGAAAAAAATCATTTCCTTACTTCTCACTCTGATGCTGGCTGCATCTCTGTGTGCATGCGGCGGTTCAGATACTCCCGCAAACAGCAGCTCAGAGGAGAAAGGCGCAGAAACTGCTGCAACAGAAGCAGAAGGTTCCGTAACAGAAGCAGAGGGAGCTGCAGACTATTCCAAAGTAAAAATTGGATTTATCTGTCTGCACGATGAAAATTCTACTTATGACCTGAACTTTATCAATGGTGCAAAGGAAGCTTGTGACAAGCTTGGTGTTGAGTATGTTCTGAAGACTAATGTTCCTGAAGGTCAGGAATGTTATGAAACAGCAGCAGATCTGGCTGATGCAGGCTGTACTATTGTATTTGCAGACTCTTTTGGTCATGAAGATTTTATGATTGAAGCTGCAAAAGAATATCCGGATGTTGAATTCTGCCATGCTACCGGTACAAAGGCTCATACAGAGGGTCTTGCAAACTTCCATAATGCATTTGCATCAATCTACGAAGGCCGTTATCTGGCAGGTATTGTAGCTGGTATGAAGCTGAACGAAATGATTGAAGCAGGTACAATTAAAGAGGATGAAGCAAAGATCGGTTATGTTGGCGCATTTACCTATGCAGAGGTTATTTCCGGTTATACTTCTTTCTTCCTGGGTGCCCGTTCTGTCTGCCCTACTGCAACGATGGATGTTACTTTCACAGGTTCCTGGTACGATGAAACTGCTGAAAAAGAAGGTGCGAATAAACTGATCGACGGCGGCTGCAAGCTGATTTCTCAGCATGCTGACTCCATGGGTGCTCCTACTGCATGTGAAAATGCAGGTATTCCCAATGTTTCCTACAACGGAAGCACAGCAAGTGCATGTCCCAATACATTCCTTGTTTCATCCAGGATTGACTGGGCTCCTTATTTCGAGTATATTATGACATGCCAGGCAAAGGGTGAAGCAATTGCTGTTGACTATACCGGTGATATTGCTACCGGTTCTGTAGTTCTGACCGATCTGGGTACAGCTGTAGCAGAAGGCACAGCAGAAGCAATCGAAAAGGCTAAAGCTGAGCTGGAAGCAGGAACTCTTCAGGTATTCGATACCGAAACATTTACTGTAGATGGCAAGAAACTGGATTCTTACATGGCTGATGTTGATACCGATCCCAATTATGAAGGTGATCATGAAGCAATCGTTGACGGACATTTTGCAGAATCTGCAGAAGGATTCCGTTCTGCTCCTTATTTCAACCTGAATATTGATGGCATCACATTACTGGATCAGAAATTCTAATCGAATAAGATATTATTAAGATCCGGAAGGGCGGTTGCGACATTTGCCGTACCGCCTTTCTTTTAATCGGAGTCATTTCAGGAACAATGAAACACAGCAGATTGTGTTCTGCTGTGTTTCGTTGTTCCTGAAAATAAAAGTGTTTTCATACAAAAGTTGAGAGGAGAAAATCATTGGCAGAGAAGATTGCGGCAGTGACATTAAAAAATGTCACGAAAACTTTTGGAAAAGTAATTGCCAACGATAAAGTCAGTCTGAGCATTTATAAAGGAGAGGTTCTGGCACTGCTGGGTGAAAACGGAAGCGGTAAAACCACGCTGATGAATATGCTTTCCGGTATTTATTTTCCGGATGAAGGACAGATTTTTATTAATGGCAGGGAAGTTGTCATTGCTTCGCCGAAGGATGCCTTTTCCCATGGTATTGGTATGGTACATCAGCATTTTAAACTGGTCGATGTGCTGACAGCAACAGAAAACATTATTCTCGGTATGGAAGGCAGACTGAATATCAAAGAAGCCTCCGCCAGAATCAGAGAGATCTGTGACCGTTACGGTTTTGATGTGGATCCGGATCAGAAAATCTACGATATGTCTGTATCGCAGAAGCAGACGGTGGAGATCGTAAAAGTGCTTTACAGAGGTGCCGACATTCTGATTCTGGACGAGCCCACAGCTGTGCTGACCCCTCAGGAGACTGAAAAGCTGTTTTCTGTTCTTCGCAATATGAGAGAAGATGGCAAGGCAATTGTTATTATTACCCATAAAATGCATGAGGTGGAAGAAATTTCAGACCGTGTGGCGGTACTTCGAAAGGGCTGCTACATCGGTGAAATGATGACAAAAGACACCAATGCAGCTGAAATGACCAACATGATGGTGGGACACAGCATTTCTCTGAATATTGAGCGGCCGGAACCGGTGAATCCGAAACCGCGTATTGAAGTAAAGGGTCTGACAGTCAGGTCTGAGGACGGTATTTTAAAACTGAAAGACATCAGTTTTACTGCAAACAGCGGTGAAATTCTTGGAATTGCCGGTATTTCCGGATGCGGACAGAAGGAACTTCTGGAGGCCATTGCCGGTCTGCAGAAGGTGGAGAGCGGATCCATTACTTACATTGAAGATGACGGCAGCACAGATGAGCTGCTGGGTAAAGATCCCAGAAAAATTGCAGAAATGGGTGTCGCTCTTTCCTTCGTACCGGAGGATCGTCTCGGTATGGGTCTGGTGGGCAACATGGACCTGACTGACAATATGATGCTCCGTTCTTTCCGGAAGGGCCATTCATTTTTTACAGATCGGAGAAGTCCCAGAAAGCTGGCTGAAAATGTGGTAAAAAAACTGGGTGTTGTGACACCGGATCTTTCCACCCCTGTCCGCAGACTTTCCGGCGGAAATGTTCAGAAAGTGCTTGTGGGCCGTGAGATTGCATCGGCACCCACCGTGCTGCTGACAGCATATGCAGTCCGTGGTCTGGATATCAATTCTTCTTATACGATCTATGATCTGATCAATGAGCAGAAAAAAGCCGGTGTGGCGGTTATTTTTGTGGGAGAGGATCTGGATGTTCTGCTGGAGCTGTCTGACCGGATCCTGGTGCTTTGCGGCGGCGAGGTCAGCGGTATCGTGGAAGGTAAAAATGCAGATAAAAATGAAGTTGGTATGATGATGACAAAGATCGGAGGTAAAAAAAATGAATAGCAGAAATCAAGAGCCTCTGTTCCATATTTCCAAAAGGGATGCGCTCCCCTGGCAGAAAGCCTGGGCAATCCGCGGCGCTGCAATTCTGGCAGCATTGATCGTCTGTGGCGTGATTACCATGATCACAACAGGAGACAATCCGATTTCCATTTATAAAACAATTTTCCAGGGAGCCTTTGGTTCCGCGAGAAAGACCTGGGTCACCTGTCAGAATATCAGTATTCTGCTGATTATTTCCCTGGCCCTGACACCTGCGTTCAAAATGCGGTTTTGGAACATTGGCGGGGAAGGTCAGGTGCTGATGGGCGGCCTTGCTGCTGCAGCATGCATGATCTGTCTGGGAGATAAAGTTCCCGGCGCCCTTCTGATTTTGCTGATGGTTGTTTCCAGTCTGTCTGCAGGCGCCATCTGGGGATTGATTCCCGCCCTTTTCAAGGCAAAATGGAATACCAATGAAACGCTGGCAACACTGATGATGAACTATATTGCCATTCAGCTGGTTGCATATTATATCATCAAATGGGAGGTCCCCAAAGGTTCCGGCAAGATCGGTATCATCAATCAGAATACCAATGCCGGATGGCTGCCGCAGTTATTCGGCATGAAATATCTGCTTCCCATCGTGGTGGCAGCAGCGGCAACAGTGCTGCTTTATGTATATCTGAATTACAGCAAGCAGGGATATGAAATTTCCGTAGTCGGTGAAAGTGAAAATACGGCCCGCTACGTGGGTATTAAAGTGGAAACGGTTATTATCCGGACCATGCTGATTTCCGGTGCCCTTTGCGGTCTGGCCGGTCTGCTGCTGGTGGGCGGCATCAATCATACAATTACAACAACAATTGCCGACGGGCAGGGATTTACAGCTGTTATGGTATCCTGGATGGCGAAATTCAATCCCTTTGCCATGATCTTTACCAGCTTCCTGATCATTCTGCTGGGCCGCGGTGCCGGCGAAATTTCCACGGCTTTCGGCCTGAATCAGTCATTTGCCGATATTATCACAGGTATTATCCTGTTCTTTATCATTGGATGCGAGTTCTTTATCACCTATAAAATCAGTTTTCGTAAAAAAGCAGGAAAGGAGGAAAATATCTGATGTTCGATATTGTGTCATTTATTCCCCGTGCAGTCAGTCAGGGTATTCCCCTTCTCTACGGCAGTACCGGAGAGATTCTGACAGAAAAAACCGGAAATCTGAATCTGGGTATTCCCGGTGTTATGTACGTGGGCGCCATAAGTGGTGTAATCGGATCATTTTTCTATGAACAGAGCGGAAATATGAACGGATTTCTTGCCATTGCGATTCCCATGCTGTGCTGTCTTGCAGGATCTTTTCTCATGGGACTCCTGTACTGTTTCCTGACTGTTTCCCTTCGGGCCAATCAGAATGTAACCGGTCTGGCGATGACTACTTTCGGTGTTGGTTTCGGCAATTTTTTCGGCGGATCACTGATCAAGCTGACAAACAGTGATGTTCCGTCCATTGCACTTTCAAAAACAAGTGCATATTTCAGCAAATCTCTGCCGATTGCCGACAGTACCGGTGCATTCGGAAAGATTTTCCTTTCCTACGGTTTTCTGGCGTACCTGGCAATTGTGATTGCGCTGAGTGCTTCCTACGTACTGAATCACACGAGAGTCGGTCTGCATCTTCGTTCCGTGGGAGAAAGTCCTTCCACAGCCGATGCGGCAGGCATCAATGTCACACTTTATAAATACGGAGCAACCTGTATCGGATGTATGATCGCCGGTCTTGGCGGACTTTACTATGTTATGGATTATGCCAGCGGGGTATGGTCCAATGATGCATTTGGTGACCGCGGCTGGCTGGCAATCGCACTGGTAATCTTCACCATCTGGAGACCCACCACAAGTATATTGGCATCCATTCTCTTTGGCGGTCTGTATATTCTGTATCTGTTCATCCCTTCAGGTATGGACCACATGGAAGTGAAGGAACTTTACAAAATGATTCCGTATATTGTAACACTGGTCGTACTGGTTATCACAAGTATGAGAAACAAACGGGAGAATCAACCTCCTGCTTCTCTCGGTCTGCCGTACTTCCGGGAAGAAAGATAGTAGTAAGACAGCCGGGGAATTTGCTGCAGATTGCAGTGGAACTCCGGCTGTTTTCAGGCTTTCGGGAGCGTGAAACGAAGGAGAAGATTTAACGGATACAAGAGGATAAGGAGAGACAATGAAACATATAGAAAAAAATTACTGGCTATTACTTCCTGTTGTTGGAATACTGTGTATTATTATACCGGAAATAATAGTTAAATGGCTTCCAACGGTATTAGGCAGTATTATGGCGCTTACAGGTATTACTGATACGGTATTTGTCATTAGGGAAAAACGTTATCTGGTTACGTATAATAATAAAGCTTCCGCATTGATTTTGTTCATTATGGGAATCTGTTTTATTTTAGGACAGGAAAGTACAGTCCCATTAATGGGTATTACATGGGGGCTACTGGGATTACAGGAAGTGAATGAGGAGATAGCAGATATTTTAATCAAAAGAAGTAAAAAAGAAAAATATCTTTTATTATCCGTATTTGCCGGACTGAAACTGGTGTTATCTCTGGCTTTGCTTTTTGAACCTATTGAGAAATTCAGCTTCCATATCTTTTTATTAGGTCTGGAAATACTTGCAGTAACAATCAAAGAAAAGAATGTGAATGAATATGTCGAAGCATTCAGGAAGAAATTTAAGAAGTAGTGATTTTTTGATCAGGATTTATCAGAGGAGGTATCTGCTTGCTGTGATAGAACAGTGATGAGAATCACGATTGAGGGAGGTGTTTTTATGGATGACCGCATTGAAAAACAGCTGGCATTTGCTTTGGAAATAGATAAAGTGAAAAATGTATTCAGACAAACTCATTTATCTGAAAACGGAAGAAATGAAAATGATGCCGAGCACTCATGGCATATGGCGGTTATGGCATATTTGCTTAAGGAGTATGCCAATGAAAAAATAGATATTGCGAAGGTTATGCTGATGTGTCTGATCCACGATATTGTGGAAATTGATGCCGGTGATACGTATGCTTATGACACTGCAGGTCTGCAGACGCAAAAAGCCAGGGAAGATGCCGCTAAGGAGAGAATTTTTTCAATTCTGCCTGAAGATCAAAGGGAAGAATTGATTGCATTGTTTGATGAATTTGAAGAATATGAAACTGCCGAATCCAGATTCGCACATGCTATGGACAATATCCAGCCGCTTCTTTTGAACAACAGCAATAACGGCGGTGACTGGCGTGAACATCATGTAACTGCAGAGCAGGTTTATATAAGACAGAGTAAAACAAAACTGGGTTCTCAAAAACTGTTTGAGATCACAGATCGTATCATTCAGGAGAATATAAAGAAAGGAAATCTGGAGGAGTAACAGTTTTGACATTCTGCATTATGGGGCCATTGCTGAACTAGGGAGGAATTGAGCATGGGAGAATTAGCAAAGCTGCCGAATATAGGAAAAACAGTTGAAGATCAGCTGATACAGGTGGGAATTACTTCTGTCGATGAATTAAAACAGGCTGGTGCCAGGTCAGCATGGCTGAAGATTCAGGAGATTGATGAATCGGCCTGTATCCATCGTTTGCTCGCACTTGAAGGAGCCATAGAAGGTGTAAAGAAAACGATGCTGTCAGATGAAGTGAAAGCTGATCTGAAAGAGTTTTATCAGCTGCATAAGAAATAAGGAGCGGTTGTACAGCTTCTGCAGTCATCAGGCGGGATGCCGTATCGGACCTGCCAACCGACAGCAACAGCGGGTTGCTTGCCGAAATCGGGATACAGGGCTAGAATGGAATTATATTATTTTGAGAACGTGAAACGCGGAGAAATCCGTTTGTATCATGGGGTCAGAAAATTCAAATTTCAGGAGAAACAGGTATGAAAACACAGGATATACTTAAACAGCTGCGTGAAAATAACAATCTTACGCAGGACCAGATGGCAGAGCGCGTGATGGTAACCAGACAGGCAGTCAGCCGCTGGGAAAACGGGGAGACACAGCCCAATACGGAGACATTGAAGCTGTTGTCGAAGGAATTCAATGTATCGATCAATACGCTTCTCGGTTCTCCGCGGCAGCTCATCTGTCAATGCTGCGGAATGCCGTTAAATGAAGACAGCCTGATCAGTCGGGAAGCAGATGGAAGCTATAATGAGGATTACTGCAAATGGTGTCTGACGGAAGGAGAGTTTGTATACAAATCGAAAGAGTCTTTAATTGACTTTCTTATCGGTCATATGCCGAATCCGGATAATCTGAAAGAGGAAGAACGGCGTACACAATATGATTCGTATCTTTCACAGTTGAAACACTGGAAATAAGAAACAACGTAAATTATGTGCTCATTGATGATGAGTATAGAATAGACATTGATTGCCCCCAAATACTTCTTTTTGTCCCGTGTTTCCGGAATTGAAATCTCAGTTGTATAGTGATAAAATGATGGGGACAGAAGCCGGCTTCATGCTTTACGGAAGTATCGGAGCCGGACAAAGAGGTATTTAAGGAGGCTTTTTATGGTAAAAATTATCTCTGACAGCACCTGTGATTTATCAAAAGAATTAATTGAAAAATACGAAATCAGTATTCTTCCGCTGCATGTCATCCTGGGAGAGGATGAATACAAGGACGGAGTGAATATCACACCGGATGAGATTTACCGGTGGTCAGATGAACATAAAGCGACACCCAAAACATCTGCTCCCGCCATTACGGATGCCATGGAGCTGATGCAGTCATGCGGAGCAGATGGCAGTGAGATCATCTGCTTTTCCATTTCAGGGCAGATGTCGACTTCTGCCAATGTTATGAGAATGGCTGCCGCAGAGCTGGATATGGAAAACCGGGTATCCGTAATTGATTCTGAGAACCTGTCCACCGGTGTGGGTCTTCTGGTCATTGAAGCAGCTGTTATGGCACAGAAAGGCTGTTCATCCGGAGAGATAACAGAACATATTAAAACTGTGAAACCACTCGTAAGAGCCAGTTTCGTGGTCGATACACTGACTTATCTGCACCGCGGCGGGCGATGCGGCGGGCTGACTGCTCTGGCAGGCGGCGCATTGAAAATCCACCCGCAGATCGTGGTGGAAAACGGTACCATGAAACCGGATAAAAAATACCGCGGTAAAATGTCCCACGTCATATTGAATTACGCGCAGCATCTGGAGCCTCAGTTTCGGAATGCCAGACATGACCGGGTATTTATCACCCATTCCGGCTGTGAGAATGAAATTATCAAAAAAGTGTATGACTATCTGGAAGGCCTGCATTTATTTGATGAAATACTCATCACAAGAGCAGGAGGAGTCATTTCCAGTCACTGCGGACCCGGAACGCTGGGTGTGCTGTTTATTGAAAAATAATTAGTAACTGTTCAGAGCCAAGCATATTTGTACACAGAAATTAAAGCTTTCATGCGGAAAATACATATTCCGTATGAGGGCTTCTTTTATATTAGTTATCTGTTATCTTTCGCGCAGTTCATAATAGGGAAAAATGATTTATGCAAAGAGAGAAATCTATGATATAATACTGTCTGCATACATGAGGAGCAGCAGCATAAAGCAGATTTTACACAAAGGAGCAGAATATGGGAATTTTATTTGGCAGCGGATTATTTGAAGTTATTTTTTTTGTAATGTTTATTGCGGTATTTGGGATAATTATCGTAAATATCGTAAGGGGTGTGGGAGAATGGAACCAAAACAACCATTCTCCAAGACTGACGGTTGAAGCCACGGTGGTATCGAAACGGATGGAGGTATCACACCATCAGCACGGGAATGCCGGAGATGAAACAGGAGCTCATGGATATACCACAACCTCGTCTACTGCATATTACGTGACATTTCAGGTGGAGAGCGGTGACAGAATGGAATTTCATGTAAACGGAAGTGAATATGGAATGCTGGTGGAAGGGGATCGCGGAAAGTTGAATTTCCAGGGAAGCAGATATCTGGGGTTTGAGAGAGCGTAGACAAGGGAGAAACGATAACAGTTCATGAAATCAGAGGTACTTGAAAATCTTCGCAGTGGCTTTGAAACGGCATATGTGGACAGTGCAGTTTCATCGAACCTGGCGTATAAACCACAGTTTGTGTCGAATAACTATCTGGAAGGGAAAAAGGTTCTGTCTTCCATAGAAGATGAGCTGCTTTCCTGTGACCGGTTTCAGATCAGTGTTGCGTTTATTACCATGAGCGGTATTACACCGCTTCTGCAGACGCTGAAAGAGCTGGAACAGGCCGGAATAGAGGGTGAGATTCTGACGACCAATTATCTTGCCTTCAGTGAGCCGCGGGCACTGAAGAAGCTCCATGAGCTTAAAAATATTACAATCAGAATGTATGATGTGGAGGCTGCCGGTGAGGGATTTCACACAAAGGGATACATTTTTAAGAAGGATGAAATCTACAGGATTATTATTGGCAGTTCCAATATTACAAGTGCCGCTCTCACAAGCAGCAGGGAATGGAATACAAAGCTGGTGTCTGCTGAACAGGGGGAAGTGGCAGAGCAGATTCTTGCTGAATACAGACAGCTCTGGTCATCGAAGTATGCGCTGAGGTATGAGGAATTTATTGAGCAGTATTCTGAGCAGTACAGGATCAGGAAACACCAGCGGGAAATTGCAAAGGAAGGGAATATCATTTCTCTTGAGAAATACAGGCTTAAGCCCAATTCCATGCAGGTGGGTTTTATTACCAATCTGAGGAAGATACTGGCGCTGGGAGAAAAGAGGGCGCTTCTGATTTCTGCTACAGGTACGGGGAAAACGTATGCTTCTGCATTTGCCATGCGGGAACTGGGTTTCAGGCGCGTTCTGTTTTTGGTTCACAGAAATCAGCTTGCCAGGCAGGCAAAGCGTTCTTACGAGCGGGTTTTTGGTAAAATGGTAACCATGGGAATTGTTGGAGCCGGACAGTATGATTATGACGCAGATTATGTATTCGCAACAAGGGATACGTTGTGCAGGGAGGAGCATCTTCATCATTATAAACCGGAGGATTTTGACTGTATTGTGCTGGATGAGGCACACCATAGTGCGTCAGATACTTACCGGCGTATCATGAATTATTTCGAACCGAAGCTCTGGCTGGGCATGACAGCTACGCCGGACAAGCGGGACGATGATATAGAAGGCCGGAATATCTATGCGATTTTTCATTATCAGATCGCATATGAGATCCGGCTTCAGCAGGCTATGGAAGAAGATATGCTGTGTCCGTTTCATTATTTCGGAATCAGCGATCTTTCCATGATTGATGACCGGAAAAGCAAAGGCAGGAGGCTTTCGAAACAGGATTTCAATCTTCTGGTCAGTGATGAACGTGTAAAGCACATTATCCGGCAGGCATCCTATTTTGGCTACAGCGGTGACAGAGTGAAAGGGCTTGTATTCTGCAGCAGAATTGAAGAGTCAAAAGAACTTTCTGATAAATTCAATCGGGTGATGAATCCGGATACGGGAAAATATTACAGAACCATAGCATTGAATGGGGATGCTTCGGAAGCGGAGCGTGCAGAGGCTTTTGAGCGTCTGGCTATGGATGAGGAGGAAGCGTCAGAGGACAGACAGCCTCTGGATTATATTTTTTCTGTGGAAATCCTGAATGAAGGTGTGGATATTGTGGAAGTAAATCAGGTTATCATGCTGAGACCCACCGAGTCACCAATCGTATTTATACAGCAGCTTGGCCGCGGGCTTCGTAAGGCTGAGGGTAAGGAATATGTGGTTGTTTTGGATTTTATCGGAAATTATGAGAAAAATTTTATGATTCCCATTGCGTTATCAGGAGATCGTACGTATAACCAGGATACGATCCGCAAATATGTGATCAGCGGAAACAGCACAATTCCCGGGGCGTCTACGGTTCATTTTGATGCGGTTGCAAAAGAGAAAATTTTCCGGTCCATTGATAAGATTCGCGGAATGAAGGCAATCATACGAGACAGTTATATTTCACTTAAAAACCGGTTGGGACGGATTCCTTATCTGATGGATTTTTATGAAAACGGAGAGATCGATCCGCTGGTTATCATCCGGGAATATAAAACATATCAGAATTTTCTGTGTATTATGGAACCTGAAATCTATCAGGGGAAGATGACGGATCAGGAAAATCTTACACTGGAATATCTTTCCAGAACAGTCCTGAGCGGTGTTCGCCCATACGAGCTTGAGATTCTGAAACGATTATTTACAAGGGAACAGATTTCGCTGGAAGAACTGGCGGCAGAACTGCAGGAAATCTATTTATCCGCTTTTGATGAATCATCTCTTGAAGATGCAATCCGGGTTCTGGAAGGACGTTTTGTCAGCAAAGAGGAGGAATACCGGAAATATAAAAGTATTGATATTCTGGAGGATCATGAGTCGCGGCTGATACGGAGAATGGCCAGCTATGCGAAACGTCTGCAGCATCTGGAATTTTACCATCAGATAGAGGATCTTGTTTCAGTGGGACTGAGCAGATATCAGGATAAATACGGGGCCTGCCGGACATCAGAGAGCCGTTTTGTCCTGTATGAAAAATACTCGAGACGTGATGTGAGTCTGTTGATGAACTGCGGCAGAGATCTGTCATCTACGATGTACGGGATGAAGCGGATCGGAGATGATGTGTTTATCTTTATTACGTATCATAAGGTTGGGGCAGAAAGCGAGGATAAGCAGTATGCAGAAGGAAAACCCGATTATGCGGATGCATTTACAGACAGTATGACGTTCAGATGGGATTCTCAGATCGGCAAGGGGCCGGAAAGCAGTTATATGCAGGATGTCACCGGTGCGAAGAGAAAACATCTTCTGGTAAAGAAAAGTGATGCGGAAACAGGCTTTTATTATATGGGGACTTTTGATATAACAGATGTCAAAGGCGCTAAGAAAATGGATAATAACGGAAGATTGAAGGATATCTCGAAGGTCACGATAAAAATGCATCATGCTGTGCGCGATGATTTACTGAGATATCTGGAAAGCAATTTATCAACGGAGGAACACAAAGCAGGATGAAAACAGTAAGGGTAGTTGCCGCCGTTATGCGGGATGGAAACAAAATATATGCAACCCAGAGGGGATACGGAGAATTTAAAGGCGGCTGGGAGTTTCCCGGTGGAAAGATTGAACCGGGAGAAACACCGGAGGATGCACTGGTTCGTGAAATCAGAGAAGAACTGGCGACAGATATCAAAGTTGGAGAGCTGCTCCATACGATTGAATATGATTATGAAACCTTTCATCTTTCCATGGATTGTTTCTGGTGTACCATTGTGGGCGGGAATCTGACGCTTCTGGAAGCAGAAGATGCAAAGTGGCTGACAAAGGATACATTGAGAAGCGTGGAATGGCTGCCGGCGGACCTGGAATTGATTGACAGGATAGAATCGGTTCTGGGGTAAAGCCGGAGATGGTGTCTGCTGAACAGGGAGCAGTGCTGCAAGAGAATCAGATATTTTAATGACAGGTTGGAAAGCTGCATAAGTTTTTTGAACCTGTCTTTTTGGGGGTGAATAAAAGAGGATGGAGATGGAATAATATGAAAAGAATGATAAAAACAGAAAAGTCGTTGCAAATACACATTATATGGGATAATATATGTTTAAAGTTTGATAACAACGACATATTTGTTTTTTATGAGGTATTGAAATGAGGATATTGAGAATAAGAGTAGACGGGCTTCCATTATATAAGGCATTTTTTGATGTTTCTTTTTGTGCTGTTCAGAGAGTACAGAATAATCACTTAAACACAGTATCTAATCTGTTTGGAAATATTTACGTGAATACGGTGGAGGCGTTCATTGGTATTAATGCATCAGGAAAGACTACGGCATTAAAGGTTGTGTCGTTTACGAGCATGCTGTTAAGTGCAGCTCCGCTAAATGCAGAGTTTATCCCACAGATCCTTGAAGATAATACTAAAACAGTATTTGATGTTGATTTCTTTGTTGATGAAAAAATATATCATCTTAACAGCGAGATTATTAAAAAGAAAAAGTCTGATGGCAGTTATACTACACAGATTCTTTCTGAGAAGTTATGGGTCAAAGCTGTAACGAGTAAGATTAATAAAACCAATTTGTTGAATTTTGAGGGAATAGCACCTGTAAGGATTCGTGATAATTCAGATGAGTACCTTCCGGATGATGTAAGCATCATGATAGCGATCAATAAACAGATTCATGATAAAAGTTTGTTTGTTGATCCGGGCATGTTTACAAACTTCAATTTGTTCTTTCCTGATGGTGGATCAGTTCCGACAGAGATTATTACTTTGCTCGACCCGACGATAGAGTACATTACTGTTGAGAAGATTAACAATAAGTTTCTTGTCAGACTGAAGTTTTATGGTCAGAAAGAGCTGGTTTTATATAATCCGGCTGAGCTTAACACATACTTGTCATCTGGTACTGTAAAGGGGATTAGAGTATTTACAGATGCAGCAAGAGTTTTGAAAAATGGGGGATATTTGGTTATTGATGAAATCGAAAATCATTTTAACCGAGAACTTGTTGCATCATTGCTTAGACTGTTCATGAATAAAAGAACCAATCCAAAAGGTGCTGTAATTATATTTTCTACCCACTATCCGGAGTTATTGGATGAGATGGAGAGAAATGATGCGGTTTTCATTACCAGAAGCAATCAGGGGTTGACAGTTGATAATTTGAATTCTTTACTGAAACGAAATGATATGAAAAAGAGTGAAGTATATCAAAGCAATTTTCTGGGGGGAACAGCACCAAAGTATAACGCACTGGTTGCATTACAGAAAAGTATTATTAAGAACTTGGAGGAATAAATGAAAGTAGACATTCCGAGTTCAAGTCTTATTGCGTGCGTTTGTGAGGCGGCGCTGAAACAGCAATCATGGATATACTTCTTGATAATGACTTGCTGATTTTCAACCGAGAACAAATGATAGAAGAAAGAGTTTTGCCGAGAACATCTGTCAAAGAATTTGTTATTTGAGACTTGCATACGATCAGAAAATTATAATCTTTAGAGTGATTGATTCACGAGGTGAGGAATTTAATTTGAGTAAAGCATATCGCTGTCAGGTAGAAGTTATCAATGTTATTACTGCTTCGGAAATCGAGATGCTTATTATTGTAAGCCAGGGACAATATGATGAATTTTGCCGATCCGGGATAAAAAAGCCAAGCGATTATTGCAAGACTGTTTTAAAAATCAAGAACGTGAAATCGCCGTCTTTTGTTTCAGATTACTTTTCAAATCCTGATTTTTTAATCAATAGTATCAAAGAATACCATCGTGTCCATAAGCAAAAAAACAACGAAGCATCGCTTTACGACTTGATTAAAACAAAATAACTCTGATGGAAGAAACGACATGAATTTACCACAGTTTTTAAGAGAAGTGGATCGGTTGACTGATGCATTGTCTCATGATGATTTAGCAGAATTTATTCATGAGATAGCCAGAATTCTGCCGGAGAGTCAGCGGGACAGTTTTGCGGACATGCTTCGGTCGACAGGTTCGTATTCTGATTCGGATGCGGATATGGATATGGCAGGCCGGCAGCGTACAGATAAAAGAAATGAATCTGCAGATACTGCAAAACTGGTTGAAGAGATTCAGGTAAAGCTGATTGAGATCAATGAAGGAGAACGGTGTCTGGACAGCGAATACAATGAAGAATGGGATGACTGGTATAACAGTGATGTACCGGAGGTGCTGTTTCATGACCCGGATGGTGTTCTGACCGATGTTAATCAGGCGATGGAACTGATTCATCGGTGTGTGGATACGGAAGCTTACAGGGAAGGCTGCGAGCTGGCAGAGATACTGTCAGTGCTGGAGATTACGGCGGTAGGGGATTATGATGGTTCTGTTCTGAACATGTCTGACCTGTGTTCATACGAACTGCTGGATTCTGATTTCAAACAGTTTCTCAGGGAATGTCTGTATCTTACGTATATGGGTAATTCACTGGATGAAAGAGCTGATGAACTGTTTTGTATGATGGGAAATTTTGGATATCATGATATTCGCCTGGAAGATATTCTGCAGACAGGAAATGAGGAACTGCCGGAGTTTGATCAGTTTCTTCCATTATGGATTTCCTGTCTTGGACATAAAAAAGGAACATTTGCTGAAAAATTCCTGAAAGAAGCGCAGTCGATGCTGCAGGATGAGGATATCTTGCTGGACAATGCCAGAAGATTTGCAGATGCGCATCCGTCACTGTATGAGCAGTTTCTCCGAATGAAGATGGATTCCGGTGAGGATGAAAAGATGCTTGCCATCGGTATGGAAGCAATTGACAAGATCCCGGAGTCCTGCAGGGGCAGAAGCGATGTGGCGCTGCTTGCAGGTACATATACCTGCAGGCTGAAAGATGATCATATGGCTGAAAAATGCTGGCTGGAAGCATTTCGTTCAGACTCTTCAGTGACTAATTATGTACGGATTCGTTTTCTGGCAAAAGACTGGTCATGTTACGCTGATGAAGTGAGAATGATCTATGAGCAGGTCTATAATGATACGAAAAGTAAAAACAGAGGTACATATTATGACAGGGATTCACAAAGTGAGAATCTGCTGGGAAAAAATGATTACTGTATCATGATGTTTTTTGACGGCCGGTTTGATCGGGTACTGAAGGTGGGAATGAATGAGAAAAATGCCCTTGGCTGGTCCTCGACATTTATGAAGCAGGGACTGGCTCTGTCTCTTCTGTTACTTTATCAGGATGAACTGGACGGGAATCTGCCGAAAGGACTTCGGGACATGCTGGCGCGGGCAATCTCGGCATGTAAATTTGATGCGGGGGAATATTATAAGGGGACAAAACATCAATTATCAGATAATACGCAGGAGGTTTTTCGGAAACTGTTTAATCAATGGAAAAGCAGCGTACAGGTTCCGGATAAGGTGCGGGATGCATGGCTTGACAGAATTGACCGCTGGATTGCGCTCAGAGTAGCTGGAATTATGGAAAACAATCGAAGAAATTATTACGGAGAATGTGCCTCTTTCATAGCAGCATTGGGTGAGGTGCAGGAATCAACAGGCGATATTCATGCTAAATTAAGGATCATGGAGCATTACCGGAGATTATGAACTTGCCCGGCAGTATACTGTAGAAACTGTTACAACAAGAAATGCGGAAATATTGTTTGGAATCTGAAAGTATCAGCATTTTAGACACAGGTTATATCTTCTGTTTGTGGAAAGGAGTGAAATCGGGATGATTGATAATACTGATATTATTGAACAGACCGGTGCACTGGAGAGACTCAGCGATGCTGACAGGGCTATGCTGGCGAAGTGCGGGCGCAGGCTTGGAAGTACGCTTTGCTGTGTTCTGCGCCATTCGCCGGAAAAAATTGGTGTTTCGATGGATAAGCAGGGATGGGTCAATGTCAGTGAGCTGATTGAAAAATTTAATATTTCCAGTCATGGGAAAAAAATATATTTATCCATGCCGGTGCTTATGGAAATGGTCCGTACGGATAATAAGCAGAGATATGGATTAAAAGAAGAAGGATCGGACCTGATGATTCGATGCCGTCAGGGGCACTCCATTCCATGGCTGGAGATGGATTACCGCAAAATGGATCCGCCGGCGCTTCTGTATCATGGAACGATAACGGCATTTCTGGATTCAATTATGGCGGAAGGGCTGAAACCGATGTCGCGCCAGCATGTGCATCTTTCCTGGAATGTATCGACAGCAATGAAAGTTGCGGAAAGAAGGAAATCACAGGGAAAACCGGTGATCCTTGAAGTGGATGCAGGTGCAATGGCAGCTGACGGAATTACATTTTATCTGTCGGATAATGATGTGTGGCTGACGGATTCTGTGGCTGTGAAGTACCTGAAGATTTCGGGACAGGCTTTTTAAAAATTTTTGATTCCCGACATTACCTGCAGATGACTGTATGGTAATGCGGGATTTTTTTTGCTGAACTATTTATTCATAATGTCTATAAATACTGCCTGTTTATTGTCAATTACAATTGGACTGGCACCTCATATTGAGTTACCATATACTCATATAGAAAGAAAGTACGTGATAAAATGCAGCCTATCATTGAAATGCAGGGTGTCTGTAAAAGTTTTGGTTATATTCAGGCACTGAATAATATGAATTTTAAGGCATATCCAGAAGAGGTTACAGCGATTGTGGGAGATAATGGATCGGGGAAAAGTACGCTGATAAAGATTCTGACCGGTTGTTTAAAACCGGATTCGGGAGAAATCCGGATTAAAGGGAAATCGTTTCATTCTTTGACTGTTCGACAGGCAATTGAACAGGGCATTACGACAGTCTATCAGGATCTTGCTCTGGACAATTGTAAGGACTGTGCCGGCAATATATTTCTTGGAAGAGAAATTATGAAGAAGAAAATTTTTCTTGATCATAAAACCATGCAGAAAAAGACAGGAGAGCTGCTGGAGCGCCTGCGTATTCATATTCCGGATATAACCCAGCCGGTTGAGCGGATGTCCGGAGGACAGAGGCAGGCATTGGCAATTGCCAGATCTGTGCATGCAGGCGGAGATATTATGATTTTTGATGAGCCCACTTCGGCGATGGGATTGAAAGAAACGTCGAAAATCATGCAATTATTTCTGGAATTGAAGCAGGAAGGAAAGACGATTATATTGATCAGCCATAATCTGTTTCAGGTGTTTGATGTGGCGGATAGAATCTGTGTGATGAATAATGGACAATTTGTGGATTCTTTTCTCACTGAAGACAGTACCCCCCAGAAATTGTATAAACTGATTGTGGAGAAAGAGGAGAAACAGGATGATGAGAAAGTGGGCAGGTAGGTATTCGCAGCAGATTTTCCTTTTTCTTATGATGATTTTAATTTGTTTTGTGCTTACGGTCAGGAGTGAATATTTTTTCACCTGGCAGAATATCAGGAATATCCTGGAAGCAAACAGTTATCGTCTGATTCTTGCTATAGGTATGACATTTGTGATCGCTTCCGGTGTGATGGATCTTTCAGCAGGATCTATCGTTTCATTGTGCGGCGTGATTGCGGCGATGTTATTACATGCAGGAATGCCGATTCCTGTGGTGTTAATATGTGGAATTGTATCAGGTATGGTTCTGGGAGCAGTTAATGGATTTTTGATTCATTATACAGGAATAAATTTTTTTATTCTGACGCTTGCAACCAGTGGAATGCTGCGTGGAATTTCGCTTATGATTACGGATGGAAAACCTGTAACAAAATTTGGAAAAAGTTTTATATATCTGGGAATAGGAAGAATTGGAGAGTTTCAGATATCTGTTATCTTTGCTGCTTTTTTGACGGTAATGGCATTTCCGCTTATGTTTCATATGAAATGGGGGAATTATATTCAGGCTCTTGGAGGCAACAGGGAAGCTCTGATGAAAGCAGGTATCAATACCGCTTTTTATCGCATATCAGTACATATGGTATTGGGAGCAGCAGCTGCAATAACTGCAATTATTATTACAGCAAGATTGAATTCTGCTGAGCCCAATGCGGGAATGAATATGGAGCTGGATGCAATTACCGCAGCAGTCATGGGCGGAACTTTAATCAGCGGGGGAAAAGCAAGTATTACGGGGACGGTTCTTGCAGTGCTGATTTTGGGGATCATAAGGAACGGTCTTACCCTGATGAGCATTTCTTCCGATTATCAACAGTGGATAACGGGATTTATGCTGTTGATATCTGTTTTAATATCCGAAATTAGAGTCCATAAAATAAAGACTTTAATCAATAAATTTTAAGGAGGAAAAGAAATGAAAAAGAAATTGTGGGCAGTTTTATTGGCAATAACGTGTACAGTTATGCTGATGATGGGGTGTCAGAAACAGGATGAATCTGTTTCTGACAGGAAAGAGACCACGCAGAACGGGACGCTTCAGGACGGGACTATGCAGGAAGATAAAACGGAAGGTCAGGAAAATACAGTAGATAATATACTTGCTGATATTGAGGCCCGTATGAATGAAGCGCTTGGTGCGGAACCGGAAAGTGGGAAGAATGAAAAAATAGGCGTTCTTATCAGTTCCACATCAAATGAATTCTGGGGAACCATGAAAACCCGTTATGAAGAGGCAGGAAAAGAACTGGGGATTGAAGTGCAGGTATTTGAAGCATCTGCTGAAGATGATGCAGATGGACAGCTGGATACTTTGAATACAATGATTCCAATGGGATTTGATGCGATTATTTTATCCCCGATCAATGGAACAAATTTAATTCCGGGAATCGTGGAAGCGAATAAGGCTGATATTCCGGTCATCAATCTTGGACCTGGCGTGGATACGGAAGCACTTAAAGACGCCGGCGGTCATCTTGACGGAAGAATTACTGTAAATTTTGAAGAACAGGGAAGTACAGTTGCCAATGACATGGTTTCCAGATTGAAAGACGGAGGAGAAGTAGCGATTATCGGCGGACTGGATGGAGCTGCACAGAGTGTTGGAAGGATCAATGGAGCAGCAAAAGTATTTGAAGAAACGGACGGTATTGAACTGGTTGCAACTCAGGCATGTGACTGGGATACGACAAAAGCATATGATGCAGCCAAAGATATATTGACAGCTCATCCTGAACTAAAAGGAATTTTTGCATGTAATGACAACATGGCACTGGCAGCAGTTCAGGCATTACAGGAAATGGGCAATTCGGATGTGATGGTATACGGTGTGGATTATACTTCTGATGCAAAGGCAGCAATTGAAGATGGTACGATGATGGGAAGTATGACATATTCAAGTACTATTTACACAAAAGCAGCAGAAAAAATGGCAATGCTTCTGGTTCAGGGCAGCAGTTTTGAAGAACCTGTATATCTGCCTCTGACACTGGTAACTCAGGATAATGCAGCAGATTTTGATGGATGGAAATAAGAAAATGAATTTTCTGGTAGAATCAGCACTTTTAACACATGGCTTGAAATCTTTAAGCAATGATGATATCCGGGAAAACTGGGCAGATGAAAAGTGTAATATCACATGGGTATCAGAAGGAAATATTATCCTTGGTACAATGACAGAATATCTGGAATTCCGAAAAAAGGCAGATCAGGTAATACGGATCGATTGCTATCTCCTGGAAAAGGCCTTGCGAGACAAATTGTCAGGTGCTCTGACTGCCTCCGGTACAATGGAAGTCTGTAAGAAAATGGGAATTTCTTTAGCAGTGACATGCGGAATGGGAGGTATCGGCGATATCCGGGGAGAAGAGCTGTGCCCGGATCTTCCGGCACTTATGAATTTTCCCGGGGGATTAATTACCACAGGACCCAAAGATATGCTGGATCGGAAAGCAACTGTTACCTGGTTAACAGAGCATGAAGTCCAGGTGTTTGGAGCAAAACGAGATTTCTGTACAGGATATATTTTCAAAGGTGATCCGGTTAAATTGCAGGGGATATATGACAATGGGAAAACAGAGAGAAAAAGGCCCTTTCTGCTTGTAAATGAGATACCGGAAGAATACCGGGTTGCAGATCGGAAAATCCTTGAAGAAGCAATTTTGCAGGGAAAACAGGCAGAGAAGGAAGGCAGGTACTATCATCCGGAAGTTAACGGAAAGATTGATGAACTGACAAAAGGATATTCCTCTATGATACAATTGAAATCTCTGATGGAAAATGTCAGGCTTGCGAAAGAGTTAACCGGATCATAAAGATCAGAAGATTGAGTATTCATGCATGACAGAAAAATGACTGATAAGAGGTGGAAAGCAGGATATGGAATTTGAAAATAAAGTAGTAGTTATAACCGGCGGTTCCCATGGTATAGGAAAAGCTATTGCTGAATCATTTTCTGCAGAGGGTGCCCGGGTAGCGGTGATCGATAAAGCGGAAGGAGATCATTATGTGGGTGATATAGGCAGCAGAGAGGTCCTGGAAGCATTTGCTGAAAAGGTGATTACGGACTATGGCCGGGTGGATATTCTGATTAATAATGCGCTTCCGCTGATGAAAGGGATTGATGAATGCTCGTATGAGGAGTTTCAGTATGCCATGTCGGTTGGAGTGACGGCGCCGTTTTATCTGACGAAGCTGTTTCTGCCCTGGCTGACCAGAGGAGCTTCCGTAATCAATATTTCTTCTTCCCGTGATCGCATGAGCCAGCCCCAGACCGAAAGTTACACAGCTGCAAAGGGGGGAATCGCGGCTCTGACCCATGCGCTGGCAGTCAGTCTGGCAGGTAAGGCAAGAGTGAATTCTATCTCGCCCGGCTGGATTGACACCGAATATACGGTTTACGAAGGGCCGGATGCGGTACAGCAGCCGGCGGGCAGAGTTGGTAATCCCATGGACATTGCTCATTTGGTGCTGTTTTTATGTTCTGAAAAGGCCGGTTTTATTACAGGTGAAAACATCTGCATTGATGGAGGTATGACGAAACAGATGATTTATCATGGAGACTGCGGCTGGAGTCTGGAGATTTCCTGATTTATAAGAAATCCATAATTGTATCATAATCTATTTGTCTGAAATTTACAAATACAGCAGGGTAATATATTGAACATATTCAGTGCTTTATTAGTTAATATGTATATTATTATATTAAAAATACGGAATAATACGAACTTAACTGTACAAAATATGAAAAATATACACTTTATTATTGACAATATATTGGACAAAGGATATACTGGTAAAAAATTTAAATAACAATAATAATCATTTGTGAGCAACGGCGTTTACTTTTTTGGTAAGCGCCGTTTCTGCATTCACAGGAAAGAGAGGAAACATATGAAGGCAAATGGATTAAGGAAAATTATGGGTTTGGCTCTGGCATCAGTTATGGCGGTATCCATGCTGGCAGGATGCGGTTCTTCTTCGGGAGATACTGAAAAATCAGAAGATAAAGAAGTGCTGCGGGTTGGTATGGAGTGTGCATATGCACCGTTTAACTGGACACAGGAAACAGAAGAACTTGCCAATGGTGATAAAGCAGTTCCCATCTATGGCACAGGTTTTTATGCTTATGGCTATGACGTAATGGTAGCTCAGAAACTGGCAGATGAGATGGGGATGGAACTGGAAGTACATAAAGTAGACTGGAATTCCATTGGTATTTCTCTGGATGCGGGTGATTATGATGCGATTATTGCAGGTATGGGTCGTACGGCGGATCGTGAATTATCATATTCATTTACAGATCCATATTATTACAGAGACAACTGCATTGTAGTGAAAAAGGGCGGTGCATATGAGAATGTAACAAAATTATCAGAACTGGCAGGAACAGGCTGCAGAGTGACCACACAGCTGGGAACCGGATGGGTTCCGCTCCTGGATCAGATTGAAGGTGCTGAACTCTCCGGAAATTATGAAACAACTTCTGAATGCTTTATGGCTATTTCAAATGATGTTGCAGATGTCTGTGTTGTGGATCTCCCCACTGCAGAATCTGCTGCTCTGACAAATGATGATCTTGTAATTATTCAGCTGGATGACAGTGATACATTTACCGGTGATGACGAAATGGTTAATGTATGTATTGCAACCAGAAAAGATGATACGGAATTCAGAGACAGGATTCAGGATGCGATGGATGCAATCGGCTGGAATGATAAAGAAGAGATGGATAAACTGATGGATGAAGCAATTGACCTGCAGCCGGCAGCTAACTGATAATTCACACATGCGGCATGCGGATTCCGTATGCTGCATGTGGATATGGAAATGATGGATGATTAGGAGGAAGAAATAATGGTACCAGGACTCTTATTGGCGGCAGAACCCACCACTTCGATTGAGTGGATGATATTTCTGGCAAAAAAATATGCTGGAATGTTTATTCAGGGAACATGGATCACATTGTATATTGCGATTATCGGTACAATTCTCGGTTTCATCCTTGGATATGCAGTAGGTATTATTCAGGATATCAGAATCAGTAAAGAAGACACCATTGTGAAGAAAACAGTTATCAGGGCAGCAAAAGCAATCTGTGTAGTATATGTGGAAGTGTTCCGCGGAACGCCAATGATTGTTCAGGCCATGATTGTATATTATGGACTTCGTCAGTCAGGTGTGGAAATAACGCCCGCTTTTGCAGGTATACTGGTTACCCTGTTGAATACAGGTGCATATATGGCGGAGACAGTCCGTGCAGGTATTAATTCCATTGATGTGGGCCAGCGTGAAGGTGCATGGGCAATGGGGATGTCCCCCATGAAAACAATGCTTTATATCGTATTGCCGCAGGCATTTAAAAATATTATCCCTGAAATGGCCAATACATTTTTAACCAACCTGAAAATGACTTCCGTATTGAATGTAATTGCTGTGCAGGAACTTTTCATGGCAGCCAAGACAGCAGGAGGAAATTATTATAAATATTTTGAGTCGTATCTGGTTATTGCAGTTATCTATTTTGTACTGTGTTTCCTGTTCAACCGTTTGTTTTTACTGATTGAGAAGAAAATGCAGGGAAGAAATGATTATGTACTGGCAGTTGAATACATGGATAATCAGTAGGAGGTACTGTGATGGGAGAAATAATTCTTGCAATTGAAGATTTAAGTAAGTCATTTGGTGATCATGAGGTATTGCGTAAAATTGATATTGGAGTCAGAAAAGGTGAAGTGATCTGTATTGTAGGTTCTTCCGGTTCCGGTAAATCCACGCTTCTGCGTTGCATTAATAAACTGGAGAAACAGACAAGCGGCAAAATTCTGTATCACGGAAAAGAAATACGTGATGTGCAGAAAGAGGTAAATGAATACCGGTCCAAAGTGGGTATGGTATTTCAGTCGTTCAACTTGTTTAATAATATGACAGTACTTGAAAATTGCATGTGCTGCACCAGAAAAGTACTTCATTTATCAAAAGAAGAGGCTTTCGACCGTGCAATCACACACCTGAAAAAAGTTGGTATGGCTCCTTATATTAATGCAAAACCGTCTCAGTTATCCGGCGGACAGAAGCAGCGTGTGGCTATTGCCAGATCTCTGTGCATGAATCCTGAAATCCTGTTGTTTGATGAGCCCACCAGTGCTCTGGATCCGGAGATGGTTGGTGAAGTTCTGAATGTTATGAAAGATCTTGCCCAGACAGGATTGACAATGATCATAGTAACACATGAAATGGCATTTGCCAGAGATGTATCCACAAGAACAATTTTCATGGATAAAGGATATGTGGCAGAGGATGCCGCTCCCGGTGAGTTGTTTACTAATCCGAAAAATCCCAGAACAAGAGAATTTTTGAGCAGGTATTTGGCCGGATAGGAAAGGAGAACAGATATGAGTGACCATTATGTAATTACTTTTGCCCGGGGATTCGGTACCGGAGGAAAAGAAATCGCATCGAAGCTGGCAAAGGAACTGGGGATTCATTGCTATGAAAACCGTATTCTTACACTGGCAAGCCAGATGAGCGGACTGGATGAAAAACTGTTTGAGGAGGTCAATGAAAAGATAAGATCCACCGGCGGTTTTTCCAACTTTCTGAGAGGTCTTCCCAGAGCAAAAAGTTATATAGCCAGAAATGAAAAATTCGTATCAGATGATAAGCTGTTTGAGTATCAGAAACAGATTATTGAAAATCTTGCTGAAACAGAGTCCTGCGTTATCGTGGGAAAATGTGCCGACTGGGTACTGCGCGGACGTCCCAACGTGGTCAGCATTTATATCGAAGCTCCCAGAGATTTCTGTGTAAAAAGGACAATGGAACATATGGGTGTGACAGAAGAAGTTGCGAATGCCACAATTGCCCATACGGATAAATATCGTGCCGATTATTATGAGTATTATACTCATGGGAATTACTGGACCAATCCTGTAAATTATGATCTGGTATTGAACAGCGAAAAAGTCGGAGTGGATAATTGTGTACTGGTGATAAAAGATTATCTGAAAATAAAAGGTCTGATTTAGGACGAGACTGACATGACAACGATATTATGAAAAAGGGGCTGTGGAGTACAGTCCTTTTTTTACACCAGGAAATTATACTGCAGGAATCTTTCAGATTGGTTTTACAATCTGAAGATAAACGGTTATAATGAATTTCATATAGCTGTTCGGAAGCAGATTTTTCCCGGATGTTGTTTTGCAGCCGTAGAATCTCCGGGTAACAGGCATAACAGCAGGAAGGGAAGAATAATGGATTATTTGTCACATAATGTTGCGGTAAATTTAAAAAATATCCGCAGAGCTAAAGGGATGAGTCTTGATGTGGTTTCGGAGCAGACCGGAGTAAGCAAAAGCATGCTGGCACAGATTGAAAGGGGAAATGCAAATCCTTCACTTGGTGTACTGGGGAAAATTGTAAGCGGACTTCGGATTGAATTTGATGACCTGATCCGCACTCCTCTGAGGGATACAGTTCTGATTCGTGTGGATGAAACTGTGCCTACAAAGGAATCGGAAGGTGAATACCGTGTCTGGACCTGTTTTCCTTTTGAAGATAACAACATAGTGGAAATTTATCGTATTGAGATTGCTCCGGGAAAAGAATATTTCTCGGGAAGTCACGGAGAAAGGACGAAAGAGTATGTTTCAGTGCTGGAAGGGCAGGTCACAATCCTGCTGGACGGCAGCAGGTATGTTGTCACAAAAGAGGATGTTTTTCGTTTTGAATCTGACCGGGATCACAGATATATTAATGAGTCGATGGAAAGGGTGATATTTATGACTTTTTTTGTAGCGTACTGAAGCTTTGCAGCGTACTTCTATAAAACTGACACATTCACCTGAAAAAGCTGCCTATCGCAAAAAAAGATGATCCACTATAATACAGGTAAGGACATGAAAAACATATTCAGGATATTGTGAGGTGGAGAATATGGAAAATCAACATACAACATCTGTGCTTCTGATATGTGCAGGAGCTTTAATGACAGTTTCCGGTATTTTGATGGCTGTATGCAATAGTATTGCATGCGGAGGAATTATGTGGGCTGCAGCATTCTGCATGTTTTTTGCGGCATATAATTTCAGACTGACAGAGAATAAAATGTGTGAAACCGATGAAACTGATGACGAATATGATCACTTGTTTTAGGAGAAGAGGATATGAAGGAATTTATTACGGCAGCTTTGCCCTGGATATTAATGGGAATAGCATTGGCAATACTTGCAGTGAATCACGGCATGGAAAATCAGAAGGATGAAAAAAAGAGAAGTCGTATCGCAATGGGAGCAGGATTCGGATTAATGTTTGGCGTGATGCTGAACAGCTGCGGATTGTGGGCGGATCATGCTCTTGGAATCGCAATCGGTCCTTTATGGGGAATGGCGCTGGCTTCCATATATGGAAATGAGGGTAGCGACACGATTGATTCTGATTTATAAATGACACACAAAATTCTTTGACTGTTTTTAGGAAAATTCAATTCTGAAACGAGCGGCTGATCTGCTTTATGGAAACATAAAAATATGCAGATCGGTCACTCGTTTTTTTATTCTGCAGTTTTTTTGTCTGTATCACTGGAAAGCTGCAGCTGCTTTCTGAATTCAGAAGGGGACATTCCATTCTGTTTTTTAAAAAGCCGGCTGAAGTACAGCGGATTATCGTAGCCTACAATTTCGGCAATTTCCGTAATATTGCAGGATGTATTTTCCAGGAGGCTCTGAGCATTTGAAATGCGGAGAGACAGGATGTACTGAGTTGGGGTAGAACCTGTGAATTCTTTGAAATTCCGGATAAACCAGCTGATACTCATGCCGTGTTTTCCTGCGTATTCTTCGATGCGGACAGTTTTATTATAATTTTCATGAAAATATTTTACAGCTGCATTCATTTCATCCATGAGAAACTGGGATTTTTTTTTTGGATGACTGCTATCGACTCTGTGAATCATGATGAACAGAAGCTGCAGATAATTGACCAGAACTTCTTCATAATCCGGTTTGCAAAGCTTCATTTCCTGAATCATCTGAAGATAAAGGCGTTTATAATCCAGAGAAATGCCGGTGTGAATCACGTGCTGCTGATCTTTAATACCATAGCTGCGCAGGATGTTGGTCACGTTATTTCTGGTAAAATGTACCCAGTATACTTCAGTGTGGTCGACTCCATAGTAATAGTAACGCTGTTCTTCTCTGGGGCGGTAAAGGACCATGTTTCCTGCGGGAACAATCTCCTCTGTACCATTGAAATAAAAATGTGCTTTTCCGGAAGCGATATAAAGCAGCTGGAAATCCAGACGACCTTTGGGACGATGTGTAGGAAGTTTGGTTTTGGTGTACAGATGGTAGGTTCCACAGCTTCCTACAAAAAGCGGATGTTTTCTATCTTTAAAATCAAGAAGGGAATTGTGCCAGTAGGCGCTGTCCGTATACATTGTATTTTATCCTTTCTTTATTTTGTACTGCACTTCCGGGTGCAGTTATTTTTTTAATTGTATCATTTTATGCATATTTTGTCTATTTGAGTTTATGTAAATAAATGCTGAAAAGCTTTAAAATAAAGGCGTAAAGGCGATAAAAATTCTATAAGGATGAGTTCGCTTATAAAACAGGAAAATGCATGTAAGGAGGATTGACATGATTGTACCATGTTATTATGAAGATCTGCATGTACTTCATGATAAGACCATGCCGGACAGAGCATATTATATTCCGGCGGATAAACGAGTGAGTGATCCTGTACGGAGCAGGGAAGAGTCGGGCCGGATTCAGATGCTGAGCGGAAACTGGCAGTTCAGGTATTATAAGAGCCTCTATGATCTGAAAGAGCAGTTTTACAGAACCGACTATGCTGCAGAGAATTTTATTTCAGTTCCGGTGCCCGGCGTATGGCAGCAATATGGCTGCGACAGTCATCAGTATACCAATTTCAGGTATCCTTTTCCGGTGGATCCGCCATATGTACCGAAGAATAACCCCTGCGGGGCCTATATTCGCAGGTTTGATTACAGGAAAGATCCCTCTGTACCAAAACTTTTTCTGGAGTTTGAAGGAGTTGATTCCTGCTTTTATGTGTGGGTAAATGGAGAATATGTGGGATACAGTCAGGTTTCCCACGCATCTGCGGAATTCGATGTCAGCAATTATGTGATTGATGGTGAAAATGTGCTGGCAGTACTGGTACTCAAATGGTGTGATGGAAGCTATCTGGAGGATCAGGATAAGTTTCGTATGAGCGGTATTTTCCGTGATGTCTATCTGATGAAACGTCCCGAACAATGTATTTTTGATTATTTTATCAATACAAAACTTGAAGGGACAAAAGCCATCGTTAGTATACGGATGAAATATCTGGAGTGTACGATTCCTGTAAAGGTATCAGTTTATGATGAGGAAAACCGGAAAATTACAGAGTTTGTTTATCAGGGAAATACAGAATTTGAAATTCAGAATCCTAATCTGTGGAACAGCGAACAGCCGTATCTTTATACACTGATTATGGAGACTGAAGGAGAAGTGATTACCGAGCAGATAGGAATCCGTGAGATTACAGTAAAGGAAAATGTGATGTATATCAATGGTGCACCGGTAAAATTCCGTGGTGTCAACCGCCATGATTCTGATCCGGTGACCGGATTTGTAATCAGTCCTGATCAGATGAAGAAAGATCTGGAGATGATGAAGCAGTACAATTTCAATGCAATCCGTACAAGTCATTATCCTAATGCACCTGTTTTTTACCAGATGTGTGACCGTTATGGATTTTTTGTTATTGATGAAGCGGATAATGAGAGTCACGGTCCGTGGATGCTCTGTTATGCCAATGATACAGATGAAGAACGGGGCAGCAGATGGAACGAATTGATCACAGATAATCCGGAATTTAATGAGGCAATTCTCGACCGTACAAAAAAACTGGTGGAACGGGACAAAAACCGTCCATGTGTTGTGATCTGGTCCATGGGAAATGAGGGCGGGTATGGATGTACATTTGAAAATGCGCTGGAGTGGACAAAACAGTATGATCCCGGCCGTCTTACCCATTATGAAAGTGCTTATTACAGGGGTAGAAAAAGAAAGTATGACTATTCCAATCTGGATCTTTACAGCCGGATGTACCCGGATTTTTCTGAAGTTGTACAATATGTGGAGTCAGAACCGGATAAACCCTATATTCTCTGTGAGTATTGCCATTCTATGGGAAATGGAGCCGGAGATTATGAAGATTATTTCCGGTTAATTGAAAAATATGACTGTATCTGCGGAGCCTTTGTCTGGGAATGGTGTGACCATGCCATTTACAAAGGAAAAAATGAAAATGGCAGTGAAATTTACTATTATGGCGGTGATCATGGAGAATACCCCCATGATGATAATTTCTGTATGGATGGACTGGTATATCCGGACAGGAAACCGCATATGGGGCTTCTGGAGTACAGGAATGTTCACAGACCTGCCAGGGTTCTTGATTATGATCAGAAAGCGGGAGTCATTACATTGAAAAATGAAATGAATTATGTGGATATAAAAGAATATCTGGATATTTCATATGAAGTAAACTGTGATGGCAATATTGTCTCTTCAGGCAAAATAGATGATGTTTTTATTCCTGAGATTCCTCCCCGCAGTACTGGAAAAATCATGCTTTCTGTGAATATACCGGAGAAAGGAAAAATTTTTCTGAAAGTCATTTATACATTGAAAAGGGATGAGATTCTTCGCCGGCAGGGGATGCTGCTGGGATTTGATGAAATCAGACTCAGCAATGCAGATGGCAGAAACCGGATTGTGGCCGTAATGTCCGGAAAATCGGATATGGCATCATCAGCAGTCGGAAAAATTACAGTAAAGGAAAATGACAGGCAGCTGATTATCATCGGTGAGAATTTTGAGTATGTTTATAGTAAACTTCATGGAGTATTTGAACAGATGACGGTGGAAGGGGAGAGTTTTTTTGATCGCCCCATGGAACTGAATGTTTGGAGAGCCCCTACAGATAATGATATGTTTCTTAAAAAAGAATGGTTTAAGGCAATGTATGACCGGGCAGTTTCCCGGGCCTATACCACCAGTTATAATCTGACAGATACCTGTCTGGAAATCAGAAGCGAAATGTCTATGGTTGCTGTGACAGTACAGAGGATGATGAACATCAGCGCGGTGTGGAAAGTAGACGGTACTGGACGGATTGGTGTGCGTATGGATGTTGAGAGGAACATGGAATTTCCGGAACTGCCCAGATTTGGATTACGATTGTTCCTGCCTGGGAAAATGAAAAATGTTGAATACTTCGGGATGGGACCTGAAGAAAGCTATGTGGATAAATGCAGAGCATCAAGTCATGGAATTTATGCGGCATCAGTGGAAGAACTGCATGAGGATTATCTGAGACCCCAGGAAAACGGGAGTCACTGCGATTGCGACTATGTAACAATACAGGGCAGCAGGATGAAGCTGACTGCATACAGCGAAAAGACATTTTCCTTCAATGCTTCGATTTATACGCAGGAAGAACTGACACAAAAGGCGCATAATTTTGAACTGGTTCCATGTGGGAGTACCGTTCTGAATCTGGATTTCAGGCAGAATGGAATCGGATCCGCCAGCTGTGGCCCCCGTCTGCAGAAAAAATACCGGTTTGATGAAGAGAAGTTTACATATGAGATGAATCTGGTGCCGGAGTACAGATGATCAAAGAAGAGGCATGTTATAGAGCCGGAAGCGGAGAGTGTTCCTGTCATCACAGATGGATGATGATTGGAAGATGCCGTAATGGAAACAGATGTATACGGGTTGGGAGCGATCTGATCATGTACAGATCCGGGATGTATTTTATTATTCCTGCGTCATTTACGTATTCTGTAATCCCCGATGAAGATTCAGACAGCAACTGGGACTATGTTCTGGTCAATGAGAATGCAGCAGGGAATCTGTTTTCATCACGTAACCGGAAACTGTACGAGGAACTGGTCAGAAAGATGGCAGGACATCTGCAGCTTTTCAATTATCCGGACAAACCGGAGATGGGTCTGATGATTCGACTGCTGTTGGCAGAACTGGAAGGGAAAAACGTAATGTATCAGGAGAATTCCCAGGGGATTCTTCAGGTATTGATGGTATATGTATTTCGTGATTTTTATCAGACATCGGAGATATCGGAAGAGAAGCGGAGGATGGATGGATTTGATTATATACTGCCATCCATTCAGTATATCAATGACCATTTTCAGGAACTGATTCGTATTTCCACTTTGGCCAGGATATGCCATGTGAGTGAATCTTATTACCGGCAGCTCTTTTTTGAGTATATGCATCAGTCTCCGCTGGAATATATGAATCGTTTTCGTATTGAAAAGGCATGTAATCTGATTGTAAATACCAGTTATTCCATGGAAATGATTGCAGTGAAATGTGGTTTTCAAGCGTTGTCAACTTTCTACCGTAATTTCAGAAATCTGAAAGGATGTACACCCTGTCAGTGGAGAAACAACAAAAACCACGGATGCAGCTGTAATAACCAACATTAGCGAAAATGGATAGATTGGAAGCGAAAATGCAAACATGAAATGGGCTGGAATTATTACAATATACATAAATAATCTGTACAATATTGTGCTGAATTGTGCAGTTTATCAAATACAAGGAGGTAAGAATATGGAAAAAATGAACATGAAAAAGAAACTGCTGGCTCTTGGGCTGGCTGCTGTGATGGCTGGAATGACTGCCTGCGGCACAACTTCCGACAGCAGTAAAGGTGATTCTTCCGGGGACAAAGATAACACCCTGACTGTATGGGCGTGGGATTCTCAGTTCAATCTTTATGCTATGGAGGAGGCTGCCAGGATTTATCAGAAGGATCATCCGGATTTTAATCTGGAGACAGTAGAAATCACATGGGATGATCTTCAGACAAAGCTGGGAACTATCATCGGCTCAGGAGATTATTCACAGCTTCCGGATATTTGTCTGATGCAGGATTATGCATACCAGAAATATGTAACCATCTATGATGGTCTGTTTCAGGATATCACCGACTGCGGAATTGATTTTACCCAGTTTGCAGAAGGTAAGTTATCCGCTTCCGTGGTGGATGGCAAAAACTACGGAGTTCCTTTTGACAACGGAACCGATGTGGCTATTTACAGAACTGATATTTTGGCAGATGCCGGTTATTCCATTGAAGATCTGACCGGTATCGACTGGAATCGCTTCATTGAAATTGGTAAGGATGTGTACAGCAAGACCGGCTATTCCCTTCTTTCTATACAGACCGGCAGTTCGGATATTATTTATCAGATGATGCAGTCTGCAGGTCAGAGTACCTGGAATGAGGACGGAACTCCCAATATTGCAGGAAATAAAGTTTTGAAACAATGTCTGGAAATCTATAAGGAAATGGCTGACACCCATGTAATGGATGTACGCAACAGCTGGGACGAGTATGTTGCAACTTTTACCAGCGGCAAGACCGCCGGCGTTATCAATGGATGCTGGATCATGGTTCAACTGCAGAGCGCAGAGGAGTTGTCCGGTCTTTGGAATGTTACCAATGTTCCTTCATTGCCGGGAGTTGAGGGAGCTACGAATTATACCAATCAGGGCGGTTCCACCTGGGCTGTTACATCAAATTGCAGCAATGTAGAGCTGGCAACGGATTTCCTGGGAAGTACTTTTGCAGGCAGCATGGAGTTGTATGACACCATTCTTCCTGGAGCAGGTGCAATTTCCACCTGGCTGCCGGCAGGTGAGAGCGATGTGTACGCAGAACCTCAGGAATTTTATGGAGAACAGGCAGTTTATAAACAGATTGCGGATTATGCTGCCGAAGTACCGTCAGTTGACCTCGGCGTTTACTATACAGAAGCAAACACTGCGCTGGCAACTGTAATCGGTAATATTCTTGGAGGCGCGGACATTGATTCGGAACTCGAGACCGCGCAGTCAACGGTGGAATTTAACATGAGATAGCCGTTTATTTTTCACGAAGGGGAACAGTTGATATACATAAGTTCCCTTTCAATTAAAGAACAAGAAAGATTGGTGTGAATATGAATCGTAAAAAATTAAGTAAGAGCCAGAAAATAAATCTTACCGGATGGTGGTTCCTGGTTCCGGCAATGATTTTGATTACCTGTTTTAGTTTATATCCGATGGTAAATGCTTTTATCACTTCACTGAAGACAGGAACCGGCACACAACTGTCATTCTGTGGTTTGAGCAATTATATCCGGGCATTTCAGGATGATGTATTCGTTCAGTCTATTCTGAACTGTATCTTTTATCTGGTTCTTCAGGTTCCGATTATGCTGATTCTGGCACTGGTTCTTGCCAGTGCGTTGAACAATCCGAACCTGAGGTTCAGAGGAGTGTTCCGAACCTGCATTTTCCTTCCCTGCGCCACATCTCTGGTAGCTTATGCAATCGTTTTCCGTTCCCTGTTCGCTACTGATGGATTTATCAATTCCGTCCTGATGAATCTGGGAATTATCAAGGAAGCTTATAATTTTCTGTCAAATCCCACCAGTGCCAAAATTGTTATCGTTGTCGCGTTGATCTGGAGATGGACGGGATATAATATGGTATTTTATCTGGCTGCTCTTCAGAATATTGATGCTTCTGTATATGAGGCAGCAAAGGTTGATGGTGCATCACCGGTACGTACCTTTTTCCATATTACACTTCCGTTGCTGAAACCGACCATACTGATGACAGCAATCATGTCTACTAATGGTACACTTCAGCTGTTTGATGAGTCCATGAATCTGACCAGCGGAGGACCTGGAAATGCATCGATTACAATGTCACATTATATTTACAATACTGCATTTAAGGGTGTTCCGAACTTTGGATACACTTCTGCCATGTCATTCGTTATTCTGATAATGGTTGCTGTACTTGCATATATTCAGATGAGGGTAGGTGACGATAATGAATAAAAAGGTAAAAAAATTTGGTTTATATTTTGGATTGACTTTAGTCTCAGTGATTTCGGTTTTCCCATTCTTCTGGATGGTGGTTGCCGCAACCAATAAAAGTGTGGATGTTATCGGAGGTAAGCTGACATTCGGAACGTATCTGCTGGAAAATTATAAAACATTGGTTTCTCAGCAGCCGGTCTGGAGCAGTTTCTGGAATTCCTGTAAATATACAGTGGCAGTGACAGTTTTCGCTCTGGTTGTAAGTTCTCTGGCAGGATATGGATTTGAAATTTACAGAAGTAAAGGAAAAGAACGTGTTTATGCCGTAGTGTTGATGACTATGATGATTCCGTTTGTCGCTCTGATGGTTCCCCTGTTCAGAATGTATTCAAAATTCGGATTGTTAAATACGGTGCTTGGTTTTATGCTTCCGTCGCTGGCAACTCCATTGCTGATCATGATGTTCCGGACCAATGCGAAAGCATTTCCGGGATCTATTATTGAAGCATCACGAATCGACGGCCTTTCAGAAACAGGTATCTTTTTCAGAATGTATATCCCCAGTATGAAATCAATCTTTGCTGCTGCCGGTGTTATTACTTTCATGAATTCCTGGAATAATTTCCTCTGGGCAAAGGTCATCATGTCCGACAGTTCAACACAGACCATGCCAATGCTGATTTCCAATCTGACGTCTGGATATAAAACCGATTACGGAATGTTGATGCTGGCTGTATTGATCACGACTGTTCCTACAGCTGTTGTATTCTTTGCACTGCAGAAGAATTTCGTGGAAGGTATTACCGGTTCTGTCAAATAATATTTTAGATAGGCTATACTTTCAGTCAAGGGAGTGGTATATTCTTTATATAATCCTGTTTTTGACAGTTAATCAGTGAAAAAATCCTCACAATGCCAGTGTTTATGCGGTGTTGCGAGGATTTTGTTTTCGTTTCGGACTTTAGTATTTTTATCTTCCTTTACTTTTTTTCTGAATTGTTCTCATTTGACTTTTGGTTATAAACTGATAGTCCGTATGGAAGCCGCAGACTGCA
>JAXDZY010000105.1:0-18313 GCA_034086685.1 Lachnospiraceae bacterium
GCAAAGACTATCAAGGGAAAAGGTGTTTCTTTCATGGAAGACCAGGCCGGATGGCATGGAGTGGCACCGAATGATGAACAGTATGCATTAGCTATGGGAGAACTGGAAAAGGCAGGTGAAGCATTATGTCAGAAGTAAAGAAGATTGCAACCAGAGAAAGTTATGGTAAAGCATTGGTAGAGCTGGGAAAAGAACATGAAGAAATCGTTGTATTGGATGCCGATCTTGCGGCTTCCACAAAAACAGGTATGTTCAAAAAAGTGTTTCCGGAACGTCATATTGACTGCGGTATTGCAGAAGGCAATATGATGAGTGTGGCAGCAGGGCTTGCGGCAGCAGGAAAAGTTCCTTTTGCCAGTTCTTTTGCCATGTTTGCGGCAGGGCGTGCTTTTGAACAGGTGAGAAATTCTATTGGATACCCGCATCTGAATGTGAAAATCGGGGCAACTCATGCAGGTATTTCCGTAGGAGAAGACGGGGCAACCCATCAGTGTAATGAGGATATGGCTCTGATGCGTGCAATACCGGGAATGGTAGTGATTAATCCATCTGACGATGTAGAGGCACAGGCAGCAGTAAAAGCGGCTTATGAACATGATGGACCTGTATATATGCGTTTTGGAAGACTGGCGGTGCCTGTAATCAATGATCGACCGGATTATAAGTTCGAATTGGGAAAAGGCGTTGTTCTCAGAGAAGGAAAAGATGTAGCTATTATTGCCACGGGACTTTGCGTGACATCTGCGATGGAAGCAGCAGAAAAACTGGCAGCAGATGGAATTGAGGCAAAAGTGATCAATATCCATACGATCAAGCCACTGGATGAAGAACTGGCAGCAGAAGCTGCAAGAGAGACTGGTAAAGTGGTTACGGTAGAAGAACATTCTGTAATCGGCGGTCTGGGCAGTGCGGTATGCGATGTTCTCAGCGAGAATGCTCCCACACCGGTTCTGAAAATTGGTGTTAACGATGTGTTTGGTGAATCCGGTCCTGCAGTACAGCTGCTGGCAAAATACGGACTGGATGCGGAAGGCATTTATAAAAAGATCAAAGCATTTCTGTAAAATACAGAAAAGTTTATGACAGGAGATTTTTATGAAGTTGTTTTTGACCAGCAGTCCCTGCGATGACTGTGTACCCGGGGGATTGGATCTGCCCTGCATACTGAACCGGGAAAACGGGTTTGTGGATCATATGGCCGAGGACTGGAAACCGGATTCACGGGGATTGATTATCAGTGCATTTCCTGATCATTTTGATTTGAATGATGAAATGCGGGAAACATTTCAGAAGGCATTTGCTTTTCATGAGCTGACCCTTTCGGAAATGGTCATGTGCGATGCCAGAAATGAGAACCGGGTGAATGAATTGATCGCAGACAGTGATATGATTATCCTGGCAGGCGGCCACGTTCCCACTCAGAATGCGTTTTTTAAACGTATTGGCCTGAAAGAACTGCTTGAGAATTATCCGGGAATCGTCATGGGAATCAGTGCAGGTACCATGAACTGTGCCAGTCTGGTTTATGCGCAGCCGGAAGAACCCGGAGAATCGGCTGATCCGGCATATGAACGTTTTATTTCCGGCCTGGGGCTGACGGATGTGATGATTCTTCCTCATTATCAGAGAGTAAAAGATTATTATCTGGATGGAAAAAGGCTGTATGAAGATATCACTTATGCAGACAGTATGGGACGGAAATTCTATGCGCTGGCGGATGGAAGTTATATGCTGGTTCAGGGTGGAAAAACCGTAGTTTACGGGGAGGCCTGGCTGATTCAGGACGGACAGATTTCTCAGGTATGCAGAGCCGGTGAGAAACTGGAGCTCTGAGGAATCAGAACTGAACAGAAAATGGCAACCTGAAGAAAAAAATAAAAAAAATTAAAAAAACGCTTGACTTTTTCCGTGGGCTGATGTAATATATATAACGTCGCTGGAACACAGCGACGGGATGTGCGTTTAGCTCAGCTGGATAGAGCGTCTGACTACGGATCAGAAGGCCGGGAGTTCGAATCTTCTAACGCACGTAGTCTGAAAGGTCTGAAGAATTTCTTCAGACCTTTTTTTGGTTTGCGCGCCATGGGCGCATGTTTATGCAGAGGAAAACTCCGGATGAAATTGATAAATTTTCTCAATTAAATACATAGAAATATATCAAAAGTTAGTTGACTTTAACTTTTAAAGTGTGTATAATCACCTTGAAAGTTAAAAGAAACTAACTTTTGTTAGTTACAGGTAACCGGCATAACTCCTCCGCATGGGATTGCTGCAGGAGAGTCAGGACAGGAGGTAGATGTGTGATGGCACTGGCATTTATGAATGTGGGCGAAATTAAGACAATTACTGCATTGAAGGGCAGAGAAGATGTGATTCGTCATCTGCAGAACCTTGGTTTCGCACCTGGGACAGAGGTTCAGGTAGTTGGACATAATGCAGCGGGTATGATCCTTCAGATAAAGGGAGTCCGTATTGCGTTGGATCGGGGGCTGGCAGCCAGGATCCTGGTTGCGTAACCGGTTGACTGAAGAAAGGAAGGAAATATTGATGCAGAGTTTAAGAGAAGTTTCCTGTGGAAATACAGTTACAGTGGTGAAGCTTCACGGTGAAGGCGCGGTGAAGCGCAGGATCATGGATATGGGTATTACAAAAGGCACCAGTATTTATGTACGCAAGGTTGCACCTCTGGGTGACCCGGTGGAGGTTACGGTGCGAGGCTATGAACTGTCATTGCGAAAGACAGACGCAGAGATGATCGAGGTTAAGTAGATTCCGGCATGGCAATTTGCAGCAGGAATCTTTTTTAGGGACTCTTGGTTAGATATTTCTAACCAAGGCAATTGTTACAGACAGGTTTTTAAGGAGGAAATAAATCGATGGCAGTGAAGATTGCACTTGCAGGTAACCCGAACAGCGGTAAGACCACATTATTTAATGCTCTTACCGGTTCCAACCAGTTTACAGGCAACTGGCCCGGGGTTACTGTAGAGAAAAAAGAAGGAAGATTAAAAGGGTATGATGATGTAACAGTGACGGATCTTCCGGGTATTTATTCTTTGTCTCCCTATACTCTGGAAGAAGTGGTAGCCAGAAATTACCTGATTGATGAACGGCCGGATGTTATTTTAAATATTGTGGATGGTACCAATCTGGAACGCAACCTGTATCTGTCTACACAGCTTATGGAACTGGGAATACCGGTTGTTATGGCTGTTAACATGATGGATATTATCAGGAAAAACGGGGATGAAATTTACACAGATAAATTATCCCGGGCATTGGGATGCAGGGTAGTGGAGATTTCCGCTTTGAAAGGGACCGGCATTACCGAGGCTGCCAGAGCCGCCGTTGAAGCAGGAAAACAGAAAAAAACGCAGGCAGTTGTACATAAATTTGATAAACAGGTGGAAAATGCTCTCAGCGAAATTGAAGGTTTTCTGGACGGCCATGCGGAAGAAGTTCAGAAACGTTTCTTTGCTGTCAAGCTGTTCGAAAGAGATGAGAAAATTGCTGCAAAACTGAGCAGGAAGCCTGATGTGGAAAGTATTATAAAGATGGTTGAAGATGCCATGGATGATGATTCGGAAAGTATTATTACAAATGAACGTTACGTATATATTTCATCCATTATTGATAAATGCTGCAGACGTGTGAATAAAAATAAACTGACAGTTTCCGATAAAATTGACAGGGTCGTAACAAACCGTTTTCTGGCGCTCCCTGTTTTTGCGGCGGTTATGTTTCTGGTTTATTATGTTTCCGTAACGACCGTAGGCAGCTTTGTAACGGACTGGACCAATGATGTGCTGTTCGGTGAGATCATTCCTCCCGCTGTTCAGGGATTTCTGGAAAGCATCGGCTGTGCAGACTGGCTGGTAAGTCTGATCGTTGACGGCATTATCGGCGGTGTAGGCGCCGTACTGGGATTTGTGCCGCAGATGCTGGTGCTGTTTATTTTCCTGGCATTTCTGGAAGCCTGCGGTTACATGGCACGTATTGCATTTATCATGGACCGTATTTTCAGAAGATTCGGTTTATCCGGTAAATCCTTCATCCCGATTCTGATCGGAACAGGCTGCGGTGTTCCCGGTATCATGGCATCCCGTACCATCGAAAATGACCGTGACCGCAAAATGACGATTATTACTACAACCTTTATACCCTGCGGCGCCAAGCTTCCGATTATCGCCATGATCGCAGGTGCGGTATTCAATAATGCGGGCTGGGTGGCAGCAAGCTGTTATTTTATCGGAATTGCAGCAATTATCTGTTCCGGTATTATTCTGAAGAAAACAAAAGTATTTGAAGGAGATCCCGCACCTTTCGTCATGGAACTTCCCGCTTATCATTTACCCACTGTGGGAAATGTGCTGAGAAGTATGTGGGAAAGAGGATGGTCATTCATTAAGAAAGCAGGTACCATCATCCTTCTTTCTACCATTGTAATCTGGTTCCTGTCCGGTTTCGGATTTGTGGATGGAGAATTTCGCATGCTGGAGGCCATGGAACAGGAGTCAAGTATCCTGGCTTCCATCGGACGTGCCATCTGCTGGATTTTTGCTCCTCTGGGATGGGGTGACTGGAGATCTGCAGTTGCTGCGGTTACCGGCCTGGTTGCAAAGGAAAATGTTGTTGCTACATTCGGTATTCTGTTTGGTATTGGTGAAGAAGTTGGTGAAGATAATGCACAGCTGCTGGCTACAATAGGTGGCCATTATACGGCAATTGCCGCTTATTCCTATCTGATCTTCAACCTGCTGTGTGCACCCTGCTTTGCGGCAATAGGTGCCATCAAACGTGAAATGAACAGTGGAAAATGGACATGGATTGCAATCGGCTATCAGACTTTGCTGGCGTATTGTGCATCTCTGGTGGTTTATCAGATCGGCAGTGTACTTACAGGCGGTGCATTCGGTATCGGCACAGCTGCGGCAGCAGTGATTATTGCGGTATTCATTTATCTGCTGGTTCGTCCTGCAGGAAAAGCTTTGAAACGCAGAACCATGAAAGGAGCAATGAGAGCTTAATGGGAACATGGATTGTTCTGGCGGGTGTCACACTGATTGTTGTCCTGGCGGTCAGAAGTATTTACAAAGATAAAAAGTCCGGAAAAGCCTGTGCAGGCTGCTCCGGCTGCACAGGCGGCTGCTGTGAAAGCAGCCATGCTCAGGAATCTGACTGCTGCTCAGGCAGCATATTGACTGAAAGGAAATAATCATCATGAGTGATATGTCCAAAAGCAGAGAGGAACAGCCTCTTACCCGGGTCAGCCGGGAAAAGGATGCAATTCTTGAACTGCTGAGGGAAAATGGTTTTCGGATTACCAGACAGAGAAAGCTGATACTGGACATTGTATTTGCCCATGAATGTACCTGCTGTAAGGAAATCTATTATGAAGCCCTGGCAAAGGATTCATCCATAGGAATCGCAACGGTTTACCGCATGATCAATACATTAACGGATCTGGGAGTATTTCAGACGGCGGTACCGTATAAGCAGATGTACCGGGATCCTGCCCGGAATTGTATAAAGGACCATCATGCAGCCTGCACAGGCTGTAAGGTTATTATGGAAAATAAAAAGATTGTTGAATTTACAGACAGTGAATGGCAGCAGGTTCTGGAAAAAGCAGTGGAGAAAAAGGGACACTCGGGAAAGATTTCCTGTGTCATTCTGGAAAATACTGCTGACAATAAATAATCAGTCATATCATTTCGCGGGAACTGTTTTTCCGGGAATAGATTACAATTACTCACTCTCTATATTTCTTAAGAACCGGTCGGTGTAATATCCGGCCGGTTTTTGCTGTCTTCCTGTGCTTGACGAAAAAGAAAAAGAAGGTTATGCTTTCAGTATTGAAAAGAGAAAAGAAGGATTCAGAGAAAGTGCAGGAGGGCGGAAATGGATTTAAAACAGTTGCAGTATTTTGTAGTCAGTGTGGACTGCGGAAGCTTTAAAAGAGCGGCGGAACTTCTGTATACCACGCAGCCTCATGTGAGTAAGACCGTGAAAGCACTGGAGGATGAACTGGGATGTGCACTTTTTGACAGGAATGTGAAAGGCGTGCAGGCCACGGAAACAGGGAAAAATATTTATCATTATGCCAGGCAGGTACTCATCGATTCCAATCGGATCATCAATCTTCCGGAGGAGCTCTCCAGGAAAACGCTGAAAGTGGCTGCCAATTCCGGAGACCGCATGGTGGCGCTGTTCTCGCATTATTATATGGAAAAGAAAGACAGCGGTCTTCATGCAGACTACGTGAAAGGAAGCATGGAGCAGATCATCGACTCCGTATCCGGCCGTGAGACTGATGTGGGGTTTCTGTTTGTTTCTGACCGGCAGAATGCGTTTGTTACTCAGCTGCTTGTCCGGAAAAAGCTGGTTTTTTATCCTCTTATGAGGATGGAACCTCTCCTGTTTGTGGGTCCGGGGAATCCTCTGTACAACCGGACCAGCGTTTCTGATCAGGAACTGCGGGGCTATCATTTCATCCAGTCCCAGGAAGATGATTATGCGGTTAACATGAATCCCGGCTACATGCAGGCAGAATATCCGTTTTATAAAAATCAGCAGATTATCACTACAAACAGCGAGCATCTGCTGATCCATATGCTGCTGGAAACCGATCTGTGCAATATCAGTTACAATCTGCCATCGGATGTGTGTGTCAGCGAGAAAATCCGTGCCATTCCCATTTACGGAAACGGAAAAGGATCGGATGTGACTTTCGGATACATACTGCGAAGCAAAGAGGATGTAGAGCCGGAAGTGCAGGACTTTATCCGATATGTAACGGAGCATATATCGGAAGCAGCAACCGAAATTAATTAATGTCACAACCCAAAAGAAGCCAGATAAATGAGTTATCTGGCTTCTTTTGGGTAATTTTAAAAATATCAAAATTTTCTGTATTTTTATCCCCCCACCCGGCTTGTTGCCTGTATATGGACATGATATTATAAAAACAGTTTAAAAAAAGGCCCTTTTTTGAACAGATTTTACTTTTAGCGAAGGAGAGTTTTATGCGAAAGAGATCAATTGCGTTGCTATGTATAGCAATGATATTATGCTGCATGTTTGCCGGCTGCGGTGGAAATGATTTCAAAACGACAGATTCCGGAGAATCGAAACAGCAGGAAACAGAAAAAATACCAGCAACAGGCAGAGATGCCAGAAAAGCCAATGGGGAAGTAATTGTAGCAATTGGTTCTGAACCGGAGACAGGCTTTGATCCTTCTACCGGCGGACATGGATCCATTACAAAGGTGTTTTTCTCTACTCTGTTCATGAGAGATAAAAAACTGGGCTGGACCAATGATCTGGCAACCGGCTATCAGGTTTCCGATGATAAACTGACATGGACTGTTACAATTCGCGATGATGCTTATTTTACGGACGGAAGTAAAGTGACTGCAGGGGATGTTGCGTTTACATATGGTACTGCAAAAGAATCAGGTTCTGATATTGATCTGACCATGATAGAGAGCATTAATGTAGTGAATGATACTACTGTGGAATTTAAATTAAACCGTACCTATTCAGCATTTATTGAAAGACTGGCTTATCTAGGTATTGTACCTGAGGCAGCTTATAGCGATGATTTCAAAGATAACCCTGTCGGTTCAGGACCTTTTAAATTTGTTCAGTGGGATAAAGGCCAGCAGGTAATCGCTGTTGCCAATGAGAATTATTACGGGGAAGCACCGAAGATGAAACAGCTGACCATGGTTTTTATGGACACGGATGCAGCGTATGCAGCACTTCAGAATGGTGATATTGATGTCGCTTCCATCAATGGTATTCTGGCAGACCAGAAAGTTGACGGAACTTATGTAGCTGATATTGCAAGTATTGAATGTTACGGTGTATGCTTCCCTATGCAGCCTGCAGAAGGAAAGAAGGCACAGGATGGAGCAGAGATCGGTAATAACGTAACCTCTGATCTGGCAATTCGTCAGGCATTTAACAGGGCAGTTGACAGAGAAAAGATCGTAAACGGTGTACTGAACGGTTATGGCACTGTATCAACCACCGGTCTTGAGAAGATGCCCTGGTTAAATGAAGATACGGTTCTGGAAGCTTCTGAATATGGCGATCTGGAAGGTGCGAAAAAGATTCTGTCAGATGGCGGATGGGCAGATACCAATAATGATGGAACCATTGACAAAAACGGTGTGGAAGCAAAATTCAAGCTTCTTTATACAGACGGTGTTTACAGGCAGGAAATGGCTCTGGAATTTGTGAATGTAGCTAAAGAACTTGGAATCGAAGTAACTCTGGAAAAGGTTACCTGGGATACAATTGTTGATCAGATTCATAGAGAGGCAGTATTCTTTGGCTTCGGTTCTGGTGATCCTTCTGAATTGTTCAATCTGTACTATGGTGCAAATGCAGGTGGAGCTGTTTCATGGGATAATGCAGGCTGCTATGATAATGATAAAGTTGATGAAGCAATCGATAATGCATTGAATTCTATCGATGAAAATGAAGCACTGCAGTACTGGAAAGAAGCGCAGGTATATGCATCTCCTACCGGCGATGCTCCTTACTGCTGGCTGGTAAATGCCAATCATGTATATCTGTGTGCAGATGGTTTCACTTTTGGACAGCCTGTTGTACAGCCTCATGGCGGAAGAATTTTTGATAACGTTGTAGAATGGGCCTGGGAATAAATTATTGTGAAACCAGTTGAACATTAAATTTGAAAATTTTGAACAGAAAGGCCGCCTGTAAAAATATCAGGCGGCCTGTATATTATTATTTCAGGAGAATGAGTTGTCAATGAAAAAGAAAAAAATTGGCAGATTTATTATATACAGAGTTATAAAGCTTGCAATTTTACTGGTAGCTCTGTGTATCGTAACATTTGCATTATTAGAAGCATCTCCTATTGACCCGGTAACTGCATATGTTGGTGCTAATACAAAGGTAAGTGCTGAACAGCGGCAGTTAATTGCAGAACACTGGGGGTTGAATAAACCTCCTGTCCAGCGTTTTATGGCATGGTTTAATTCTATCTGCCGTGGTGACTGGGGGACTTCCATGATATACAGAAGGGATGTACTGGAGGTAATTGGCCAGAAATTCCTGTCGTCTGCGGCTTTAATGCTGGTGGCATGGGTTCTGTCCGGTATTCTGGGATTTATCATGGGAATTACAGCAGGTGTATTTGAGGGAAAATGGATTGACAGGGCTATACGCGCATACTGCCATGTACTGATTTCCACACCAACTTTCTGGCTGGGTATTGTTTTTGTTATGATCTTTTCCGTTAAGCTGGGCTGGTTTCCGGTGGCTTTGAGTGTGCCTATCGGTGTTATTCAGTCCGAGGTCTCTATATGGGACAAAATCCAGCATCTGATTCTTCCGGCATTAACGCTGAGTGTTCTGGGGGTATCCAGCATGTGTATGCATACCAGGGAAAAAGTCTGTGATGTTATGCATTCGGATTATGTTTTATTTGCCAGAGCAAGAGGGGAAAGTACAAGGAGTATTGTGCTTAAGCATGTTCTCCGCAATGTATCTCTTCCTGCTGTTACTCTGCAGTTTTTATCTTTCAGTGAGCTTTTTGGTGGAGCAGTGTTTGTGGAACAGGTTTTTTCCTATCCGGGTCTGGGACAGGCAACAGTACAGGCCGGTCTGAAAGGAGATGCGCCGCTGCTTATGGGAATTGTTATTATCAGTCTCATATTTGTATATACGGGTAATCTGATTGCAGATATTCTGTATTACGTGATTGACCCCAGAATAAAGGAGGGACAATTATGAATAAAATAAAAAGTCCTTTTAAACTGGGAATCCGTATGAAGACAATTCTTACTACGGTTATATTTATAGTGCTTTTTGTTATGGTTCTGGTAGCAGGAACCATGGTAACAGGGGATGACCTGCTGGTAGATTTGAATGACATTTTCCGAAAACCATGTGCTTCACATCTATTCGGTACAGACTGGGTGGGGCGTGATATGCTGCTGCGTACCATAAAAGGTCTGAGTATTAGTATGCGTATTGGCATTCTTTCTTCTCTGATCAGTGCTGTGGTTGCTGTCTTCTTTGGAATTATCGGTCCTGTTTTTGGTGGATGGGTCGATAAGGTTATTTCATGGCTGGTTGATTTTGTTCTTTCGGTACCGCATACAATCATTATCATTCTCATTTCGCTGGCCTGCGGAGGGGGAATGAAAGGTATAGTAGTAGGTATTACCTGTACACATTGGACTTCTCTGACCCGTGTAATCCGGGCAGAAGTAATGCAGATATTAAGCTCGGAATATACACAGATTTCCAGACAGTTTGGAAAGAGCAACTGGTATATTGCAAAGGAACATATGCTGATTCACATTATCCCGCAGCTGGTGGTGGGTGTGGTTCTGGTATTTCCTCATGCAATCCTTCATGAGGCTTCTATTACTTTCCTGGGATTTGGTCTGCCGGCACATGAACCGGCTATCGGTGTTATCCTGTCGGAATCCATGAAATATCTGAGTAGTGGAAAATGGTGGCTGGCATTCTTTCCCGGTGTCTGCCTGGTACTGATTTCCATGATGGTAGATAAAATCGGAAATAATCTGGAAAAACTGCTGAATCCCAATGCAGCGCACAATTAATGGAAAGGAGGGAATGAAAATGGATAAAGAACCGATATTAAAGGTTGAAAATCTGGAACTTTCTTTCTCCCAGTATACTCAGGGGCTGAAGAAAAAGGAACTTACGGTCATTACCAATCTGGACCTGGAACTTCGGGAAAGAGAAATTCTTGCGGTTGTAGGTTCCAGCGGTTCCGGCAAAAGCCTGCTGGCTCATGCAATACTGGGAATTCTTCCTTATAATGCGAAAACCGGAGGAAAAATTCTGTATCAGGGAAAGGTTATTGACCAGAAAGAAAAAGAGCGTCTGCGAGGACAGGATATTGTATTGATTCCTCAGTCAGTAAATTACCTGGATCCTCTGCTGAAAGTAAAAGATCAGATTGCCATATCTTTAAAAGGAAAATCAAAAGCGGACAAAGAAAAAATTATTGATGAACTGCTGATACGTTACGGATTGGACCTGTCTGTAAAAGAATACTATCCTTTCCAGCTGTCAGGGGGCATGGCAAGAAAAGTACTTCTGGCTACAGCTCTGATCTCATCTGCCAAAGTTATAATTGCGGATGAGCCCACACCGGGGCTGGATGAGGCATCTCTTCAGGAGGTGCTGAAAGATTTCCGGAGTATTTCCGACAGTGGAAAAGCAATTCTGATGATTACACATGATATTAATGCGGCGTTGAAAATCGCGGATAAGATTGCTATTTTTTATGCAGGCGCCACACTGGAAATTGCAGAAACAGAAGATTTTAAGGAAAGCGGAAAAGGATTGCGTCATCCTTATACTTTGGCTTTGTGTAAAGCGTTGCCTGGAGAAAAGTTTGAACCCATAGAAGGTACGCAGCCGCTTCCCAATGAACTTCCTGATGGCTGTCTGTTTTCAGACAGATGTTCCCGATGTACGGATGAATGTAAAAAGAAAAGGCCGGATTATCAGGAAATCAGAGGAGGAAAGGTAAGGTGTATTCATGCGACTTAAAGCAGACAACATCCGTTTTGGTTATACTACAGATAAGCTGGTACTGAATCATGTAAATTTCAGTGTGGAAGAAGGAGAAGTAACCGGTCTGATTGCACCCAGTGGATATGGAAAATCAACACTTGCAAAAATACTTGCCGGTTATATGAAGCCCGAAGAAGGAGAAGTCGTTTTGGAAGAAAAAGATGCAGATGGAACATATCATCCGGTTCTCCGTTCCGGAGGTTATAATCCTGTACAGTTAATTTTTCAGCACCCGGAAAAAGCGGTAAATCCCAAATGGAAGATGAGTAAAGTGCTGGCAGAAAACGGAATGCCTTCTCCGGATTTGCTGAAAGCAGCAGGAATTAAGGATGAATGGCTGAAACGCTGGCCGACGGAATTGTCCGGCGGGGAACTGCAGCGATTCTGTGTAGTAAGAGCCTTAAATGAACAGACAAAATTTCTGATTGCAGATGAAATGACAACAATGCTGGATGCAATTACTCAGGCACAGATATGGAATCTGGTACTGAATTATGCCCGAAATCACCGAATGGGTGTGGTGGTTATCAGCCATGAGAAAGAACTTGTTGAACGTCTTTGTACCAGGGTAGTGGATCTTACGGTTGTATAAATACTATCAGTGATGCCGGTAAAAAATATAAAAATATCCCCCCACCCGGCTTGTTGTCCCCAAAACGAGCTGATATAATAAGGACAGTTAAAGAAACGAACAGACAATTCTTTAATCTGGCTTCAGACATAAAATACTCCTCAAATCAAATGACTGAAGAATCCTCTACCTCTAACCGAAATTAATTAATGTCACAACAAAAGAACCGGATTTATAGATAATCCGGTTCTTTTGTTGTGTATATAAAACACAAATATACTATTAAAAAAACATCCCACTGGGGGCTTGTAATAAACTTTTCTTTTTTTATAATTATGATAAGAAAATTGCAGAACCAAAGGTTTTGCTGAAAAAAGTGAAATAACGGAAAGTGAATATGTCGAAAATGCCTGATACTATATATGAAACCTGTCATACTCCTCATAACAGTCAAGGCACAGCTTTTTATCACCCTGCAGCCGGATCCAGTTGGCACCGGTGCTTTCTCCGCAGCAGTCACAGGTGTAGGAATCGAAGATTTTAGCAGATGTGGGAAGCATCAGCCGGGTTTCTTTCACATCAAAAAGTTCACAGGATTCTTTTCCCTGATAATATGCGAAGGATTCTTCTTTTGTCATGCCTTCCGGTTTCGGTTTCAGTACGAGACGGACGGATTTGCCTGTTTTCCGGTTGTAGAAAGAAAATGCCTGTTTCCCGCGCATGTGGAAAAGAAGGTTGCCTTTTCCAACGGAGCATCCAAGGATCACCTGGATCGCATCGACTCCGCAGGCATCATTTTCGGAGATGCAGACTACCTGTTCGTCATCCGAAAATGACAGATCAAGCAGCTCTATGGCGTACAGGGCCGCTTTATAGCCAATTGTCAGACCGCCGCATACATGTCCGTGAAAGGCGGCGCATTTTTCCCATAATTCTTTACTCATTTTTAAACCTCCCGTTTGTATCGTGACGTCAAATTTATTGGGCATTGCCATCATTTGTATACAACTGTTCTTCTGCTCAGATCATTTCCCAGAACATGGTTACAATGGTGGTGTTCACATGTTCCTGTACCATACCGTCCACTGCCTGGGATTCAAGATATTCTCGTGCAATCTGTTCCTGTTCAGGGGTGATTTCCTGGTAGAGCCGGGCACGGTCAAGACACCAGTGAAGAGAATTCTCCAGTGTTCTGACAGGAGTCCAGATTTCCTGATGGTAGAAAATCTGCGGCTCATAACCGTTCAGCCAGAGATAATCGAAACAGAAGGGGATTTCATCGTCACGGAAAACCTGACTGCTGTCGATCCCAATCAGTTCCAGAGTCCGGTCGAGAATCCGGTCCCTGCGGCGTGTATTGGATTGCAGGATGCAGTACCGTCGGGAGCAGGAAACCATCTTGTGGAACGTGTCATAGCTGGAGATGGCAGGCGTCATATGAGCAAATACCAGATCAAACGCACCGCGGTATCCGGCAGCATCAATATCGGTACTGCTCCAGTTCACACAGGAAAATGAAGCGTTGGAAAGTCCCATTTTCTCAGCCTGCCCGTTGGCTGCGCTTATCATGGCGGGTGAAATATCCACGCCGGTTACATGATCAATTCTGGAAGCCAGTGCAAGAGAATAGGCTCCTGCACCGCATCCGATATCGAGAGAAGAGCGAATCTCATGAAGAGGTACATGCTCCTCCATAAACTGTAAAAAAGAATTGGTTTCAAAATCAGGAACCGGCTTTTTCTTATAATTGACTGCAGCCCGGTCCCACATCGTTTTCTGAAGATCCGGATCTTCATGACTGACCCAGTTCTGTTTGAGATATTCCAGTGTCATAAAAACTCCTTGTCAGGGTGGATTGAAGTTTCCTTTCCGGGACCCATTAATCCACCAGAACGATTTTCCTGCCCTTGATTTCCATGATGTCGGCATGAATGTGATATACTTCTTCAAGAACCTCCCGGTTCAGTATGGATGAAGCTTCCGACCGGACATCTTTGTCAGGTTAAATTGTACCACAATATTCTGCACAAGTCTGTAATCTTTATCAGAGAAATAAAAAAATATTAAAAAATATCCCCCCACCCGGCTTGTTGCCCTCAAAACAAGCTGATATAATAAGGACAGTTAAAGAAACGAACAGACAACGAACATATCTTTAACACAGCTTCAGATATTCCATTCAATCCTCCACCTGCAATGACTGAAGAAAACCTCTACCTCTATATTAGAAATTAATGTTATTACCCGCAGAAACCAGACATCAGCCGATGTCTGGTTTTTGCGTTGATGGTACGTCCGGCGGATATACGTTCAGCGGGGCATGCCCGGACGGTACATCCGTACCATCAGGATGCAGAATACAGTATACAGTACACGTATTTGTTATATTTTCTATCCCCCCCGGGGGCTTGTAAAGAAAAAACGGGTCTGATATATTTTTGTAAGTTTCCGGGAAATAATGTGGGAAAACAGTTTTTCAGATAGGTCAGGGAGGAAAAAGGTTTGGCTAAAACAACAGATTTAACAACAGGAACCATATGGAAAAGGCTTCTGTTTTTTGCGATACCTCTGCTTTTAAGCAGTCTGGTTCAGCAGCTTTATAACACGGTGGATCTGATTTTTGTTGGGAATTTTATTGATAAATCGGCATCGGCGGCGATTGGCTCCAGCAGCCTTCTGGTTACCTGTCTGGTGGGATTTTTCGGCGGTATGTCAGTGGGTTCGGGAGTTGTGGTATCTCATATTTTCGGTGCAGGGGAAACAGAGAAGCTCTCAAAGGCGGTACACAACGCCATTGCACTCAGCATTGCGGGCGGACTGGGTTCCATGGTTTTTGGTTACTTTTTTGCTCCGGTATTCCTGAAACTGATCAATACCCCTCAGGATATCTATGTCAATGCAGTCAGCTATCTCCGCATTTATTTTTTCTCACTGGTTTTTATCTTTGTTTACAATCTGGGATCCGGTGTTCTGCGGGCCCTGGGCGATTCGAAGTCGCCCCTGTATGCGCAGGCTGTGGGCGGCCTTGTAAACATTGCAATGGATTACCTTTTTATCCGGTGTTTTGAAAACGGCGTAACCGGTGCGGCATGGGCGACTTTCTGTTCACAGGGAACCGCAGCACTTTTAACTGTTTACAGTCTGATGAAACTGGATCCGGCTTATTCACTGCATTTGCGTAAAATCGGTTTTGACAGGGAAATCCTGAAGAAAGTAATCCTGATCGGTGTTCCGGCAGGAGCACAGTCTCTTGTGATTACTCTGTCCAATATCATGGCACAGTACCATATTAATTCATTCGGTGAGGACGCCATCGCTGCATACACCGCTTATTTTAAAATAGAACTGATCATTTATCTGCCGATTGTGGCATTTGGTCAGGCAATTATGGCTTTTGCAGGTCAGAATATGGGAGCACGGAACTACAGGCGTATGCGGGAGGGAACCCGGATCTGCCTGTTTATGAGTATGGGACTGGCTTTCGTAACCAGCCTGCTGGCATTGCAGTTCGGACCGCAGCTGTTTCGAATTTTCAATAAAGAACCGTCTGTTATTGAAACGGGATGCCGGATCATCGGAATCAGTTTTCCTTTTTATTTTGTGTACTGTATCCTGCAGATTCTGGGTGACAGTCTGCGCGGCGCAGGAAAAGTGAAGGAGCCCATGTATATTGTTCTGGTAAACATCTGCATCATCCGTACCATACTGCTGTTTCTGATTGTACCTGTGGTACAGGATATCACAGGAGTGGCAGTGACTTATCCTGCAACATGGATCCTGACTTCTGTGTGCATGCTGGTTTACTATGTGTATGGATATGCCAGCACGCTGGTGGTTATGTGAACAACACGGGAAGAATTTTTGCTGATCTGATATCTGATTCTATTTTTTTTCCTGACTGTCTGCATATCCTTTTCGATACTCTTCCAGTTCCTTTTTAAATTCTTTTGTCTTATCAAAATCGCAGCCGAACATTTCCGGGCAAAAACCCCTGTAAATGCATTCCTTTACCATACATGCAGCCAGCTCCGGTTCGGTTTCGGCAACTTTTTTCTTAACCAGCGTCCAGGCTTTTCTGGTTTCGGGACTGGCGCAGCTGCACAGCCGTTTTCGGCTGATGTTGATCAGTGCCTGTGCATCTGCCTCACATTCATGGATAACCAGAGCTCCCTGAGGCAGCTCATCCCGGCAGACATTGGTTCGGTCAGAACGCTGTGTTTTTACAAAATGTTCAATGCCGATTTTGTGGCGTACCATATGCACGGAAACCCAGTAGGGCAGATCCGCCCATTTCCAGGAAAATCGGATTTTCCGGATTGGAGAGTGTTCAGACTGCAGCAGCTGTCGTTTCCACCTGGAATCCGGGTATTTTCCTGTACTTTTACCGATTGTGGTCATGGTTGCGTTTTTCACATCCTGCCAGTTATCTTCGTGCTGAAACCATTCAATTTTCATGATTATTTTGCCTCCTGATTCATAGATGTTTGTTTCATAATGGTTAATATTTCCTTATAGCGCTTCGTTATGGTATCGTAGTTTTCGTGCTGATGCGGGTAGATGCAGAAACTGCAGTCTTTATAGCCGTTGGGCAGATATACGAAATGGCCGCCGCAGTGTTCTCCTAAAACATACAGCGGACAATAACAGAACAGACAGTTGAAATTATCCGGGTCAGCATTCAGATGACAGGGAAAAAATTCGCATTCGCAGTTACAGAAATAAGAAAAGTGTTTGCCGTCGAAATCTTTTATCATGGTAGTTTCTCCAAAATCATATATGTGGGTGGTATTTGAGCAGCTTATCCTATGAAAAGAATCGATACCAAAGAACTAAATGGGAGAGCACAATCTGTGGTATCGATCTTCCTGTGAACACCGGTTTCAGGTGCATGAAACCGACATCTGACAAAGAGAAGTAAAGTAATACCCCTTCTCCAATATAGAGGAAATAATTGCCGAATAAATGATACAAAAAAAGACTGCCCAATACTGGAACAGCCCGCAATTCTACCGTAAAATTGAATAAAATCACCAAGAGCCTATTCACCGTAGGTTTGTGTATCCATCAAGCAGGTCTCCTGACTAGGATCATTGCCGTACCAGCCTTCCCAACATCTTGTCAGTGGCATAACCAGGTCTGGCTCCCCATTACAGTGACGGGATCGTTCCGGAATCACACCGGAATTCCCTCTTAGCCTGTCTTATAAAGGTTTGAAATAAGACAGGAACTTGATTTCCTATTCAGCTGTTAATAATTTAACATGTTTTATACAGTGTGTCAACTCTTTTGCGTGCGTCTGATGGAACTTTAGAAAGTATAAGGGAAAGCTCCTTATTCACCCTTCAAAGAAATCAGTGAAAAAGCTCACGCGTAAACTCAGTGAAACGGTTAAATATTTCTGTGCCGCTGAACAGGATGTACTGATAGCAAAACTCAACCAGATAACCAAAGGATGGGGAAACTATTATTACTGTGTCTGTGCCAAACGAACCTTTGATACATTAGACCACAGGCTATGGGAAATGTTATGGAAATGGGCTAAGCGCAGACATCCGAGAAAGAGGCACAAATGGATCAAGGATCGCTATTGGCATCCTAAAGGCAACAGAAGCTGGGGCTTTGGAACAGATAAAGCAATACTATACTCGCTTTCTGATACACCGATAGTAAGAATTCCTCCTTTGAATCTGACGAAGAATCCATTTCTGGATAAAGAATATTTTGACAAGAGAGCCTCAGATTTGAAACAGAGAAGAATTACGGCAGGTTACTCGAATACAGCCGCACACATGGGAATATACGTGTTATAAATGCGTGAGCGGAATGCGGTGAAAATCGCACGTTCCGTTCTTAGGGGAGGGACAGGCAGTAATGCCTGTCTCTTACTTGGGCGAGAGGCTACTATGCAGCGACAGTAGGAAACATTACAGAAGAAGCAGTAAAAGAATATATACAGCGTCAAAAGGAAGAGTCCAAGAGAGAAGATCCCAGAAAGTAGCCTCTTTCAGAGGCATGTTGGTATAAGTGCTTGAGACGCCCGCCTTTTAGGCGCGCAAGTAATCGGCCCTTATAGGGCCAAAATCAAACTACCAGTTGAACTGGTGGTTCATGACTTGCTCATGATCTATGACGGAGGTCAGCGAAGGA
>JAXDZY010000129.1:0-21087 GCA_034086685.1 Lachnospiraceae bacterium
CCGCCATTCGGAGTATTAGGGTGGCGCTTCGGGACGTTACCCCCTCATTTCACCCATCGGAATATCAGTTCTCCAAAGTTTCGGGCTACAATTGCCCTTCGACTTTGTGCGTAAGCTTTTCACTTACGAACGTGTCGCACAGCTGTCATTTCCAGAGCCTGTGCCATGAGAACCGGGCTTGCTGTGGTGTTGAATACAGCTGCTGCTCCCCTGCTTTCTGTCAGTCTCATAACTTCTTCCACAGTGTTGCAGTTCATAGGATCGATCACATGGAAAGCTCCAAGATCAAGAGCCTTTTCCCGGCGTTCTGCCAGAGGTTCACTGACAATAACACGGGCACCTTTCATTTTTGCCACCATCACATGCAGAAGACCCATGGTACCGCCGCCGATAATGACCACATCATCTCCCAGTTCAATGGAAGTACGGTTGATGGAATTAATCACACACGCCAGTGGTTCGGTAAAAGCCATTTTCTCAAATGAAACCGATTCATCATATACAAAAAGGTCTTCTGCTTTCGCTACCACATACTCACCGAATCCGCCGTAACCGGAAATGCCGTTTTCATTGTGGAAAATATAGGAATTCGGATGCTTAAAACAGATATTTTCATTGCCTGTACAGCAGAGATGACAGGTATGATCCACATTGATAATGTAGGAAACCACCTTCTGGCCCACCGCAAACTGTTCCGTATCCACTGCAGAACCCATTTTTTCAATGATACCTGCATACTCATGACCTCCGATTCTGGGGTAGCTGTAGCTGCAGTCTCCCTTATAGTCTCTAATATCATTTGTACAGATACCCGCTGTTTTGATGCGAATCAGAACTTCATTTTCTTTTAATTCAGGAGTGGGAATTTCCGTTACTTTCACATCTCCGGATTTTTTCATCAATAATACTTTCATGATTACATCTCCTTTCTGTCAAAACCAGCGGCCCTTTCAGGCCGCCGACCGTATCAGATTGCTGTATAAACCGATTGTCTTTAACTGCTGCGTTATGCCAGAATGCCAAAGAAACCGCAGACAATACCAACTGCCACAATCAGCAGGATAATTTTAATCGATGTCCACTTTTTATACGACATCAGGCCGTAAATTCCCATGGTCGCACCCAGAGGCAGAATGTTGGGAAGTACTGCATCAAACAGACTTTCCTGAATATTGAAAACCGTACCGGAAGCGTTTATGACGATTCCGCATTTCACACTGACGTAATTAACGATCAGCCCTCCCATAACCATACAGCCCATGATGGATGCTGCTTTCAACAGTTTGTTGAGAATTCCTTTTTCCAGGAATGACATAATTGCCTCGCCGCCGGCATTGTAGCCGAACATGAAATTACCGATTGACAGACCGTAGGAAATAGCAGCCATCAGTACAGCATATAATACCGCACCCCATACATTGCCGCTGCCTGAACGGGTAATATCGATACACAAAGCCAGCAGAATGGGAATCAGAACACCCTGATAAATAGTATCGCCGATACCAGCCAGAGGGCCCATCAGTGAAGTCTTGATATTGGTGATAAATTCATTGGGAATATTGGCACCCATGGCCTTATCTTCTTCCAGTGAAATGGCCATACCAAGAATACAGGATCCGAATTCCGTATGAACATTGAAAAATTCCAGTTCACGGGTCATAACATCGATCTGTTTTTCCTTATTATTGGGATACAGATATTTAATTACAGGTAAAAAAGTCAGTGCAACCGACTGTCCCATCATTCTTTCGTAGTTGTAACAGGTCTGAACCCAGGTTTCCCAGATCAGAGCTGCGCGGATCAGCGCCTTTTTGGGAATCAATCTCTGTTTCTTTTCGTTTTCCATCTGATTCAGCCTCCTTTCTAATCTTCGTCCGGATCGTAATCCGGATCGTCATACGCCAGACTGCTGTTGCCCGACGCTGCTGCCGCAGGTGCCATGGAACCAACTTTATCAGTAATCTGAATGTACAGAAGTGCCACCAGCAGGCCGACAATACCCTGTTCGATCAGTGTCAGACCGGTACAGGTAGCAACCATAAATCCAAGGAACAGGAACAGCTTTGCCTCTCCTTTGAAAATGTACTGCAGAGTGATTGCAATACCAAGAGCGGGCATCAGTCCGCCGATTACCTGGAAGATCTGCATGGGTCTTCCTGCACACAGGTCAATAAAGCTCTGGATATAGGAAGCTCCAAAATATGCTGCCAGTGTTGCGGGAATCACGCAGATCACAGCTGCAAACAGCTCCGGCAGTATTACCGTGGATAGATACATCATATTGAATTTGCTTTTTGCCACATACCGGTCTGTCATATGTACAAAAACCGAGTCAAAAGTCATACGCAGATACCATACGATTGTTCCCAGAAGTCCCAGAGGAACAGCGATGGCCAGCGCTGTCTGCGCATCCAGATTACCGGTAATTGCATAAGCTGTACCGAGAATTCCGGCAAGAGCCATATCGGCAGGCATGGAACCTCCGGCTGAAATAAATCCGAGATAAACCAGGTTGATCGTTCCTCCAATGACTGCGCCGGTGATGGGATCTCCCAGAATCAGGCCTGTAATACAGCCGCAGACCAGAGGACGCTGCAAAACCCACAGGGAAACAAACGGGAGGTTTGCCTCCGCAACCCAGTACAGTAAACCACAAAGAATAGCCTGTACAATTGTCATAATATTTCTTCCTTTCTTTTGTCAGTTATTTATCTGATAAACCTTGTCATCCGCTGATATTTCCATCAGCAAATGCTCACAGATACGACACCCCCATCGGACTGCACCTGGATCACGGCAAAAGCTACGAAGATGTAAAAGCATGTGTTGATGCAGGCTTTACTTCCATCATGATCGACGCATCTTCTCTTCCTTTTAAAGAAAATGTGGAAGAAGTAATCCGCTCCGTTCAGTACTGCCACTTCTACAATATCCCCGTTGAAGCGGAACTGGGCGCCCTTCAGGGAAAGGAAGAAGATATTGTAAATGAAGCCGATGCAAAAACCGATCCTGCCATGGTAGAAGAATTCGTTACAAAAACCGGCTGCGATCTTCTGGCTGTATCTGTAGGCAATGTACACGGTCTCGACCTGACTCCCAACGTGGATCTGGATCTCCTCCAGACAATTGCAGACATTTCACCGGTACCGCTGGTTATGCACGGCGGTTCCGGCATTCCCTTTGAAACGATTCAGAAAGCACGCAAATGCGGTCTTTTGAAAATCAATTACGGTTCAGATCTGCGTAAGGAGTTCATCCGCACCTTCGGCGAAGCATACGAAGCAAATCACAATGCCCACGATGTGATCAGCCTCAGTGTAAAAGCCGCTGAAAATGTAAGCAGAAAGGCTAAAGAACTGGTTACCATCATCAACGCATAAAATACGATCCTGCCCACACCAATATCCATTACGTAAATATCCATTCAGATATATCCACACAGAAAAAGAATTGCGGTATCATGCCGTAATTCTTTTTCGTCCATTTTTCAATTGAATTCAGGAGTTTACCCGTGTTATACTGAAATCAATACTGGGGAAATTATTTATGTTTAATCAACGACAAATAGAAATTGTTCTGGAACTCTGCGAAAATGCGGATACTTATATGACTGCGTCCTATTTTGCCGATAAGCACCAGGTCAGTCTGCGCACGATCCAGAATGACATCAAGCTGATCAAAAAAGAGCTGTCCGGGGAAACGGCTCTGACTTTTCAGTCGGCAGCTCCCAAAGGAAGCCGGATTATTGTAAACGATCCGCTTGATTTTACAGAATTGAAAGAACGGCTGTACCAGCAGTTTACCAATACCGCCATGAATTACCAGAGTGAACGTATTAATCAGCTGATTCTTCTGCTTCTGAATCAGCATCGTTCCATCTCATTGTACGATATTGAGAACAGCATCTACGTTTCTCACAACACGCTGCTGAACGACCTGAAACGCGCCGAAGAGGTTCTGCAGAAATATCATCTGGAGGCAGTTGATTTTCCCGCTCACCTGCGTTACAATTCGTATGATGACTTACGTTTCGAATAAAACAAAGGGAGACATTTATGTATCGTTTTGAGAAAATGAATAAAAAGCTTCTCGGTTCCCAGGTGGAGGAGCAGCTGCTGCAGTACATTCTGCAGGAACCGGTGAATGTGGGCGAGAAAATTCCCAATGAATTTGACCTGGCAGAGAAATTCGGTGTGGGAAGAAGTACGATCCGTGAAGCAGTGAAAGGTCTGGTATCCAAAGGAATTCTCGAGGTTCGCAGGGGTTCCGGCACTTATGTCATCAGTACCAGTACACCGGAGGAAGATCCGCTGGGTTTTGGCAGTATCCAGGATAAATACAAGCTGGCCCTCGATCTTTTTGATGTGCGCCTGCTGCTGGAACCTGAAATTGCGGTTATGGCCTGCGAACACGCAACAGATGCGGATATTAAAGAACTGACCGCATCGTGCGATGCCGTGGAGGAAACCTATCTGAACGGCGAGGACCATACCCATAAGGATGTGGAATTTCACACCTGTATCGCCAGATGCAGCAGAAATCAGGTAGTGGAGATTCTGATCCCTGTTATTCATACTGCTGTCGTTACCTTTGCCAACCTGACTCACCGGACCCTGATGAAGGAAACCATTGAAACCCACCGGGCTATCGTAGATTCCATCGCCAGAGGCGACGCAGTTGGTGCCAAATGTGCCATGGTCATGCATCTGACTTACAATCGTCAGATGATTATGAAGATGATTGAAGACCCGGACGAGTCCGCGGCAGAAAAAACACTGTCCGCAACAGCAGATCCGGATAACAATTCCCATTGATTTCCCGTGATTTACGGCAGATACATCTGATGTATCTGCCTCTTTTTTATTCCACCATATCACCGAAAAAACCATATCCTGTGTGTTTTCAACAAAATCAAGCGTTTATTTCCTGATTCTATCACTGTTTTTTGTGCAAATAGCAGAAACGCTTTTAAAGTCATCTGATGTATTGACAAAATTACTCCTGTTATTTATAATAAAGCCATACATAACATAAGACGTCTGATGTATATGAGGAGAACAAAAGAAAACTTGTATCTGTTCAGAACCGGAAAGCTTCCGGCAATTACAAATCCCAAAGGGCGGGACCGGCTCTGAACAATCATTATTTCAGGAGGTTAATACTATGACAAACACTGCAACTGCACTGGATCCCACCAGACTGGTGATCGCAGCTCTGATCGGGCTCGTACTGCTGCTGGTACTGATTATCAAATTTAAAATTCAGGCTATGGTTTCCATTCTGATCGGTGCCATTACCATCGGTCTTGTGGCAGGTATGCCATTTGAAGACATTGTAACTGCCGTTAATGACGGTATCGGCAACACATTGAAAGGAATTGCCCTGCTGGTAGGCCTCGGTTCCATGTTCGGCGCCATTCTGGAAGCATCCGGCGGTGCCCAGACACTGGCAGTTACCATGGTCAGACGTTTCGGTGATAAAAAAGCTGCATGGGCGCTGGGTATCACAGGTCTGGTTATCGCCATGCCGGTATTCTTCGATGCCGGTCTGATCATCCTGATCCCCCTGGCGTTCTCACTGGCAAAGAGAACAAAACGTTCTTCCCTTTTCTATGCGATTCCTCTGCTGGCAGGTCTGGCAGTCGGACATGCATTTATCCCTCCCACACCCGGTCCCGTACTGGTAGCAACCATGCTGAACGTGGACCTGGGCTGGGTTATCATGGTCGGCATTTTCTGCGGTACCTTCGCCATGATCGTGGCAGGTCCCATCTGGGGTTCCATCTGCGGCAATAAATATATGGTTCCCGTGCCGGATCATGTTGCTGAACAGGACGATATTGACACTTCAAAACTCCCCAATTTCTGGACCATTGTCGGTATCATCCTGATTCCTCTGGTGCTGATCATTCTGGACTCCGTTTCCGGTGTGGTTCCCGCTCTGAGCGGTGTTGCTCCCATTTTCGCCTTCCTCGGTGAACCTTTCGTAGCTCTTCTGATTGCAACTGTAGTCGCCATGTTCGTTCTGGGTCTCAGACACGGATACAATCTGCAGGAACTGGAAAAAATCATGACAAAATCTCTGGAACCCACCGGCCTGATTCTGCTGGTTACCGCCTGCGGCGGCGTTCTCCGCTACATGCTTCAGTACTCCGGCCTGGGTGAAGTCATCGGCAATGCCGTATCCTCCGCAAATCTTCCCATCGTAATCGTAGCATTTATTGTTGCTGCTCTGGTTCGTATCTGCGTAGGTTCCTCCACAGTTGCCATGACCATGGCTGCAGGCATCATCGCGGCCATGCCCGAAATTTCATCTCTGTCACCTTTATACCTTGCCTGCGTTACAGCAGCGGTAGCAGGCGGCGCAACCGTATGCTCCCATTTTAACGACTCCGGTTTCTGGCTGGTAAAATCCCTGATCGGAATCGATGAAAAAACCACATTAAAAACCTGGACCATCATGGAAACGCTTGTGGGCGGCACCGGATTTATAGTAGCTTTAATTATCTCGTTCTTTGCATAAAGTCAAAAACAAGGAGGTCATCATCATGTTAAAAAGTCAGGAAATGCGTGAATTAGCTCCGGAACTGGATCCTCTTCGTATCGGAACAGGCTGGAAACCGGAAGATTTATCTAAAACTCAGGTTATGATCGAAAGTACCTACGGCGACAGCCACCCCGGCAGCGGCCATCTGAACATTCTGGTGGAAGAGGTCCGCAAAGGAATCGAGGAAGCAGGCGGCCACGGAGCCAGATATTACTGCACCGATATCTGTGACGGAGAAAGTCAGGGGACCGACGGCATTAATTTCAGCCTTGTAAGCCGCGAAATGATTGCCAATATGATTGAAATCCACGCCAATGCAACGCCTTTCGATGGCGGTGTCTATCTGGCAAGCTGCGATAAAGGCCTGCCCGGAAACCTTATGGGACTGGCAAGAGTTGACATCCCCGCTGTTGTGGTACCCGGCGGCACCATGAATGCAGGCCCCGAAATGCTGACTCTGGAACAGCTTGGTATGTACAGCGCCAGATACCAGCGCGGTGAAATCGATGAAGATAAGCTGAACTGGGCAAAATGCAATGCCTGCCCAAGCTGCGGTGCCTGCTCATTTATCGGAACCGCCTCTACCATGCAGATCATGGCAGAAGCCCTGGGCCTTGCCCTTCCCGGCAGCGCGCTGATGCCCGCCACCAGCCCCGACCTGCTGAATTACGCAAAAGAAGCAGGAAAACAGGCCGTTAAGCTTGCTTCCATGCCCAATATGCGTCCCAGCGACATCATTACCATGGATAGTTTTGAAAATGCCATTCTGGTCCATGCGGCAATTTCCGGCAGCACCAACTGTCTGCTGCATATTCCTGCCATCGCCCACGAATTCGGCATTGAAATCACCGGAGACACCTTTGACAGACTGCATCGTAATGCCCACTATCTTCTGGACATCCGCCCCGCAGGGCACTGGCCTGCTGAATGCTTCTACTACGCAGGCGGCGTTCCCGCCATTATGGAAGAAATCAGGGACCATCTGCACCTTGACGTGATGACTGTGACCGGAAAAACGCTGGGAGAAAATCTGGACGAATTAAAGCGCAACGGTTTCTACGAACGCTGCGATAAATGGCTTCAGGAATTCAATAAACGCTACAATGTTTCTCTGAAAAAAGAGGATATTATCCGTCCCTACGACCAGGCAATCGGAACCGACGGCAGCATCGCCATCCTCCGCGGCAATCTGGCACCGGAAGGCGCTGTCATCAAGCACACCGCCTGCCCGAAGGAAATGTTTCAGGCTGTCCTGCGGGCAAGACCCTTTGACAGCGAAGAAGAATGTCTGGAAGCCGTTCTTCAGCACAAGGTCCAGAAAGGCGATGCCATATTTATCCGCTACGAAGGTCCCAAAGGAAGCGGTATGCCGGAAATGTTCTATACCTCCGAAGCCATCAGCAGCGATAAGGAACTGGGAAAAAGCATTGCCCTGATCACCGATGGACGTTTCTCCGGTGCTTCCACCGGCCCTGTCATCGGCCACTGCAGTCCGGAAGCCGTTGACGGCGGCCCCATCGCTCTAGTGGAAGAAGGCGACCTGATCGAAATCGATGTCATGGCAAGAAAATTAAATATTATCGGAATTAACGGTGTCAGAAAATCTCCGGAAGAAATCGAAACCATACTGACCGAACGCCGCAAAAACTGGAAACCCAGAAAACCCAGATATCAGAAAGGTGTTCTGCGCATGTTCAGCGAACACGCTGCCAGCCCCATGAAAGGTGCTTATCTGGAATGGTAAACAGTGCACAGCATCAGACTGCAGTATCAATCTGCAATATCAACCTGCTGACATCAACCTGTCAGCATCAACTGACCAGAAAGGATATCATGTTATGAAAACTCTTGAAGAACAGTTTTATGAATTTGGTGTAGTCCCCGTTGTCGTTCTGGAGCGTGCCGAAGACGCGCTGCCTCTTGCCGATGCACTGGTAAAAGGCGGTCTGCCCTGTGCGGAAGTCACTTTCCGTACCGACGCTGCTGAAGAATCTATCCGCCTCATGAACGAAAATTACCCGGAAATGCTGGTAGGAGCCGGAACCGTTCTTACCACGCAGCAGGTAGACCGTGCAGTAGCTGCCGGTGCAAAATTTATTGTCAGCCCCGGTTTTGATCCGGAAATCGTGGACTACTGCCTGGAAAAACAGATCCCCGTGCTTCCCGGCTGCATTACCCCCTCCGAAGTGGCGCAGGCTGTAAAACGCGGATTAAAAACCATAAAATTCTTCCCCGCAGAACAGTCCGGAGGAGTTGCCATGCTGAAAGCCATGGCATCCCCCTACAACATGCTGAAATTCATGCCCACAGGAGGTATCAACCCGGACAACCTGAAAAACTACCTGGAATTTTCCAGGATCATCTGCTGCGGCGGCAGCTGGATGGTAAAAGGCGACCTGATCAATAACGGAAAATTCGACGAAATCGAAGCATTGACAAGACAGGCAGCCGAACTGGTAAAAAGCATCCGCGGCTAAAAGGAGGTCATCTTATGAGTTTAAATCTGAAACCGGCAGGCTCACGCTCTTATGACCTGCTTACCATGGGAGAAATTCTTCTCAGGCTCTCTCCTCCCGGTTACGAACGGATCTCAGCGTGCAGCAGTTTTAACAAGTACCTGGGCGGCGCAGAATTGAATGTAGCCTCCGGAGCTGCACAGCTGGGTGTGAAAACCGGTATCATTTCCAAAATACCGGATAACGCCATGGGAGCCTGGGTCCGCAATTTTGTCCGCCAGAGCGGAGTTGATGATACCTGGCTGACATCCGACCGTGAAAACGATGCCCGTCTCGGTATCTATTATTACGAGCAGGCTTCCCACCCGCGCAAACCTCAGGTGGTCTATGACAGGAAGAACACTTCCGTCAACAAAATCACACCCTCCGATTTTGACGAAAGCCTCTTCTCCTCTGCCAGATGCTTCCACACCAGCGGCATCACCCTGGCCCTGGGCAGACAGTGCCGCGAAACAGCCATCGAACTGATGAAACGCTTCAAAGAAAATGGTACCCTGATTTCCTTTGATGTGAATTTCAGAGGCAACCTGTGGAGCGGCGCGGAAGCAAAAGCCTGTATTGAGGAAATTCTTCCTCTGGTGGACATCTTTTTCTGCTCGGACAGCACTGCGCGCCTGACTTTCCTGAAGGAAGGCGACACAAGAGATATTATGAAGAGCTTTACCCGGGACTATCCCATCTCCGTGGTAGCCTCCACCCAGAGAACCGTCCACAGTCCCACAATCCACTCTTTCGGTTCTCTCCTCTACGATGCGTCAGATGATACATTTTACGAAGAAGAACCCTACGACAGGATCGAGGTCGTTGACCGCATCGGCAGCGGCGACTCCTACATCGCCGGCCTTCTCTACGGAATCCTGTCTGAACCGGACAATTATCAGCGGGCGCTGGAATACGGCAACGCCATCAGCGCCGTGAAAAACACCATCCCCGGTGACCTGCCCTGCACGGACGCAGACGAAATCGCCTCCGTCATCGCAGCCCATAAATCAAAAGGGCCCCAGCTGGAGATGAACCGTTAACCCTTAATTTTTACCGCCAGATTAATTCCATACTAATACCCCAAAAAAAGGCCGTGCAAGCTGCAAAATGCTTAACCCGCACGGCCTTTTTACACTCTGTCACACAAATTTTTATATTCGGTCACATAAATCAGATCAGCCCCAGATGCACAAACGCATTGTAAAGTCCATCTGCTTCCACATCATCTGTGATGTAATCCGCCATAGCTTTAATCTCCAATAAAGCTGACTTTATTCAGATCATCCCGGTACAGCTCCCCGCCGAAAATCATCTCGGGAAATACCTGCCGAATCGTTATTTTATCAGCGCTATCCTTGCCTTTCCGTTTGCAGTACTGCTGTATCACCGGTTCTCCCCGGGTCTCAAAATGCTCGCTGGCAAACAGACCGTTATTGCTCTCCAGATAAAACTCCAGCCCTCGTCCGTGAAGCCAGTCCACGATCCGGCGGCACTGATCACCGGTGATCAGCTGATGCATCACCACATGATCGTGATCCTCCACATAACTTCCATTGCCGCCGATCATTCCGTCCAGGCCGATATCCCACAGCTCCTGATACACCTCCGCCTTACTGCGCCCGGTGCAGATATAAACCCGGTGTCCATTCGCCCTTGCCTGACGAACCGCCTTCACCGCCGACTCCGGCAAACGTCCCTCATAATCCACCAGTGTACCATCTACATCCAGAAATATTACTTTGCCCATATATTTCCTCCTGCATCTCATTTATAAACTACTGAAATTCTATAGTTACCTTATACACTGGCGAAACTGTTTCAACAATAGGCTGATATGTCTCATATGCAGATAATTTTGCAAATCTGTCGGCTTCTTCGAAGCATTGTGCCTCGCTCAGTTTTTCTTCCAGTTTCTCTTTTGCGTTTGTCTCAAACTCCTTTTGCTGTTCTGTGGTCATTTTGATATCCCCAAAAGCAAACCAGCCTTTTTTTGTATCGCCAATTTCTGTTTGAGAAGGATCAAAAATTACTTTATGTAACTCTGCATGTGGAATTTGAATTGTAAGTTCACAGGTATCTTCATTCAGAGAAAGATCATCCTTATCAACCTGCGTTAAATCAATCGTATACTGACCCGTTCCATGTATTGTAAGCGCCTGCTGCTTATTAAATACACCCAGATTAAATAAACCTGTTTCTGTTATTGTGCTATTAACATACACCTCTTGTTCTTCCACAATTAACAACCTGTTACGTACAGCTTCACCTAAAACAGGTTTCTCAAAATCTGCAACTGTGAATCCAAAAATCCCATTATTATCTAATGTCAAATCATGATTTTCAACAGCGGCAACCTTTTCACTTGCTGTATTTCTGTCATGTAAGTATACTCCAATACCTACCACTAAACCAATAACAACGCACCAGACAATTATCTTACGCAGTTTAATATATGGACGAAACACTGATCTTCTATACTTTTTAAATGCGCGATCTACAGAATCTTCTACAGCTTCATTAATAACATTTTTTAAATCTTCTTCATTAGTATGAATCTCTGTCATATTCTTTCTTCCTTTTTTCGCATATTAGTTGATTCATCTTATCATATTCAAACTTGATCTGTAAACCGTTCAGAAAACAATATTTTTTTGTACTGTTATTGCCGTTCAGCACTTTTGTCCGGGAAAATGATAACCTGCAGCGGCATAATGACTGTGGTGTCCTGTAAAGGGGACCATTGAAAACGCCGGTGCTTAGCGAGCGGACCTTCTCCTGAAGGTCTGCGAGGTTAGCATCCGCTGCGTTTGATCTGAGCGAGAGCGCGTCCCCGTACAGAATATCACAGTCATTATGCCTCACAATCACTATTTCCCGGACAGGCTCTGAACAGCATCTATTATACCTTAATAACCTGTTTTTCACTCCCTGAAACAAAATCCTGTCAATCAGAGGTTGTAAAACACGGCTGTCTGCTTTATACTTCTGATAAGCACAAACCTATTTATCTGAAGCCGTCCGGCAATACCGGGCTGCTCCATTGATTCTAAAAAAGAAGGATGAATTTTATGAAAAGAAGATCAATTTTATGCTGCATTGTCCTGTGCCTGCTCATGATAGTGGCTGCAGGCTGTTCAGGCCCAAAAAAAAGCAGTTCCGATGTGGACGAAACTGCTTTTAAAAATGTGAAAGGTGACTATAATGTGGTGGAAACCGATACGATCGGGGACTGGTGGCATCTCTACATCGGAAGCAATGACGACGCTCCCTATGACTTTTCCATCTACGATGCAGCAGCCGGCAATCCCGGTGTCAGAGGTGAAATCATATCAATGACCGACTCCAGCCTTACCATTAAAATCGATGCAGACCTCTTCGAAGAGCTGCCCACCGACTGGAAATTATCGGATGACGGTTCTGAGCTGACGATGGAGTATACGTATGATGACCATTCCATCACGCTGACCAACAACGAACTGCCTGTTGTATTTGAACGGGAAGCGGAACCCGAATAAGGATACCCTATCAAATATCAAATCAATATGTAATCTCTCCCACCACTGTTCGCACTTCATTCCCGGTGGGGCCGCTCATCTTTGCTCTCCACCGACGAAGTCCGAACAGCAATTCCTCTACTTTATCGCTTTCTCTTTCCATTTGCCCCTGCGATAGAAAATAAAGGTAAGAACTGCTCCCAGTGTCCATGATACAAGCAGCGAAATGAACACACATTCACACCGACCATGAGGCAGTTGCGGAGTTCTGGTAAGCCAGGATATTCCGTATGCCACCGGAACCCGAATTACAATGGTAGTAATCATGGATATCCACATGGGAGTCATGGTATCTCCTGCTCCACGCATAACACCTGACAGACTCTGAGTAACCGCCATGGCGATATAACCTGCTGCCAGGATTCTCATCATACGCATGCTCAGATCCACCAGTTCCTCTGTCTCCGTAAAGATACCCATCAGATATTTTCCGAAGATCAGGATCAGCGCTGTGATGGCAGCTGATACGCCCATGGCAATATACGTTCCCTGCCTGGCGCCTTTAACCACCCGCTCATACTCCCCGGCGCCCACATTCTGACCGGCATAAGTGGTCATAGCTGTACCAAAAGAGAAATTCGGCATCATGGCAAATCCATCCACACGCATGACAATAACATTGGCTGCAATGAACATTTCACCAAAGCTGTTGGTCAGAGACTGCACAATGATCATGGCCGATGACAGAATTGCCTGGGTCAGTCCCGAGGGAAGTCCCAGACGGATAATGGTAAATGCATGTTTTCTGCTTATTTTCAGATATCTGAATTTAAAATCAAATATATCCGTCATGCGGGCCAGCTTCAGAAAACAAAGAACCGCGGAAAAACCCTGTGCAATGGCCGTTGCCAGTGCCACGCCTGATACTCCCATGCGGAAAACCGCCACAAACAGCAGATCAAGACCGATATTCAGAACAGTAGCCACCAACAGATATACAAGAGCGGAAAAAGAATCTCCCAGCCCCCGCAGGATACCGCCCAGAATATTATAATATGCCATACCTGCAATACCGATCATCAGAATAGTTAGATATGAAGTGCACCAGTCCAGGATACTGTCCGGTGTATTCAGAAACTTCAGCATGGGCCGGATAACAGGCGGAGCACAGACCATCAGCAGCAGAGATGAGATGGCAGTCAGCGTAACACAGTTTCCGATGGTTTCCGACAGTTCGCTGCGCAGTCTGGCCCCGAAATACTGGGATACCATAATACCGGCGCCCACGGAAATTCCCACAAAAAGCACCAGAAGCAGGTTCAGCAGAGGTCCCGCACTCCCCACAGCTGCCAGTGCATTGTCTCCTACATACCGTCCAACCACAATGCTGTCCACAGTGTTGTACAGCTGCTGAGCGATATTGCCGATGAGCATCGGAACGGAAAAAGCCACGATTCCCTTCCATGGCGTACCTGTTGTCATATCAACAGGCGCAAATAATTGTTTCAGCATAAATTTCCCCCCATTTATATTACTTCCGACAAAAGTCGTATTTTTTATTATACCGTACTTTTGCGTCGGAGTATATACAAATAAGTAAATTTATAAAATCTGCCGATCCTCTCCTGGAAGCTTTCTGAAAAAATTTACGGCAAAGAAAACAGCCGTAAATCCGGACAGAACAAAAGCAAACGGCTGCGCCTCCTGTATCCCTGCCAGACCACGGTATCTGGCAAGAAGAAGCAGTGCCGGGATGAAAAAGATGCCGCTGCGCAGCGATGACAGCAGGGATGCACTGAATTTCTGCCCTGTACTCTGAAGCAGCATCTCCGTTACCATGCTCAGAGGAAGAATCAAAAGAGCAATGCACTGCAGCCGCAGTGCCCGGGTTCCGATCTCAATTACCTGAGCATCATCACGGAATACCTGAATCAGTTCGCCGGAAAACAGCATCACAATGACCGTCATCACAATAAGCATTGCCTCTGAAAGTGCCAGAGTAAAGGCAAATGCTTTGCGTACCCGGCTGAATTTCTCTGCTCCGTAATTAAAGCCGCTGACCGGCTGAAATCCCTGACCGATTCCGATTGCAATAGAAAAAACAAACATGATAATTCTTGACACAATACTCATGGCCGCAATCGCCGCATCACCGTAAACAGCAGCCTGCGCATTCAGAAGCACGGTCGTCAGACTGGTAAGCCCCTGCCTCAGCATGCTGGGAAGACCGGTTTCAACAATATCAAGGAGCAGATCCGCCTTCAATGAAACTCTTCTGATGGAAAGTCTGCACTGGGTCTTTCCCCTTAAAAACATACTGAGCAGAATACAGAAGCTGACTGTCTGAGACAAAGCTGTGGAAAGCCCTGCACCGAAGATTCCCATATGAAATCCGAACATAAACAGAGCATCTCCGCAGATGTTCAGAATACTGCCTGTCATAAGCCCGATCAGTCCCAGAATCGATTTCCCTTCATACCTGAGAATATTATTCAGCACAAAACTGGAAACCATAAACGGAGCTGCTGCCAGAATACAGCTGATATATGTTTCTGCATACGGAGCAATGGTTTCTGTGCTGCCCAGAAGCATGACCAGCGGTTCCAGCCCGATCAGTCCCGCAATCCCAATCAACGCACCAAAACCCAGCGCCAGGAAAAATCCCGTGGACGCCAGTGAAGCAGCTGTCTCCTCATCCTGCATTCCCAGCTTTCTGGATATAATACTGCCGGATCCCTGTCCGAACATAAAACCCACCGCCTGCAATATGGACATGAATCCAAAAACTATGCCCACGGCACCGCTGGCACTATTGCCAAGTGTTCCCACAAATGCCGTATCCACCATATTGTAGACATTGGTTATCAGCATACTGATAATTGTAGGCACCGCCAGCTGCACCACCAGCGCTGGAACAGGTGTCATGGTCATCTTCTCATATTGTGTAATCGAATTTTTCTTACCTGCTGCACATTTCATTTCTCTTCCCGGCTTTCTTTTATTCTGCATGTACAATAACTGTAAACATTATTTTACAGTATATCACAATCCACAGCTCTCTGTCCCATGTGAAATCCTGATTTTCACATAAACATCCGGGAACAGTTTCAGACGGTTTGATCCTCTGCCGGTTTAGTTTTCGGGCTGATTTACTACTCCTGCAAAAAGAGGATCTCCGCCGATTCCTTCGATCACAAACAGAAAGGGACGATCCAGTACAAAATCCACTTTATCACCCGACCATCCTTCTCCTGCCTCCAGGGACACCACAGTAAAGGCTGCTGCCGTACATCCTTCTTCATCTACCATAACCCGGGCCGCGTGGCTGGATCTTGATAAATAAATCTTATCTGTATCTCTGGTCATGGGAGTAAAGTCCGATTTTTCCATGTCAAATACATCCGTGATTCCCAATGCCTGCAGTCCCTGTGAAAGATCCATATCAGATGACACATCAAACCTGGGCATGGACAGATTGATTTCCTTATATTCACTGTTTTCCCATTCTCCTCCGGAAAAATAAAGTTCCAGCAGTTCCCGGTCTTCCAGAAGTTCTTCCACCTGCGTTCCCTCATCCGGCAGAATCAGCCACATACCTTCCCGGTCATGGAGTCCCTTTCTTATGGCTGAAAAATGTTCTCCCCGATAATAATAATCGAACAGGGTCTGATTCATAAAATCACATTTTACATCTCCCTGACCGGAATGGAAAATACCTTCTTTCGTATTGGATTCGAAAAATTCATCCGACCATCCGGCCTTAAAATAAACAGCAGAGGCCAGGGCCATTACCGTTGTGCTGTCCAGCTCGATTTTTCCTGCCTGATCCTTCAGAAGATCCCCTGTCTGTTCGTTAAGCCAGTTCTGCAGTTCCCGATTCATCTCATCAGAACCCATTGTCCCCTGATAGGAGGAAGCATAATAAACATCTTTCAGCGTATCCAGCGTGGACTGGACAAAATCGATATCCTCATTCAGCCAGAGAGAATTGGCCAGAATACTGGTTACCACACCATCATCACAATAATTGGAATTCCATATGGAAGTAATCATGTCCCGCAGCACATCCATATCCTCTGTACCCAGAAGTTCCAGTATCTGTTCACGGCTGTTTCCATCCGTAACCTCCGCCAGCATCCCCAGTGCCATATAAATATTCAGAGGAGAATACACACTGTTCTTTCCATCTTCAGTTTTTAAAAACTGCTGCTGTGTCTGATATACAAAATTTTTCAGACTTTCCCTGTCCTCCTGTCCGGATAATTGTTTTTTCCGGCTCTCCCACCATGCATCATATTCCTTCATATAGGCTTCATCATCAACTTCACCCGTTATCTCATTGGTAAACGTTTCCATATCGGGGCACTGTATCATTTCCGGATACTGAGCTTTTGCAAGGATTTTTACCTGAGCACTGCTTTCATCTGCGGCACTGCTGTTTGTGACATCTTCACGTGCCGAAAACTCTTTTTCCGAACCGCCATTTGCCGCATCCTCATTTGGAATAAACACAAGTCCCGACCAGAAAATGCCCGCCGCTGCCAGACAGATACAGGCCGCTACAGCCGCCAGACCCGGACGGATATGCGGCCTCTTCTTTTTATTGTTTTTCCTGTTTCTGGATTCTCCCGCAGAGACAACCAGTTCATCCTCTATATATCCCATTGCGTCACTGATATTTTCCGGTTTCATATAAAAAATCCCTCCCTTTCCAGATATGCTTTCAGACCTTTTCTTGTCCGGTGCAGCATACTTTTGATCTTTGATTCGCTGGCATTTTGAGACACAGCAATCTCCTTAACGGAATCCATAAAAAAATATCTGCAGATAAAAACGTTTCGGGGCTGTTCAGACAGAGAATTGAGATATCTGCTGATGGCATCCGCCAGCAGCTGAAGCTCCAGCTCCTGTTCCGGAGTATTACCGTAAGCGATACATTCCTCCAGTTCAGAAAGTGAAACAGCATACTCCGAAGAAATTCTCTTTCTGCTTTTTCTCTTTCTGAATATGTCGATAGACAGCTGTCTGGTGATTCTGGCAAGATAACAGGAAAGAACCCCCGGACGATGAGGCGGCATGGAATTCCATGCCTTCAGATATGTATCATTTACGCTTTCCCTGCTGTCCTCCGGATCAGCCAGGATATTATGGGCAATTTTTGTCAGATAACGGCTGTACTTCTCCTCCGTCTCGCGAATTGCATCTTCATTACGCTGCCAGTACAGCTCCACAATCATGCTGTCCTCCATCCGGACTACCTCCCTTAACATTCTTACTTTATATCCCGTAAAAAAACAGCAGCGGTTGCATGTTCCTCAATATTTTTTGACATCCCCGCCGGCTCTGTGCTACTATGATTCTATCATAGATTCCGAGGTGATAAAATGAGTATTAATTTTCATGCCTATCAGAAATTATCTTCTGTCCGATTATGAGGAGATTGAAAAACAATGGCACAGCGAATTTACAGACTATAATCCGGATCGTGTTATGAAAATTCTGAATCTGGAAAGAGATGACATGTATCTTTACATACGATATTTCCAGACTTTCTACCGGATGAATCTGAAAAACGGAGTTCTGGAGAAACAGACTGAACCGGATACATCATCGGAGCTGATGAAACAGCCGAAACAGAAAAAACAGTTTGTCTCCGGAGCATTTTCCGGCACTTCCTGCCTGCCGGATCAGCATGCAGGTAAACTTTATATGATGGAACCGGAGTCGGAGCTTCCAGGTGAAAACGGCTGGACAGGCCGTGTTTATTTCAATGAATCCATGGTTATCTATCATCTGCTTCATTATGTGAAGGATCATCCTGAAAACAGTGGTGTATGGATTCCCAACAGCCGGCTTGATACACGCGCCGCGCGAAATGACCAGCGTGAGGACCTGCTGTTTACTTCTTTCTGTACACAGTTTTCCGGAAAAACAGATCTGCTGGAGCTGGCCTGCAAAAAACTGAATGGTACTCCGGTTCAGACAAAAGCGGATCTGTCCTATCAGTTCCATGCATTTCCCCAGGTTCCTATGCAGCTTCTTTTCTGGGACGCTGACGAGGATTTTCCTGCACAGGTCCAGATCCTGGTGGACCAGCACATCACCGATTACGTTCATCCGGAAACAACCGGATGCATGGTTTCTGATCTCTTTGAACGGCTGAATGATGTTTTATCCTGATGAAAAAAGCACGATTTCATAACAGATTCCGCATGAGAATCTATTGTAAAACCGTGCTTTTTTATTTCCATTTTCAGGTTATCCGATTTTTTTCATGGTCTTTTTCAGACATACAACAGCGAAGATCACCGCCGCGATTTCAGAAATCCAGAATGCAAACCATACCATATCCAGACCTCCCAGTGTTCCGAACAGCCAGGCCAGCGGAACCAGCAGAATCAGCTGCCTCAGTGCCGTTCCGATCATATTCACCAGACCATTTCCCAGCCCCGATATTACATAACCGATGATCATGGTAGCAGAAGCGGGAATACAGGAAACACAAATGATACGAAGTGCCGGAACACCTATCTGAATCATAGCTTCTCCTGCAGAAAACATCAGCAGAAGCTGCCTGGGGAAAATCATGAAAATCAGCATCCCCACAACTGCAATTCCCACGCCTGTGGTAAGTGCGACCCTGCAGGTCTCCTTCAGCCGTGCCCTGTTGCCAGCACCGTAATTGTAACCCACGATGAGAAGAGACCCCTGCCCCAGACCATTCATGGGCATAAAAAGAAAATTCTGCAGTTTATAATATACACCAAAAAATGCCACTGCAGTGGTAGAAAACATGATCAGGATACTGTTCATGGCTGCAATCATAATGCTTCCGAATGCCTGTGTCAGTATGGTGGGAGCTCCCACCCTGTAAATTGCCAGCACACTTTCTTTATGTAATCTGAAATGCCTGAATACAAAATGTATCTCCTTATTCTGTACATAATTCAGAATAAGGCCGATTACGGCAGCTGTCCACTGACCGATCACGGTTGCAATGGCAGCACCGGCAATTCCCATCTCCGGACATCCGAACATACCGAATATCATAACAGGATCCAGTATAATGTTAACTACCGCACCTGCCATCTGCGCCAGCATGCTGAAAAAAGTTCTTCCGGTTGCCTGGAGCAGTCTCTGAGTCAATGTCCCCAGGAACAGCCCTGTACTGAATATCTGACAGATCTGCAGATATTCGGTTCCAAGTCGGGTTATTGTCTCACCGGTACCGACTGCCGCAGCGATCTGCAGCATCTGGGCAGAATAGGTGATGGACGTGGCTGTCAGCGCATCCTCACTGATTCTGGCTACAAATATACTGTCCACAATATTATAAAGGGACTGCACCAGCATGGATACCATGATTGGAAATGACATGGTAATTACCAGTTTCGGAACAGGCATGACACCCATCTTGTTTTCATTCTGCTGTCTGTTTCATCATTCTGTTTCTTTCCGCTATGTTGCAGATTCTGCCACTCAAAATGTGTTTAAATATACCTAACACATCGAGAAATTGAAGTCCTCGCGGATACTTCTTACTGTTTCGTAGTGTATGCTTTTGCGGTTACGCGTAACACGCTACTTACAAGTTCCTGTACACTCCGCAGTCGTAAATTCCCGAAATAGCCTTCGGTACATTCTTACGTTTGCCTGATTATGCAACTTCGTAAGTCACAGCATCTCTTAAATTAAGACTTGCGTTAAAATCCCTGTCTTCCACATAACCGCATGCGCATCTGTAGATTCTGTCAGAAATTTTTAAGTCTTTCTTAATCCGCCCACAACAATGACATAATTTTGAAGATGGATAAAATCTGTCAACAACTCTTAATTCAATGCCGTTTTCATTGCATTTCGCTTTCAGTCTGGTTCTGAATTCGTAGAACTTCTGCGATGCAACAGCCTTTGAAAGATGCCTGTTCTTCATCATTCCTGATACATTCAAATCTTCAATCGTTATATAAGATGGTTTGGTTTTCACGATCTCAGCTATGATCTTATTGATGTAGTCAGTGCGGATATTGTCCGTTTTATGATGCAGTTTCTGTACTTTGAGTTTTTGTTTTTGTATATTTGCTCTTTGAGTGACTTCTCCTTTCTTTCGATTTTCATATTTACGAGAGAGACACCTCTGTTCTCTGCGCAGCTGTTTCTCCAGTTTCTTCAATCTCGCTGATTTATTGATGTTTTTATAGGTCTTACCGTTAGAAAGAATTGCAAAATCCTTAAGTCCCAGGTCGATACCGATACCGTCATTCCTATTATTATCAGTCCTGGCATCAGGAATTTCTACCAGAACGGATACATAGTATCTGTCTGCCTTAATGGAAACTGTACCACTTTTAATTTTCCATCCGTCTTTAGCAGCAGGAATATAACCTTTTTCTTTCAGTCTTACCCAGCCTAATGTCGGAATCTTAATCCTGTGCCTTTCGCAGACGCAATCCTTTGGATTATTCTTCACAAAATACATTTTCACATCGGATCTGCCTTTTTTCTTAAAATTGGGGAAAGCGCTCTGATGTTTGAAAAATCTTGTGAATGCG
>JAXDZY010000132.1:0-2819 GCA_034086685.1 Lachnospiraceae bacterium
ATATTAGCTGAGGGATTAAGGCAGATCGCATAAAGAAATCCGCATAGGGCAGGAACTGCCCGAATTAACGCCTGTGGAGATAGTAGGTTACGAGGTCGATGAAGCAGGAAGCCCATTGGCTTTAGACAATGGGTAGTTCACATGTTATATAACAGTATCTGTGCTGCCGAATGATGAAAAGGAGTGTTTGTTTGTATGATGGACAGTTTGAAATCCTGGTTTTCGCGGGAAAAGGAGAAAATACGTAATCTGGAGACATTCCGAAAGAAAGCGGAGTATATCTGGCAGTATTACTATCTCTGGATCATCGGAATTGCTTTTGCAGTATTTATGATCGGTTATATAGCCTATCATTATACGACCGCATTGAAGGAAAACTGGTTTTTTATCACTTTTACCAATACTTATGCAGATGTGGGTGATGATTCGGACCTGTGGAAAGGTTATGTGGAATATACCGGTTATGATACCACGGTGAAAAATGTCGAATTCAACAATCTCTCCTATTTTGATTATGCATCAGGCAAAGCGGCAGGCAATGAATACTATGAGATGTTTGTTGCACATGTGGAGGCGGGAACGCTGGATGCTGTTACCATGGAGAAGGAATCTCTTGAGGCTCTGGGTTCCACGGGCCGTCTGATGGATCTCAACGATGAAAGATGTGCTTCTATCATGGAAAAATACGGAGACCGGCTTGTCTGGTGTGAGCCTTACGATGAAGATTACGGTTCGGACCGGGTGCCTGTGGGTATCGATATCAGCGACAGCATTCTTATGACAGAATATGAGATTTATCCGGACAGCTGTGTACTGGGAATCGGTTCGTATGCACAGCATATTGATGCTGTAGAGGAATTTCTGGATTATATATTTGAGGAGGCAGAGTAGATATGGGTGAAAGGTTACAGGCTTTTCTGGACAATGACAGTACTTTTGGCAGGCTGATGACCCGCTGCGGGATAATAATCGGTGCAAACCTGATGTTTATTATTTTCAGCCTGCCGGTGGTGACCATCGGTGCATCCTACGTGGCATTGTATCATGTGATGTTGAAGACACTGCGCGGTGACGGCGTGATAAATCCCTTTAAGCAGTTCTGGGCCGGCTTTAAAAATAATTTCAGGCAGGCAACTATTTACTGGATCGTCCTTCTGGCACTGGTGATCTTCGGCTATGCGGATGTGACCATATGCCGCCAGATGGGCGGCATGCTGCAGTATTTCATGTATGCGATCTATGCACTGGGAATTATTGCACTGACCATTACTCTGTATCTGTTCCCCACCATGGCTGCTTTTGCGGACACCATCCTGCATCTGATGCGGAATGCCCTTTTCTTTGCAGTCAAGAAGCCCATACGCACACTGATTCTGCTGTTCTTTAATGTGTTCCCGCTGTATCTGACCTATACAGATGCACAGATGCAGCCGCTGTATGCATTTATCTGGTGCTTTTTCGGTTTTGGAGCCATAGCCATGCTGGGAGCATACATGCTGCTGCCTGATTTTAAGGTTTATCTGCCGGAGGTGGATGAATGCGGCAATTTTGTTCAGAAAATGGAAATCTCTGCGGCAGAAGGTGAGGATTCTCAGGAAAAATAAAAAACTGCGGTTCACGGACCGGAAAGCCGCGGACCGGCAGTTTTATTCCCGGGTCATTCTGCCTGTTCCCGGGATTTTTCTTCGCAGATTTCCTGACGGTAATACCGGGGACTTTTCCCGTAGGCATTTTTGAACATCTTTGAAAATGTCAGGGGATTATCGTAGCCGATGCGTGAAGCAATTTCCTGAATGGACAGATCAGTGGTGCGCAGAAGCTGCTTACCTTTGTTCAGACGGTAGGAAACCAGATATTCCTGAGGTGACACGTTCAGCTTGTTTTTAAAAATAGTGGTCAGATAGGACCGGTTGATACCGATATATCTGGCGATATCGTTCACCTTGATGTGGGAGTAATTCAGATGAATAAACTGTACCGCATACTGGACATATACATCCGGTGAAAAGTCGTGGCGGACTTCTTTTTCCGGACTTTTGGTTTCAACCAGAAGAGCAAGAAGTTCATGCATATAGGAATTCCTTTTTAACTCATTGACCATGGTTAATTCGGTAATTCCAAGAATTCTGTCGATGATTTCCACAAAACGGTCCGGATTGCAGTTGCATTCGCGGATCCAGGAATCTTCAAAACCGGCGGCTTTGAGGCAGGTAAGAGCATTTCTTCCGTCAATGGTGATCCAGGCATACTGCCAGGGATCGTCATGGTCTGCCTGATATTCTGTTTCAATTCCGTCCGGAAGCACGAAAATCTGTCCTGCTGACAGGTTCCGGTACTGGTCCTCTATGCGCAGGGAACCTTTGCCTGTCAGTATGAAATGGATATGGTAGCCTTCCCGGAGACAGGGACCGTATTTTTTACCGGGTGTACAGTTTTCAATGCCGCAGAGGGTGATGAACAGGTCCGAGTCCAGTGTATTGACACAGTCAATACAGCGGTAAAGTGAAGTCAGATGATAATAATCCTGTGTTGTCATAGACCTTCCCCCTTTTTATGTAATATATAATCTGAAAAGCTGATTCTGTTCAGTTCAGAGCAGAGTCGTTCAGGTGGAATCAATCAGTAAATTCTGATAAAAAACAACAAAAACAGCCAGTATATTCTAGTATATTATAAATAACACCACTTTACAACTTTTTGAATAAAAAATATCGTACAGGGACTTTCTGATGTATAATAAGCTTGCTACAACTATTACAAAGGAAAGTGACCCTGTACGACAAACTCATTATACAACGAAAAGAACCTGATTGGTAGAC